>NZ_SMKG01000223.1 GCF_004348525.1 Micromonospora sp. 15K316 | reverse complement strand
ATAGAGTTACGGCGGTCATGGCGGAGGGGAAACGCCCGGTTACATTCCGAACCCGGAAGCTAAGCCCTCCAGCGCCGATGGTACTGCACTCGGGAGGGTGTGGGAGAGTAGGACACCGCCGGACATTCTTTCCGTTCAGGGTCACCCGTTCCGGGTGGCCCTGAACGCGTTTCCGCCCCTATTTTCGGGCACGGGACGGACGTCGTCCGTTGATTTCCCGAAACGCCGGCCCGCCGTCGGTAGCGTCGAGTGCGGACTCGTCTCGACGACCGAAGGAGCGGCCATGAAGATCGGCGTCATCGGCTCCGGCCACATCGGCGGCAACCTGACACGCAGGCTGACCGCGGTGGGGCACGACGTCACCGTCGCGAACTCTCGTGGCCCCCAGACGCTGCGATCGCTGGGCGGCGAGACCGGCGCGGAAACCGGCACGGTCGAGGAAGCGATCCAACACTCCGACCTGGTGATGGTCGCCGTACCGCTGATGGCCGTCCCCGACCTCCCGGGTGAGCTCCTCGCCGGGAAGGTCGTGGTCGACGCCGACAACTACTACCCGGACCGGGACGGCGACATCCCGGAGCTGATGAACGGCACCACCTCCAGCCGATGGACGGCCGAGCACTTCCCCGCCGCGCGGCTGGTCAAGGCGTTCAACACCATCGCCGCCCAACACTTGCTGGAGAACGGAAGCCCACCCGGCACCCCCGGCCGGATCGCCCTGCCGGTGGCCGGCGACGACCCCGACGCCAAGCGAGTGGTGATGGACCTGGTCGACGCGATCGGGTTCGACCCGGTCGACGGCGGCGGCCTCGACGACAGCTGGCGACAGCAGCCCGGCACACCGATCTACCTGGCCGATCGGGATGCGGACGGCGTACGGCAGGGGCTGGCCGAGGCGCGGCGCTGAACCGGGTACGCCCCGGCGAACCGGTCCCACGGCTGACCTGGAACGGCCTGCCGCAGCGGGCCACACGGCGCCGGGAAGCGGCGGTCGTCAGGGCTCCTGGCCGCAGATGTAGCGTGGCTCGGCGTCGTAACGCCAGCTGAACTTCTCCCGCTTGACGACCTTGCCGTCCTTGCGGATGACGCGGAAGGCGTCCTGGGCGAAGCCGTTGATGCCGCTGCTCGGGATGCAGGAGGGCCCCGGCTCCAGGTAGATGGTCTTCGGCCTGGTGATGTCGCGGCGCGGGCCGTACTCCGTCTTGACGCTGTCGTAGATCTTGGTGCTCCAGATCGACACCGTGACCGTGCTGGACGTGTACGAGGTGTCGATCAGCAGGCCGTACTCGGTGTTGTTGCGGAACTTGAAGTCCAGGTGCGGCCAGAAGATGGTCGACTCGATGACCGCCGGGTACCGGGAGAACCAGTACGAGTGCGGCTTGTGCTCGACGTCCTCCAGGCCCGCGTAGTAGGTGGCGTTGAAGATCGTGGTGGTGAACTGCGAGATGCCGCCGCCGACACCGGGCACCAGCTTGCCGTCGAGAATGATCGGTGCGTCCCGGTAGCCCTGCGCGTAACCGCGTTCGCCGGTGTGCCCGTTCAGCGAGAACGTCTCACCGGGCAGCACGACCGCGCCGTCGACCTCCCGGGCGACGGTGACGATGTTGTGGCTGCGCGGCGACGACAGGCCGCCGGTGAACCGGGTGGTGAACGAGGAGACCTTCTCCTTGATGCCCAGGCCGCCCAGCTTCTCCGCCGTCAGCTCCGGCTGCGCCGCCGCCAGCGTCCCGGTCACCTCGCGTCCGTCCGCCTTCGGCAGGACGGCGAGCAGGTCCCGGGCGAGGCCGGCGCTCTCCAGCTGCCGACCGGGCCGCCCCGGGTCCACCACCTTCGGTCGGCCGGCCGTCACGGCCATCCGGGCGTCCCTCGGCGACACCTCGATGGACGACAGGTCGTCACCGAGCGCGGCGCGCAGCCGCTTCACGTCGACCCGCGCGGTCAGCTCGCCGGTCCGGTCCGCCGTGAACCGCAGGCTCTTGGCGATCGCCTTCGGCGGGATGGTCAGCGAGCCCTTGTCGGTGGTGAGCGTGACCGGTGCGGCGACCGCCGGGCGGGCCAGCTCCGCCACCAGCCGGTCCACCTCGTCGGCGGTGGTGGCCGGGTGCGACTCCACCAGCGGCACGGTCACCGGCTCGCCGGCGAGCCAACCGGCCCGGACCGCCTCGGCGGAACGCTGCGGGTCGAGCGCCAGGCCGGGCTTCGGGTGCACCGCCTTCGGGGTCGTCCCGGCGTACGTGATGGCCGGCATGGTCATTTTCCGGCCCTGGTCGCCGGCCACCTTCTGCAGGGCGGCGTGCAGCCGGTCGACGTCGACCGACACCACGGGCTGCACGGACCGGGAGCCGACCAGGCGGCTCACCGGGTGCGCCTGGGCCTCGGCCGCGGCCGCCACGGTCGCCGCCACGTCGACCGTCAGGCCGACCTCGGCGGGCACGATCTGGAAGCTCCGCTCCCCCACCCGCACGGTGAGGGGTTCGGCGAGCTCGGCGGCACGCCGGTCCAGCTCGGCCCGGAGTTCCCGGGCGGCGTCCGCGCGAGTGCGACCGCCCAGCTCCGTTCCGAGCACTGTGGTGCCGCGCGGAACGTCACCGGCGTACGCGTAGGCGCCGACGCCCCCCGCCGCGGCGAGCACGGCGGCGGCGGTGCCGGCCGTGACCAGCAGCCGGACCCGGGGTCGGCGGCGCGGCGCGGGCGGCGTGGTCGCTTCGGACTCCGCGACGGGCCAGGTGACCGCGGTGACCTGGACGGTGGGACGGTCGTCGGCGGGTGGACGTTTCTCGCCGTACAGCGTCACAGCAACCTCGATCGCGACCGTGTCCCCGGGGGCCTTCCCCGAACGGACACCTACGGTAACCAACGTCCGGGTGGGCGGGCAGTCGTCGTCGGACCCGTTCTGCACGGCGTGTCGCCGGCGTGTCGGGCGTTTCCGCTCGTTTCGCGGGCGCCCGTCGCGGGATCTCCGACGAGCTCCGGGCCTGGTTCCGGCGGAAGCGGCGCCCGCGTCCACCTCGCCACGCCCGGACGCGGACAGGCCGACCACGGTGACACCCCGGTGCGGAGCAGCCCGGCGACCATGCGGTCCTGGTGACGGCCGACCGGACGTGGCAACGTGGCGGGGTGCGGATCGACGACGGAGTGTTCGCGTACGGCGGCGGGTGGCTCGATCGGGCGGGGGCGCTGCGTGCCGACGGCGACCGGATGGCGGCGCTGCGGGCCGACGAGCGCAGCGTCGTGCTGCCGCTCTGGCGTGACCGTTGCCTGGTGACCGCCGAGAACGTTCCGGTGCGGCTCAACGGCGTCGACGCGGCGCGGGTGCTCGCCGCCGCGGACGAGACGGTCTTCCTCGGCCTCGACGGGGGCGTGGCGGTCTTCGGCGCCGATCTCAGCGAGCACTCGGAGGCGGACGGGCTCGCGCTGACCGGTGCGGTGTCGACGGTGGACGTGCGGAAGCTGGCCGGTCACCTCGCCCCGGCGGAGGCGGCTGCGCAGGCGTACGCGCGGGGGCTCTTCTACTGGCACCGGCAGCAGCGCTGGTGCGGGAGTTGCGGTGCCGTCGCCACGGCCGGTGGCGGCGGGCACGTGCGGGTGTGCTCGGGGGCGGAGTGCGGTCGGTTGCTCTTCCCGCGCATCGAGCCGGCGGTGATCGTGCTGGTCCAGTCCCCTGATGCCGACCGCTGCCTGCTGGCCCGACACGCGGGCGCGGCGGAGGGGTCGTACTCGACTCTCGCCGGGTTCGTCGAGGTGGGCGAGAGCCTGGAGGACGCGGTGCGCCGGGAGATGGCCGAGGAGGTCGGCGTCGAGGTGACCGACCTCGCGTACCAGGGTTCGCAGGCGTGGCCGTTCCCGGCCGGCCTGATGGTCGCCTTCCGCGCCACTGCCGCGTCGGTGGAGGTCAAGGTGGACGGCGTCGAACTCCTCGAGGCGTGCTGGTTCACGAGGGACGAACTGGAGATGCGGGCCGCCGCCGGGTGGCTCGGCCGGGTGGACTCGATCGACAGTCATCTGCTCGGTTCGTGGCTCGCCACCGGCCGGACCGCCTGACCCGTACGTCCACACGGGCCACCCGTACGGCGGGGAGGCCGGTATCCCCAGCGCATTGACAGCTGTTCGTTACCGAACTGTGATTTGCATAGGCTTCGGCTACCGCACGTGAAATTTGCCGACCATCTGATCCAGATATGAGCTCTTTGTCGCACGGCGGTACGCGGTGCGCCATCAACGCTTCGTGAGGCCCGGGGAACTCCCTATCACGCTCGGGTTACCGGTCAGTAGCAAGGGTCTTGTGAGCTAGGTCGCTTCGCGAGAGCATCCATCCGCGTACTGCGCCGCCCGTCGGCAACGGCCCGCAGCGCCTTGCTCTCCCTGTCCGAGTCACGTCCCTGGCTCGTGACGACATTCCCGTCGAGGAGGACCCCGTGAGTGAATCCGAAGACCGCCAACCCAACGGCGGTACCCGGTGGCGCCGCTTCGCCGCCATGATGGTTCCGGCGACCGCGGTCGCCGGCGGCATCATCCTCGGCATGGCGAACGGAGCCATCGCCGCCTCGTTCGACGTGTCCGGCCAGACCTTCAAGGTCGGTGCGTCGCGCCTGGTCGGCGAGGGCTTCGAGCAGTACGGCGGGATGGCCAAGGAGAAGAACGGCACCATCCACCCGGTGGCGGTGTCCGAGATCGCCGACGCCAAGCTCTACGACCTCTGCCAGTCCGTCAACGCCAGCGTTCCGGGCCTGAAGATCGTGCTCACCATCAACGCCGGCGGCGGTGGGAAGCCGGCGACGGCCAAGGGCCTGCTGATCGACATGGACTCCCTCGAGGGCGACGCCACCTTCACCAACATCCAGATCGGCCGTGACGCGACCGACCTTAACGAGCACGCCCTGCCGAAGTCCTTCGGGCAGAGCGCCGACAAGGTGGTCATCAAGGACCTCCGGCAGGTGGCCCGCTCCACCAGCGCCGGCACCTTCACCCTCAACGGACTGAAGCTCAAGGTCAACGTGGGCGAACAGGCCAAGGAGTGCTTCCCCGACCCCAAGTGATCTGACGCCGAGGCCCGTGGAGGGCGCCCTCCACGGGCCTCGCTCATGTCCCACCCCGTCAGCAGCGCCAGGAGGAGCACGTGACAACCGCCGAGTCGCAAGAAGCCCGTACCGGCCCGTCCGGCTGGCCGGGCCGGGCGTGGCGCGGATTCCGCCGTTGGCGGCGGCAGCGGCCGTTCTGGGGCGGTCTCTTCACCATGCTGGCCGGCCTGGTGATCTTCGGCAGTACCCAGATGAGCCTCAACGGCCTCGTCTTCAAGATGGGGCCGACCGGCTTCCTGACCTGGTTGATCCCCGCCATCCTCTTCACCTGCGGACTGCTCTTCTGGTTCAGCCCGGCACAGCGGACCTTCTACGCCGTGGTCACGGCGGTGACCGCCGTCTACTCGCTGATCGGGGTGAACCTCGGCGGCTTCTTCCTCGGCCTGCTGCTCGGCATGGTCGGCAGCGCGCTCGGCTTCGCCTGGGTACCGAGCAGAACACCGGCGCCGAGGAAGACCGAGGAGCCGCCCGCAACCACGGGCGCCGACGAGGAGTCCGGGGAGGAGAGCGCGGAATCGGCCGGCGACGACGCCGCGCGCGTGGACGAGCTGATGCCGCGACAGCGGGCCGAGGAGCCGACCGGCGTCCTCGCCGACGTGCCGCCACCGCCGCGTAACCCGCTGCGTGAGCCGGCGCCCGCCGAGCCGACCGCGAGGAGCGGGACGGAGGACACGCGGGAACTGCCCGACGTCGACCCGCAGCCACCGGCCCACGGTCGGCACCGGGATCCGAAGACGTACGCGATCCTGCTCGTCGTGACGGTGTCCGCCGCGGCCGGGCTGGTCGGGTTCCGGCCTGTCGAGCCGGCGGTCGCCGCCCCGGGATGTCCGAGGCCGACGGTGACCGCGACACCGACAGCGAAGCCGACCACGCCGAACTCGCCGAGCCCGTCGGCGTCGAGCGGCACGCCCACCCCGGACGAGCCGTCGGACGACGACGGCAACCTGCTGACCGACATCGTCGACGGGATCACCGGCCTGCTCACCGGGGACGACGCGGACGACGGCAACGAGACGCCCGCGTCGACCACGACGCGACCCGGTGGCGACGCCGCGGCCACCTCGACGCCGCCCGGTGGCGGCGAGCCACGGCCGGGCACCTCGTCGAAGCCGGGCAAGCCGGCCCGGGACACGTGTGGGAAGCCGACCCCGGGCAGGCCGAAGCCGGTTCAGGTCGGCAAGCCGCTGCCCCGGGTCAGCACCGACTCGGACGTGCCGATCGTCGCCGCCAAGCCCGGGAAGCTCACCGGTTCGAAGCAGACCATGACCGGCCTGCACTTCGCGGGGATCGCCGAGCTGGACACCGCTGACGGCAAGCTCAGGACGCTCATGTTCACCATGGAGAAGGCCGTCACGAACGACTTCGTCCTGAAGGTGGGCGGCCCGCAGGGGAAGACGGTCCGGTACGTCACCGAGCAGCTGGTCGTGAGGGGCGACGTGGCCTTCTACGCCACCCGGTACGTCGGCCGGCTCGCCGGCGTGAAGGTCACGCTCACCCCGGACCTGCCCTTCCCGGACGGGATACCTGTCACCTCGCCGGTGCCCATCACCTTCACCGACGTCGAGATCGACCTGGCGTACATCGACTGCGACACGCTGACCGCGAACACCCGCGGCCCCCTGCACATCGACCTGGCCTGACGCGGGCGACGGCCGGGGAGCGGCTTCCGCGGCTCCCCGGCCCGTCCATGACCAGCGGTGGTCAGAGCCGGGCGAGCGCCCGGCGCAGCGGGTCCAGCCCGAGCGCGCCCAGGTCGAGCGCCTGCCGGTGGAACTCCTTGAGGTCGAAGTCGGCGCCCTTGCGGGCCTTCGCCTCGTCCCGGGCCTGGAGCCAGATCCGCTCGCCCACCTTGTACGACGGCGCCTGCCCCGGCCAGCCCAGGTAGCGGTTCAACTCGAACCGCAGGTTCTCGTCCGGCACCCGGCAGTGCGCCCGCATGAACTCCCAGCCCAGCTCCGGCGTCCACCGCTCACCCGGGTGGAATCCGAACGGGTTGTCGCGGGGGATCTCCAGCTCCAGGTGCATGCCGATGTCGACGATGACGCGGGCGGCGCGCATCGCCTGCCCGTCGAGCATGCCGAGCTTGTCGCCCGGATCCTCCAGGTAACCCAGCTCGTCCATCAGCCGCTCGGAGTAGAGCGCCCAGCCCTCGCCGTGCCCGGAGACCCAGCAGAGCAGCCGCTGCCAGCGGTTGAGCAGGTCGGCCCGGACGGCGGTCTGCGCCACCTGGAGGTGGTGACCCGGCACGCCCTCGTGGTAGACCGTGGTCACCTCCCGCCAGGTGGAGAAGTCGGTGATGCCCTGCGGCACCGCCCACCACATCCGTCCCGGGCGGGAGAAGTCCTCGCTCGGCCCGGTGTAGTAGATGGCGCCGTCGCTGGTCGGGGCGAGGCAGCACTCGATCCGGCGTACCTGCTCCGGAATGTCGAAGTGGGTGCCGTGCAACTCGCTGATCGCCTTGTCGGCGAGCGCCTGCATCCAGTCGCGGAACGCCTCCTTGCCCTGGATGGTCCGCGCCGGGTCGGCGTCCAGCTTCGCCACCGCCTCGTCGACTGTCGCGCCCGGACCGACGATCCGCGCGGCCACCGCCCGCATCTCGCTCTCCAGGCGGGCCAGCTCCGCGAAGCCCCAGGCGTACGTCTCGTCCAGGTCGATCTTCGCGCCGAGGAAGTACTGCGAGGCCAGCTCGTAGCGCTCCCGGCCGGCGGCCTGCTTGTCCCGCCCCTTCGGGGCCAGCTCGCTGCGCAGGAACTGGCCGAACTCGGCGGTCGCCGCGGTGGCCGCCGCCGCGCCCCGGCGCAGCTCCGCGCCGACCGTGCCGTCCGCGCCCAGCCGCTCGACCAGACCGTGGAAGAAGTTGTCGCCGCTCGGGTCGACCCAGGTGTCGCACTGCTTGGCCACCTCGACCAGCTGCACCCGGGAGCTGACGCGCCCGGCGGCGGCCGCCTCACGCAGCGTGGTCTTGTAGCCGTCCAGAGCGGCCGCGAAGCCGTTGAGCCGGGCCGCGATGTTCGCCTGGGCGTCCGCGCCCTCACTGGGCATGAGGTCGAAGACCATGCGGAGGTCGTGCAGCCCGCTGGCGATCACGTTGACCTCGCTGGTCGTCTCGCCCGCCTCGTGCCGGGCGAGGTCGAGACCGAGCCGCTCCTGCATGGCCTCCTTGGCGGTCCGTTCCGCCTCGGTCTCCGGCTCGGTCACGTCAAGGTCGGCCAGGGTGCGGCGGGTCAGGTCGGCCCGGGCCGCGTACCCGTCGGGCGTCAGGTCGTCGAGCTTGTCGTCGTAGCCGGCGATGCCGACGTAGGTGGCCCCGGTCGGGCTCAGTGGCGCCCATTCGGCCACGTAGCGGTTCGCGAGTTCGTCGATTCGTCCCACCCCGCGACCCTACGTGACCGGTCCCGCCCGCTGTCGAGCACGTTTGCCGAGTTCAGGGCAGCAGGTCCGGCGGATCGACGTCGATCGGGAAGGGAGTTCGAACACGTTGTCCGAAAGTAGCGCGACATTGTCGTACGCCTTCGGCAGAGTGTCAGGGGTGACGGACCACTTCACTCCTGACCGGCCGGCGCTCCGCAGTTGGCTGCCCGGCTTCCTCGCCCTGGCCGCGATCTGGGGGTCGAGCTTCCTCTTCATCAAGGTCGGGGTCGAGGAGCTCCACCCGCTCCAGCTGACCCTCTACCGGGTCGTCACCGGAGCCCTCACCCTGCTCGTCGTGCTCGCCGTGCTGCGCGACCGGCTGCCCCGGGAGCCGCGCGTCTGGGCGCACCTCTTCGTGGTCGCCGCCTTCGGCGTGTCCGTCCCGTTCACCCTCTTCGGCTACGGCGAGCAGCGGGTCGAGTCGATGCTCGCGGGCATCTGGAACGCGACGACGCCGCTGATCGTCCTGCCGCTGGCGGTGCTGGTTTTCCGCACCGAGCGGCTCACCACGCGCCGCGCGGTCGGTCTCGCCCTCGGCTTCGCCGGCGTGCTCGTGGTGCTCGGCGTCTGGGAGGGCGTCGGCGGCGCGCACTTCGCCGGCCAGCTGATGTGCTTCGGCGCGGCCGCCTGCTACGGCGTCGCCATCCCCTACCAGAAGCGGTTCGTGGCGGGCACCACCCACTCCGGCCTCTCGCTCTCCGCGGCGCAGCTGGTGCTCGCCACCGTGCAGCTGGCGATCGTCACGCCGCTGGTGGCCGGGGCGCCCCCGCTGCCGACCGAGCTGGCGCCGCGTGTGGTGGCCAGCGTGCTGGCGCTCGGTGCGCTCGGCACCGGCCTCGCCTTCGTCATCAACATGCGCAACATCCGGGTCGCCGGGGCGAGCACGGCCTCCACCGTGACCTACCTGATCCCGGTCTTCGCGGTGCTGATCGGCGCCCTGGCCCTCGGCGAGCGAATGAACTGGCACCAGCCCGTTGGCGCGCTGGTCGTGCTGTTCGGCGTCGCCGTGTCGCAGGGCCTGATCGGCCGGCGCCGGCGGGCGACGGTCGGCGTCGGCGTGCCCGCCGTGCCGGCCGCCGAACCGGCGACCCGCCGCTGACCCACCCAC
>NZ_SMKG01000222.1 GCF_004348525.1 Micromonospora sp. 15K316 | reverse complement strand
GGCTGACGCCGGGATCGCCGTCGAGCCGGGACGCTGACCCCGACCCGTCCCGCCACGGTCGCCGCCGCCGTCGCGCCGATGTGACGCCGGGGTGGCGGGCGACGATCCGTTGCCGCGGTGCCCGAGTCCCTTTGGGAGCGTGCCCGGAGCGGCGCCCTCCGCCCCGGCAGGGCGTGCGAGTCGAATGTGAACCCGGCGGGGACCCCCCGTAACGGGTCATCCGGGCGACTCTGCTGTAATCATCAAACCTCGTACGCAGAGCGAGCATCCGGCTCCGATGTGTTCGTCAAATGTCACATTCATGCAACGTAGCGGCCTCTTGACCCTCGCACGGGTGCCGGGAAGCATCGATAAAGCGGCGTCCCGGGCCGTGGGGAGATCCCCGACCAGCCAAGGAGGACCATGTCGGTCAGCCCCGCCTCGTCGCGCGCCGGATGGCACACTGCTCAACCCGCGGTACCCGGCCGGCCCCCCGGCGGTCAACGCCGCCCGGCGAACACGCCCGCGCCGGTGCTCACCGTCACCCTCTCCATCCCGCTGACGTGCGAGGAGTCGCTGACCCCGCCGGCCCGGCGACTGCTCGACGCCGCCCGCGAGCTGATCGAGCAGGGCGAATGCGTCGTGACCGTGCCCGCCCCCACCGTCGAGCGGCGGGCCGACGTGCCGGCCAACCGGGCGGCGTCCCGCTCGCTCGCCGCCGCCGTCCCCACCCTGCACATCCTCGCCTCGTCCCGCTCGGTGCTGCGCGACGGCGAGCCGCTGCCGCTGACCCGTCTCGAGTTCGACCTGCTGCTGCACCTCGTCGCCCACCCCCGCCGGGTCTTCACCCGGCTGCAACTGCTCAACGCCGTCTGGGGCTACGAGCACGCCGGCGTCCGCACCGTCGACGTGCACGTCCGCCGGCTGCGCGGCAAGGTCGGCGTGGACGTACCGCTGGTCACCACGGTCTACGGCGTCGGCTACCGGCTCGCCGACGACGCCCGGGTCACCCTCGACCGCAGCGGCTGACCCGGCGGCCGCCAGGCAGGATGGTCGCGTGCGCATCCGACCCATCTCGCCCGAACTGCTCGTCACCGAGCTGGCCGACCGCCTCGCCGAGCAGGCCGCCACCGCAGCGCCCGGGCGGCTGCGCGTGGGTGTCGACGGCCCGGACGCCGCCCGGCCGGAGGAGCTGGCCGCCGCGCTCGTCGATCCGCTGCGCGCGCGGGGTCGCCCGGTGCTGCACGTACGCGCCGAGAACTTCCTGCGCCCCGCGTCCGTCCGCCTCGAACACGGCCGGACCAACCCGGACGCCTACTACGAGGGTTGGTTGGACGAGGCCGGGTTGCGCCGGGAGGTGCTCGACCCGGCCGCTCCGGACGGCTCCGGCCGCCTGCTGCCGTCGCTCTGGGACGCCACGGCCGACCGCGCCAGCCGGGCGGGGTACGTCGAACTGCCGCCCGGCGGTGTGGTGCTGGTCAGCGGTCCGCTGCTGCTCGGCGGCGGCCTGCCCCTCGACGTCACCGTTCACCTGCTGCTCTCCCCGGCGGCGCTGCGCCGGCGCACCGACGCCGAGCTGCGGTGGACCCTGCCGGCCTTCGACCGGTACGCCGCCGAAGTGGCCCCGGCCTCCTTCGCCGACGTCGTGGTGCGCATGGACGACCCTCGTCACCCCGCCCTCGTCGAATACGCGGCACCCGGCTGAGCGGGCCCCGGGCCGACGCCGAGGGACGGGGTGGCGCCTGCCCCGAACCACCGCCGGTGACCGGAAAATCCCCGGTTTGATCGCCGGATCCGGTGGGTATTCGCCCGGCTCACAGAGCACGGGTGATCGCCCGTGCACCGGACGCGACCGTGACCGGGGCCCCGTGCGCCGGGCCCCCGGTTGACCAGAGGCCAGGAAAGGCAGGCAGCCATGCTCGTCCACGACACGGTAGGAACGGGCCGAACCGAGGCGGAGACCGACAAGATCCGGCTGTCCCTCCAATCGCGCTACGACGAGCTGTCCGCGGAGTACGAGCAGGCGGTGCTGCAGAGCCAGGTGCTGCGGCTGGTCGAGGTCGGCGACACCGCCGGCGACGACCAGGCCGACAGCGGGACCAAGACCGCCGAGCGGGACACCGCCCAGTCGCTGCTGCGTACGATCCTCGACCGCCGCGCCCAGTACGAACACGCCCTCGCCCGGCTCGAAGAGGGCACCTACGGCTTCTGCGAGGGCTGCACGGCGCCGATTCCCGTGGAGCGGTTGGAGATCTTCCCGTCCGCCACCACCTGCGTCACCTGCAAGCAGACCCGCGAGCGGCGGGCGGCCTGACCAGAGCGTGTGGTTGCCGGTCGGTCCGGGACGCGGTGAACTTCACCCATGGGTGACATCCTCGTGGGCACCGCCTCCTGGACCGACCGGACGCTGTTGGACTCCGGCTGGTACCCGCGGACCGCCGACACGCCGGAGAAGCGGCTCGCGTACTACGCCCGTCAGTTCCCGCTGGTCGAGGTGGACGCCACCTACTACTCACCGCCGGCGGAACGCACCGCGCGGCTCTGGGCCGAGCGCACCCCGGCCGGCTTCACCTTCAACGTCAAGGCGTTCAGCCTGCTGACCGGGCACCCCACCCGGGTCAGCGCGCTCTACAAGGACCTGCGACCGGAGACCGAGAAGCGCAACGTCTACCCCGACGACCTCGCCCCGCAGGCGTACGAGGAGGTGTGGACGCGCTTCCTCTCGGCGCTCGACCCGCTCGTCGAAGCGGGGAAGCTCGGGGCGCTCCTCTTCCAGTTCCCGCCCTGGTTCACCATCAAGCGGGACAACAAGCAGTACCTGCTGGAGGTCGCGAAGCGCTGCGCGCCGCTGCGGCCGGTCTTCGAGTTCCGGCACTCCTCCTGGTTCGACGGCGACAACCGGGACGAGACGGTGGGGTTCCTCCGCGAGCACCGCCTGCCGTACGTCTGCGTGGACATGCCCCAGGGGCACCGCTCGTCGGTGCCGCCGGTGCTGGCCGCCACCGCGGACCTCGCGGTGGTGCGGTTCCACGGGCACAGCGACAAGTGGACGAGCACCGACATCCACGAGAAGTTCGGCTACCGCTACTCCGACCGGGAGTTGCGTGACTGGGCGCCGAAGCTGCGCGAGCTGGCCGACTCCGCCCAGCGGACCCACGTGCTCATGAACAACTGCTACCGGGACTATGCGCAGACCAACGCGGCCACCCTCGCCGGCCTGCTCGGTGCCGACTGACGCCGCTCGCGGCCCGGCTCACCCGGGGAGGGTGAGGACGGCTCACCCTCCCGGAGGACACCGTGGAGATCGCGTGCGGTCGGTGGACCGACCCACGCATCACGAGGAGGTGACCGGGAATGACGGCTCGGGTGGTGGTGGATCCCCGACGCGGGGCCGTGCTGCACGTGGTCGGCGGGTCGCGCGACCCGCGCGGCGCCCGGCAGGCGGGGCGACGGAGCCCCGTCCAAGCCCGGCCCGGCCCGGCGGGGCCGCCGCGGCGCGACGACGACCGACGCTGGGTCAACGACGATCGGGGGTGGGAAGATGGCTGAGCAGTTCATATCGGCGGTCGAGTCCTCGCTGGACAAGACGAACCTGATTCTGAAGGACATCGAGGACGCCTACGGCTGGCCCAAGGCGCAGCGCAACCAGTCCTATGCCGCGTTGCGGACCGTGCTGCACCTGCTGCGGGACCGGATGCCGGTGCAGGAGAGCGTCGAGTTCGCGCAGCAGTTGCCGATCCTCGTCCGCGGCATCTACTTCGACGGGTGGAAGCCGTCCGACGTACCGGTGAAGCTGAACCGGGAGGACTTCCTCTACGAGGTGCGGCAGGGCTTCCCGTACGACGTGGCGGGCGGCACCGAGCGGGTCGTGCAGGTGGTGCTCGACACCCTGCGCCGGCACGTCACCCAGGGCGAGTGGGATGACGTCAAGGAGACCATGCCCCGCGACCTCGCCCGGATGATGCCGTGACAGGGCCCCGGCCCGCCCCGGACCGGGGCGGGCGGGTCACCGGGGCGCGACGCGGCTGACCGGGAGCCCGTCCCGGCGGCACAGGGCGGCGAACGCGACCGCGTCGGCGATCGCCGCGCCGCCCGGGTCGTTGTTGAAGTAGACGTACGCCGGCGCCTCGTCGAACGCGTCGGCGAGCCGGCGTACCCACGACGTCAGCGCGGCGCGGCCGTAACGCGGGTGCGGGTGGGCCCGCCCCTCGTGCAGCCGTAGGTAGCCGAAGTCGGCGGTACGCCACAGCGGTGTGACGGGCCGGCCGAGCCGGTCCGCCCAGACCAGCGCCGCCCGGTGCCGCTCCAGCACCCGGCGGGTGTCGGCGCCCCACCAGGAGGCGTGTCGTGGCTCCACCGCCACCCGTACGTCCGGCGGGAAGCGGCGCAGGGTGGCGTCGAGCAGCGCCACGTCCACCGCGAGGGTGGGCGGCAGTTGCAGCAGCACCGGCCCGAGCCGGTCGCCGAGCGCCGTGGCCCGGTCGAGGAAGCGGGCGACCGGTTCGGCCGGCTCCCGCAGGCGCTTGACGTGGGTGAGGTAGCGGCTCATCTTCACCGCCACGCAGAAATCGTCGGGGGTACGGGCCCGCCAAGCGGCGAACGTGTCCCGCTCCGGCAGCCGGTAGAAGGCGTTGTTCACCTCCACCGTGGCGAACCGCTCGGCGAAGTGCTCCAGCCAGAGCCGCTGCGGCAGCCCGTCCGGGTAGAACCGGCCCCGCCAGTCGCGGTACTGCCAGCCGGAGGTGCCGAGCAGGATCATCGGCGGGCTACCAGAGCTGCAGCGGGAAGACCTCGAACGCGACACCGAAGCGGACCCCGAGCCGGGTCCCGGCCGGCCGGGCGTACCCCTCCAGGAACTCCTCGGGGTCGAAGCCGCCGTCACCCAACCCGGCCAGGTACGCCGCGTGTGCCCGCAGCGACTCGACTCCCCGCGCGAAGGTCTCGGTGACGTCCACCCCGTGCTTCGCCTGCGGCGACGTGGCGGCCCAGACCTGCCGCACCCCGTTCCACCGCCGCAGACCGTCGGTCAGCTGCTCCGGGAAGACCCAGCGGTTGCCCGCGTCGCGGACGGCGTCCAGCACCGCCCGACCGGTGGCGATGTGGTCGGCCTGGTTCAGCGCGTACGCGCCGTCCCAGGTGTCGCGGAAGTTGTTCGTGATGACGATCTCCGGGCGGTGCCGGCGCACCACCTCGGCGACGGCCCGGCGCAGCGGCACACCGTACTCCAGGATCCCGTCGGGAAGCCCGAGGAACTCGACGGTGTCGACCCCGACGAGCGCCGCCGACGCCCGCTGCTCCCGCTCACGGGCCTCGCGGGCCTGCGCCGGCGGCATCCCGTCGATACCGGCCTCGCCGCTGGTGACCAGGCAGTAGACGACCTGCTTGCCCTGCCCCGTCCAGCGCGCCACGGCCGCCGCCGCGCCGAACTCCAGGTCGTCGGGGTGGGCCACCACGGCCAGCGCCCGTTGCCACTGCTCGGTCACCGGTTCGAGTGGGGTCATCGCCGGCTCGGTCATCGACACCTCCTGCACCTTCGTCCGCTCCATCCTGCCACCGTCGCCGTCTCCCGCTGCCGCCCGGACCGGCGTACGGCGGCCCGCCTGACGCTGACCCCGAACCGCCTATGTCCCTCATGTCGGACGTCTACCGTGAGGTTAGGAAGCGAGCGTGGGGGTAGCACTCGCTGCACAGAGACCCCGGCGTACGGCGGGGCCGGCACGAGGGAGCACCGATGGCACTCAGCGACGACGACATGACCACCATGGGCGCCGGCGGCGACGAGGGCCCCGCCGACGGCGGCGCGACGCCGGGCAAGCGGGACGGCGGCGCGGACGGCAGCGCCGACCAGGGCGTCGAACGGGGCATGGACCGGGGCGCGGACCAGGGCGCGGAGGGACCGGCCGACGGTGGCGCGACGCCCGGCAAGCAGGACGGCGGCGCCGACGGTGGGGCGGAGGGACCCGCCGACGGTGGCGCGACGCCCGGCAAGCAGGACGGCGGCGCCGACGGCCCCGCCCACTGAGCGATGGTCGCCACGCAGCTCGACCCGCCGGGCGGCCGCGTCCGCCCGGCGGCGCAGCCCCTGACCGCGTCCGCGGCGCTCGCCCGGTGCGTGGCCGTCGAACCGGCGAAGTTCGCCGCCGCGCACTGGGGTCAGACCCCGCTGCTCTCCCGCGCCGACGAGCTGCCCGACCCGGCCGGCTTCACCGACCTGTTCAGCCCCGCCGACGCCGACGAGCTGCTCAGCCGGCGCGGCCTGCGCACCCCCTTCCTGCGCATCGCCCGTGACGGCGAACTCGTGCCGCCCGGGCGCTGGACCGGCGGCGGCGGCGCCGGCGCCGAGATCGGCGACCAGGTGCTCGACGAGCGGGTGCTGGAGCAGTACGCCGCCGGCGCGACCCTGGTGCTGCAGGGCCTGCACCGCACCTGGCCGCCACTGATCGACTTCGCCCGCGACCTGAGTCTCGCGCTCGGCCAGCCGTTGCAGGTCAACGCCTACCTCACCCCGGCCGGCAACCAGGGCTTCGCCACCCACTACGACACCCACGACGTCTTCGTCCTCCAGGTCGACGGCCGCAAGCACTGGCGGATCCACCCGCCGGTGCTGCCCGACCCGCTGGAGAAGCAGCCCTGGGGCGGCCGGGCCGACGAGGTGGCCGCCACCGCGCAGGGACCGGCCGCGCTCGACGTGGTGCTCGCCCCCGGGGACGCGCTCTACCTGCCCCGCGGCTGGCTGCACAGCGCGCAGGCGCAGGAGTCCTCCTCGCTGCACCTGACCGTCGGCGTACGCGCCCTCACCCGCTACGCGCTGGTCGAGGAGCTGCTGGCGCTCGCCGTCGAGGACCGCCGGTTGCGGGCCGGCCTGCCGCTGGGCACCGACGTCTGCGACCCCGACAGCATCGAGCCGGAACTCACCGAGACTGTCGAGGCGCTGCGGGACTGGCTGCTACGGGTCGACCCGACCGCGCTGGCCGACCGGTTGCGGCGGCGTGCCTGGCCGGCCGCCCGGCCGGCGCCGATCCGCCCGCTCGCCCAGGCCGCCGCCCTCGACGCCCTCGACGTGGAGAGCCGGCTGACCCTGCGTCCCGGGCTGCGCTGGCAGCTCGTCGCCGAGGCCCCGGACCGGGTCGCGCTGCGGTTGTTCGACCGGACCGTCACGCTGCCCGCCCAGTGCGAACCGGCGGTCCGCGCCCTGCTCACCGGCGCGGTCGGCCGGGTCGGGGACCTGCCCGGCCTGCCGGACGACGCCGACCGGCTGGTCCTGGCCCGCCGCCTGCTCCGCGAGGCGGTGGTCGTCCCCGCCTGACACCGGGCCCGGCCGATCGGTCCGGCGGCCCGGCACCGGGCAGACCGCTGCTCGCCGGTCAGCGGAAGACGACGAGCAGGAGCACGGTGGCCGCCAGCCCGGCGCCCAGCACCACGGTGATCGGGCGGGGACCCAGCACGGCGTTGCGCCGGTCGGCGAGCATCTTCGCCGGCACCAGCCCGACCAGCGGGCCGAGCAGCGTCACCATCAGCGCCAGCACCGGCATCCCGACCGCCAGGTCGCCGCCGTAGCCCGCTCCGGCCGCCCGGGTCGCCGCGCCGAGGGCGTACGCCAGCACCGCGCCGCCCACCCCGCAGCCCGCGAGCAGCGGGTTGGCCGAACCGGGCAGCTCACCCGGCTGGCGGGTACGGTCGAGCAGTTCGCGCACCTGACCCAGCAGCAGCACCGGATCGGCGTCGACGCCGGCCGTCGGCACGGGCGGCCCGGTGAGCCGGCGACCGGCGCTGCCGAGCCGCTCACGCAGCAGCTGCCACAGGTGCGCCGCCTCCGCCTCCACCCGCTCCTGCAGCTCCCGGGCGTCGGCCAGCTCGCGTTCGGCCCGCTCCACCTGCTCCTCCGCCTCGGCGACGGCTCGCTCGGCGGCGGCGCACTGCCGCTCGTGCCAGCTCTGCGCCTCCTCCCGCTGGGCGTGCACGCGGGCGCTGACGTCGGCCAGCCTGCGCACCTGCGCCGCGTACGTCTCGCTGGGAACCGGTTGACTCATCGCGACGGTCCATAGGGGATGATCACTTGGCCGGTGCGGTGCACCGCCCGGTCGAAGAAGAGCCCACGCCACGGGCGGGGATACCAGTCCGGGCCGCCGGTGCCCGGATAGAGCGACGAGCCCAGCTCGCCGCCGTGCGTGTCGAGCGCCACCCAGGCCCCGATCTGGTCGGTGCGCGCCGCCGGGCCGCCCAGGTCCGCCCGCATCCGCGCCACACCGCGCCACCAGGCCAGCACGTGCGTACGCCGCTCCGGCCCGTCGTGCAGGATCCGGCGCAGCCGCTCCAGCCCGGTACCCCCACCGGCCCGCGCCGCCAGCGCGCCGGCCGCCGCGTCCACCGCGAAGAGCAGCAGGTAGTGCGGATCGCCCGCGCTCGCCAACCCGTCCGCCGTCTCGGCCATCAGCTCGGGGACCGTCTCCTCGTCGTACCAGGCGGCGTCCTCGGCGAGCTCCTCGTAGAGGGCCCGGGCGATCGGGTCCGCGTCCGGGTCGAGGCAGGCGATGGAGAATCGCGCCGTGCCCGGAGGGTGCTGCCGGGCCAGCGACCGGGCCGCCGCGTCGAGCACCGCGCACGCCTCGTCGACCCGGGTGCCGAGCACCGCCAGGTTCCGCCCCGGCGCCCGCGGCAGCCGCAGCGCCGCCGAGCGGGCCTGCACGTCGATGATCTCGCCGAGCAACGCGACCGGGCCGCGCGTCGTACCGTCGCCGGGGGTCAACGCCCGGAAGTCCGGCGCGTCGACGAGCCGCGGGATCGCGTCGCCGTCGAAGAGCCGGGCCGGGGCGGCGTCCTGCGGGCGCATCCGCCACAGCCGGTGCTGCAGCCCGCTCCACGTCTCCCAGTCACTGGCCGACGGGATCCGGGCGACCTGGTTCCCCTCCGGCAGCCCCGACTCGGCGTTGATCACCGCGTGCCAGCGCGGCAGCGACTGGGCGGCGTCGTTGCGTTCGGCCAGGATCCGCAGCGCCTTGGGCAACGCGATCCGCAGCGTGAACTGGGCGACCAGCGCCGGCCGCCCCCACAGCGCCTCGATCCCGCGCACGTCCTGCGAGGCGAGGACCAGGTGGATCCCCTGCGAACGGCCCCGGCGGGCCAGATCCTCCAGCAGGTCGGCGGCCTCCCGGGCGACCACGTCCCGGCCGGCGAGCAGCATCTGGAACTCGTCGACCACCGCCACGATCCGCGGCCAACGACCGGTCGGGTCCACCGCACGCAGCTCGGCCAGCTTGGTGACCTCGTGCTTCTTCGCCGCGTCGGCCCGCCGACGCAGCTCCTCGGCGAGGAACCGCAGCAGCGCCAGCCCGAACTCCCGATCGGTGTTCACGTTGATCCCGACCAGCCGCATGTGCGGCAGCCAGCTCGGGTCACGCCGGCCCTGCGCGAACCGGGCGAACGACACCCCCTCCTTGAAGTCGAGCAGGTAGAACTCCAGCTCGGCGGGGGAGTAGCGGGCGGCGAGCGCCCCGATCCAGGTGAAGATCAGATTCGTCTTGCCGGTGCCGGACGGCCCGCCGATCAGCGCGTGCGGCGGGTAGTCGCCCAACGTCAGCAGCACCGGGCGACCCTGTGGCCCCTCGCCGATCGGTGCGGTCAGCCCGGTGGCCGAATCCTCCCGCCACATCTGCTCCGGGGGCGGGAGCAGGTCCGTGAACGGTGTCGGCGCGGGACCGGCGTTGACCCGGGCGGCCACGTCCCGGCAGGTCTCGGTGACCAGGGGCGCCGGCGGCGGCGGGTCGAGTCGTACGGGCAGGCCCGGTGGGGCGCCGAGGCGCGCGCCGCCCAGTTCGGCCACCACCCGGGTGACCGTCGGATCATCCGGCAACGCCACGCCGCGTACCACGAGGTGCACACCGCACGCCGCGCCCGTACGGACCACCCGGTCGAGCTGGCCGCGCTCGTGGCGGGAGAGCTCGTCGCCGCCGAGCAGCACCGCCACCCGCCACGGTTCGGGCCGGCGGCCCGTCGCGGCGGCCAACTCCCGCAGCGAGCTGTGCTCCCCGGCCAGCACCGTCTCGTTGATCCGGCGGATCTGCTCGACGAGGTCGTCCAGCAGCCGGCCCAGCCC
>NZ_SMKG01000221.1 GCF_004348525.1 Micromonospora sp. 15K316 | reverse complement strand
GGGTGAGTGGGGGTGGGTACCTCTGCGGGCGTAGCGACGTCTCGCACGGGAGGTGCCGTCATGGGTATCGACGACAAGGTCAGCAACGCGGCCGAGAACGCGGCCGGCAAGGTCAAGGAGCACACCGGCCGGGCCACCGACGACGAACGGCTGGAGGCGGAGGGTCGCAACGACCAGGCAGCCGCCAACCTCAAGCAGGCCGGCGAGAAGGTCAAGGACGCCTTCAAGAGCTGATCGCACCCATACGCGCCGGGCCGGTCCCCACCGGCCCGGCGCGCCGACGTTCAGCGACGGAAGCCGGGCCATTCCCGGCTCGTCACCCGCACCCCCGCGGCGTGACCCGGTCGCGGCCCGGGCCGATGATCGACTCGACCTCCTTGCGGTCGCGGCATCCGCCGCAGCAGGACACCCCGACTTCAACGAACCCGAGTCGATCAAGGCTCTGCCGGAACTCCGGACCGCGCCCGAATCGCCGCGAGCCCCGGCCGGCGCGCCCTGGCGTCGCCAGTCGGCGTGTCCGGGCCCGGTACCGGTTCGTTGGCAGGGCGAGGTACGCGGGCCGAGCGGGGGACGCCAACCACGGACGGAGCGGACGATGTCCCATCCCACGTCGACCGGACTTCGGGTCGCCGGAGCGACCCTGCTGGCGGCGCTGCTCGCCGGGTGCCAGGCACCCGGCACGAGCTCCGACGGGCCCACGTCGAACGGAGCCCGTCCGAGCCCGCCGAGCGCCGCGGCGACGCCCACCGCGAGCCCGTCGCCGGTGACGGCCGCCAACACCGCCCAGGTGTGCCAGGCCGTCGACGGGCTGATCATCACCGCCAGCCGCAGGATCGTCGCGGACTCGCGCGCGGCGACCGAACGGGAATCGACCGCCGAGCAGCTCAACGCCCGACTCCGCAGGACCCTCGCCGACCTGGCCGACCAGGTGCGCGACCAGGCTCGCCGGGCGCAGGACCACGAGATCAGGACGCTGATCACCTCGACCGCCGACCGGATCGACGCCGGCGCCCGGGCCGGTCGCCCCGCCGCCTGGCTCGACGACACCTTCACCGAGATCCCGACGGCTCTGATGCGGGACTGCCGTCCCTGACGGCCCCCTCCGGCACCCCTGGGTGTCAACCCTGACTTCGCCCTCGGTCCTGGGCGCAAGCCTCCCGGCCGGCTCCGATCGCCGCGTCCAGCACCACGACGGGCGCCTCGGTCAGCCCGTACCCCTTCGCGGTCTTCTGCCAGGACTGGTCCCTGCCGGTCCGTGACTACCAGGAGTACGCGAAGCACCTGCGCCGGCTCGCCCGGCTCGCGCCCGACCTGCGGTATCCCCAGGCCGTCTTCGCGCTCTCGACCTGCCTGGGCACGCCGACCCCGGTCGCGAACCCGCAGCACCGCCTCCGGGTCCGCACCGACGTGCCGCTGCCACTGGCCGCCACCCGGCACCCGGGGGAGAAGGTCCGCCGGCCGGAGCCCACGGCGGACGTCAGGTGGCCGACGTGAGCCGGGCGGCCCGCAGCTCCAGATAGCGTCGTTCGGGAAGGCTGGTGGTGGCCCGCGCCGCGGCCAGGTACGCCGCGCGGGCGGGACCGGGCTCGCCGGCCAGCTCCAGCAGGTGGGCGCGGACAGCCGCGACCCGGTGGTGCCCGGCGGTGCGCTCGTCCTCGGCGAGCGGTTGCAGCATCGCGAGTCCCGCCCGGGGCCCGTCCACCATGGCCACGGCGACCGCCTGGTTCAGGGTGACCATCGGGTTCGGCGCGACCCGGGCGAGCAGCCGGTAGAGCGCGAGGATCTGCGGCCAGTCCGTCTCGGCCGCCGACGGCGCCTCGGCGTGCACCGCGGCGATCGCCGCCTGGAGCTGGTACGGCCCGGGCGGCGACCAGGTCAGCGACTCGGTGATCAGCGTGACGCCCTCCGCCACGGCCGCCCGGTCCCACCGGGAACGGTCCTGCTCGGCCAGCGGCACCAGCTCGCCGCCCGGACCCAGCCGTGCGGCCCGGTGCGAGTCGGTGAGCAGCATCAGCGCGAGCAGCCCGGTCACCTCGCCGTCGTCGGGGAGCAGCGCGTGCAGCATCCGGGTCAGCCGGATCGCCTCGCCGGTCAGCTCGGCCCGGTGCAGGTCCGGGCCGCCGGAGGAGGTGTACCCCTCGTTGAAGATCAGGTAGAGCACCTGGCGGACCGCGCGCAGCCGCTCCTCCCGATCCGCCGCCGACGGCATGGTGAACCGCGCGCCGCTCGCCTCGATCCGCTGCTTGGCGCGGCGGATGCGCTGGCTCATCGTCGCCTCCGGCAGCAGGTGGGCGCGGGCGATCTGCGCCGTGGTGAGCCCGCCGACCGCACGCAGGGTCAACGCCACCTGCGCCGACCGGGCCAGCGCCGGATGGCAGCAGAGGAAGAGCAGGCGCAGGGTGTCGTCGCCGGCCGGCGGCTCCGCGTCCGCCGCCGGGGCGGCCATGGCGTACGCCGGCTCGCGTACCGCCACGGCGACCTCACGATCCCGGCGGGCGCGTTCGCTGCGCCACTCGTCGGTCAGCCGCCGGGTGGCCACGGTGAGCAGCCAGGCACGCGGTTTCTCCGGCACCCCCGCCCCGGGCCACTGGAGGGCCGCGGCGAGCAGCGCCTCCTGCACCGCGTCCTCGCACCTGTCGAACTGGCCGTGCCGGCGGACGAGCAGACCGAGGACCTGCGGCGCCAGGGCGCGCAGCAGCTCCTCGACCTCCCGCGACCCGGTCATCACATCTCCGGCCCGGCCTCGTCCATGATCGCGCGGATCTCCATGACGCCGCCGTAACGCACGTCCGGCCAGCGCCGCGCGATCTCCGCGGCCCGTTCCGGCGTGTCGCAGTCCACGGCCAGGTAGCCGGCGAACTGCTCCTTGCTCTCCAGGAACGGGCCGTCGACGACCTCCGGGTGACCGCCGGCCAGCCGGACCGTACGCGACTGCGACGGGTCGGCCAGCGCCTGCCCGCCGATCAGCTCGCCGGACTCGGAGAGCTCCTTCATGATCTCGTCCACCTCGCCGAAGAGCGTGACCCGTTCCTGCTCGGAGAGCTCCTCGACGAAACCCGGCCGGTTCCAGATCAACAACATGTACTTCACGACCTGCTCCTCACGTCCCGGCCGCGACCGTGGGTGGCGCGGCTCGCCCAGGGGTCGGAGCCGGCACCCCGTTCCCTACAACCGTCGGAGAAGAAAATCCCAGAGATCCGGGCACGCCGCGCGACGGCGCACCGGTGGCCGGGTCGGCTCGCCGCCGGGCGTCGCCGGCTCAGCGGCGGCCCCGCCGACCGCCCCGTACCTGACGAGCGCCCTCGGCGTCACCCACGTCGAGCGACGCTCGGTCCGCCGCCGCCGTGCCGGAGGCCCAGCCCTCGGCGTCGCGTACGGTCAGCCTGCTCCGGGTGACCCCGGGGAAGAGCGTCTCGAGCTGCTCCCGTACCGCCTCGCCCCGCGCGGCGAGCACCGGCAGCAGCCGCTCCGCGCCGGCCTCCTGCGCCGCCTGCTGGTTCGCCGCCGCCGTGGCCGCGCGCAGCCGCTCCCCGATCCGCAGCGCGAACGCGTTGAGGAAGGCGTCGTCGTAGCCGCGGGTGCGCCGCCCGCCGCCCGCCCGCCGCTCGCTCCGGCCGGCGAGCATCGCGGCGGTGGCCTGCACCAGGAGCGAGGTGTAGAGCAGCTCGACCGCGTCAAGGTCGGCCGGCCAGCCGAGCACTGTGGCGAAGCCGAGGTCGTCGGACCAGACCGACTCGCATCCGTTCGCCGCCGCCACCTCCTGCACCAGCAACGCCTTCGCGCCGGCGTACGGGGCGTCGGTGCTCAACCGCACCCCGCCCGGCAGGTCGGACCGCTGCTCCTCGGCCGCCAGCAGCGCGTCGTCGAGGCGGTGCCGGGCGATCAGCTCCTGCGCCTTGCCGGTCAGCGCCTCGGCCTCGGCCGGGAAGGTCGTCGACTCGGCCTTGGCCAGCAGCGCCCGGACCCGGTCCAGGATCCGGGAGCCGCCGCCTGGTGCCGGGCCGGTCGCCGGGCGGGCCGCCGTGGCACCGGGTGGCGGGCGGAGCACGGCGATCGGCGGCAGCGCCACCACCAACGCCAGCGCGTCGACCGCCTCCCGCAGCGCGGTCACCCGGTCGATGCCCGCCCGCGCCGCCCAGGCGGCGAGGTAGCCGCCGTCCTCCGTCCACCACACCCGGGCGTCCAGCTCGCGGAGCTGCTCGTCCCACCACCGCGGGACCGGGTTGGGCAGCTCGCGTCGCTGCGCCGCCATGACGTCGTGCAGCAGCCGCGCCGGCCGGGGCCCGAGGCGGCGGTGCGCGAGCCGGGACAGGTCGGCCGGTTGCCAGCCGCGCGGCCAGAGCCGCCCCACGTCGCGGATCAGCCGGCGCAGCAGCGCGGCGTCCACCTCCGCGGCGGCGTCCGGTCCGCCCGCGCCGACCACGAGCCGGTCCAGCTGCCGTTCGGCGAGGCGTACGTCCCGGCCGCGCACGGCCGTCAGGGCGGCGTCGATCAGCTCCTCGGTCTCCGGCACGGCGTAGTCCCTCCTCGCTGGCGGTCCCGCCACCGTTCCGATCATGCCCGCCGGCCCCGGCGGGTGGCCGGAGAGGGCCCGGCCCGAACCTCGCGTTCCGGCATGTTCCGCCCGGTACCGGGTAGTGCCGGTCCAGGCGCGACATGAGGCGGTACGCGATGGACGGTCGGCGGTCGGCGGGAGCCGGTGCGGTGATCGGCGTCGCCGTGATGGCGGCCGTCGACGAGATCGTCTTTCACCAGATCCTCGGCTGGCACCACTTCTACGACCGCTCCACCCCCTCGGTGGCGCTGCTCTCCGACGGTCTGCTGCACGCCGCCGAGCTGCTGGCCCTGGTCGGCGGCTTCTTCTGGTACGCCGACCTGCGCCGGCGGCGGGTCCTCGCGCCCCGGGCCGCCTGGGGCGGGTTCCTGCTGGGCGCCGGGGCCTTCCAGCTCTTCGACGGGATCATCGACCACAAGGTGCTGCGGCTGCACCAGATCCGGTACGGGGTGCACCTGCTCCCGTACGACGTGGTGTGGAACGTGGCGGGCGGCGTACTGCTGCTGGCCGGCGCGGTCCTCACCTGGCGGGCCCGGTCGGCGCGAAACCGGTGAGCCTCCTCGCGCTCCCCGACCGGGCCGCCGACGCCGATCCACTGGCGCTGGCGGTGGTCGCCCTGCTGGCCGGCGGGTACCTCTTCGCGCTCTCCCGGGATCGGCGCTGCTGGCCGCGCCGGCGGACCGGCGCCTGGCTGGCCGGCTGCGCGCTGCTGGCGGTCGCCCTGGGCCCGCCGGCCCTGCTCCCGGCCGGCCCCGCCGGTCACATGGCCCAGCATCTGCTGATCGGCATGTTCGCTCCGCTCGCGCTGGTGCTCGGCGCGCCGGTGACGCTGCTGCTGCGGGTCGCGCCGCCGCCGGTGCGCCGCGCCGTCGCCGGTCTGCTGCGCGCGCGCCCGCTCCACGTGCTGGCCCATCCCGCCACGGCGGTGCTGCTCAGCACCGGTGGACTCTGGCTGGTGCTGGCCACCCCGCTGTACGCCGCGGCGGAGAGTCACCGCCTCCTGCACCACGGGCTGCACCTGCACTACCTGCTCGCCGGGTACCTCGTCGCCTGGTCCGTCGCCGGGCCGGACCCGGCCCCGCGCCGCCCCGGCCTGCCCGTACGCCTGGGTGCCCTCCTCATCGCGTCGGCCGGGCACTCGGTGCTGGCCAAGTACCTCTACGCGCACGCCGACACGCTCCCGCCGGGGCTCGCCGAACGGGACGCCGACGGGCTGCGCGCCGCCGCCCGGCTCATGTACTACGGCGGCGACCTGGCCGAGCTGCTGCTCGCCATCGCGCTCTTCGGCGCCTGGTACGGGCGCCGGTGGTCCCGGGCGAAGCGGGGACCGCACGCGCCCACCGGAGGTCAGGTCGGGCGGTACTCCACCTCCGGACGCCCCGGCGTGCCGTAACGCGGCGTGCGGGTCAACCGGCCCGTGTCGGCCAGGTGCTCCAGGTAGCGCCGGGCGGTCACCCGGGACATCCCGGTCCGTTCGGCGACCTCCGAGGCGGAGAGGCCCGGCCGGCGGCGCAGCACGTCCAGCACGACGTCGAGGGTCTGCGCCACGAGACCCTTGGGCAGCGTGTCCGGCGCCGTCCCGCGCAGCGTGGCGAGCATCCGGTCCACCTCGTGCTGAGCGGCGACCGCCCCGCCCGACGAGGCCTGCCGCCGGTACTCCGCGTAGCGCTCCAACTTGTCGCGGAACGCGGCGAACGTGAACGGCTTGAGCAGGTAGTGGGTCACCCCGAGGGCCACCGCGGCGCGGACCATCGCGAGATCCCGGGCCGAGGTCACCGCGAGCACGTCCGCGTCGCTGCCCGCCGCCCGCATCGCCCGGCAGACGTCCAGGCCGGGCACGTCGGGCAGGTGCAGGTCGAGCAGCACCAGGTCGACCGCGTCGGCACCGGTACGCCGCAGCACCCGCATCGCCTCCCGCGCGTTGTGCGTCACCCCGACCACCCGGAAACCGGGCACCCGTTCGGTGTACGCGCGGTGCGCCTCGGCGATCAGCTCCTCGTCCTCGACGACGAGCACCCGGATGTCGCTCATGCCGGCCCCTCGCTCCGCTCGGCACCGGCATGAGGCACCACGACGCTCTGTTCGATGATTCGCTCGCTGCGCTCGCTCATGCCGGCCCCTCGCTGAGCTCGGCCGGGCGCTGCTCCTGCGGTACCGGAAGGTGCACCCGGAACACGGTGCCCCCGTCCCTGGCCTCCGCCACCTCGTGCCGACCCCCGTGCCGGACCAGCACCTGGCCGACCAGGGCGAGCCCCAGGCCGCGACCGCTGGCCTTGGTCGACCAGCCCCGGCGGAACGCGTCGGCGACCCGCTCGGGTGGCAGCCCCGCGCCGCTGTCGGTCACCTCCACCAGGACCTCGCCCGCCGACTCGGCCACGTGCACCCGCACCCGACGGGGTGGCCGGCCCGCGGCGACCGCCTCCAGCGCGTTGTCGACCAGGTTCCCCACCACGGTGAGCAGGTCCCCGGCGGGCAGGGTGCCGACGTCGAGCCGGGAGGCCGGGTCGACGGTCAGCTCGACGCCGCGCTCGGCGGCCTGGGCCGACTTGCCGAGCAGCAGCGCGGCCAGCGCCGGCTCGGTGATCGCGCCGACGACCTGGTCGGTGAGTTGCTGCGCCAGCGCCAGCTCCTCGGTGGCCAGCCGTACGGCCTCCTCGGTGCGGCCCAGCTCGACCAGGGTGAGCACGGTGTGCAGCCGGTTCGCGGCCTCGTGCGCCTGTGACCGGAGCGCGTCGGTGAGCCCCCGGACGGAGTCCAGCTCGCTGGTGAGGGCCCGCAGGTCGGTGTGGTCGCGCAGGGTCAGCACCGTGCCCATGGTGTGCCCACCGGCACCCGTCGGCCGGAGGTTGGCGACCAGCGCCCGGTCGGCGGTCAGGATCAGCTCGTCGCGGGCGGTCTGCCCGTTCGTGATCAGCTCGGTCAGGGCGGCCGGCAGGTCGACCTCGGTCACCGGCCGGTCCACCAACGGCGCGTCGGCGGGCAGCCCCAGCAGCCGGCGACCCTCGTCGTTGATGAGCGCGATCCGGCGATCCGATCCGATCACCACGAGCCCCTCGCCGACCGAGTGCAGCACCGCGTCGTAGTACTCGTACATCCGGGTCATCTGCGCCGGGCCGAGACCGTGGGTCTGCCGCCGTAGTCGCCGGCTGAGCAGCCAGGACCCGGCGGCGGCGAGGGCCAGGGCGGCGGCGGTGGCGACGAGCAGCACCGGTGAGCGGTCGAGCAGTTCCCGATTGATCGCCTCGGTGGTGATGCCGACCGACACGAGCCCGATGACCGTGCCGTCGGCGGCGCGTACCGGCACCACCGCGCGGACCGACTCGCCGAGCGTTCCCGTGTTGACCACGGTGATCGGCCGGCCGGCCAGCGCCGGGGCGATCTCGCCGATGAACGGTCGTCCGATCTGGGCGGGATCTTTGTGCGAGTAGCGGGTCCGGTCCGGGGCCATCACCACCACGAAGTCGGTCTGGGTGGCGCGTCGGATCGACTCGGCATACGGCTGGAGCACGGCCGAGGGGTCGGGGGCGCGCAGCGCGTCGGCGACCTCGGGGGAGCGGGCGACCGTCTCGGCGACGGCGAGCACCTCCTTGCGGGCCGCCTCCCGGGCGTCGACCCGGGCGACCAACGCGACACCCGCGGTGGCCGCCGCCACCAGCAGCGTCACCACCACGACCTGGAGGGCGAAGAGCTGCCCGGCGATGCTCCACTTTCGTCCGCTCATGTCTCCTCGTCGTCGCGGGACTCCGGTGCCGGCCCGGCCGGCGGTTCCGGTCGATGCACGTGTCCGTCGGGGTCGACGGTTCAGCTCGGTGCCGCGTCGGCCCGTTCGGCGGCGGGGCGGGGCGTCTCGGCCGATCCAGGTGGTCCGGGTCGGCCCGGTCGTCGGCCGTGTTCTGTGGCCTGCCGGCCCGGTGGTCGGCCCCGGTCGGTGAACAGAATGAACGCAAGGCTGATTCCGGTTGAGACCTGGCCCACAGTCTCAGCCATGCAGACCCCCACCACCAGCACACCGGTCCCGCGAACCCGGCGCGACCGTACACATTTCCTGTACCTCGCGGTGATCGTCGCCGTCCTGGCGGGCATCCTGGTCGGCTTCGTCGCGCCCGACGCGGCGCAGGAGCTGAAGCCGATCGGCACCGGCTTCGTCGCGCTGATCAAGATGATGATCAGCCCGGTCATCTTCTGCACGATCGTGCTCGGCGTCGGCTCCGTGCGGCAGGCCGCCAAGGTCGGCAAGGTCGGCGGTCTGGCGCTGGGTTACTTCCTGATCATGTCGACAGTCGCGCTCGCCATCGGCCTGGTCGTCGGCAACATCGTCCACCCCGGCTCCGGGCTCCAGCTCAGCAACGAACTGGCCGAGGCGGGCCAGAAGGCCGCCGGCGCCGAGAGCGAGGGGACCGCCGACTTCCTGCTCGGCATCATCCCGACCTCGCTGCTCTCCGCGTTGACCGGCGGTGAGGTGCTGCAGACCCTCCTGGTCGCGCTGCTGGTCGGCTTCGCGGTGCAGGGCATGGGCCGCAAGGGTGAGCCGGTGCTGCGCGCCATCGGCATCATCCAGCGTCTCGTCTTCAAGATCCTCACCATGATCATGTGGCTGGCCCCGATCGGCGCGTTCGGCGCGATCGCCGCGGTGGTCGGCGCGACCGGGGTGGACGCGCTGAAGAGCCTCGCGCAGATCATGCTCGGCTTCTACGCCACCTGCCTGATCTTCGTGCTGGTGGTGCTGGGGGCGCTGCTCTGGCTCGTGGCCCGGATCTCGATCTTCTCGCTGCTGCGGTACCTCGGGCGTGAGTTCCTGCTGATCGTCTCGACCTCGTCGTCGGAGTCGGCGCTCCCGCGGCTGATCGCGAAGATGGAGCACTTCGGGGTCAGCAAGCCGGTCGTCGGCATCACGGTGCCGACCGGGTACTCCTTCAACCTGGACGGCACCGCGATCTACCTGACCATGGCGTCGCTCTTCATCGCCTCGGCGATGGGTGACCCGCTCTCCGTGACCGAGCAGATCTCGTTGCTGGTCTTCATGATCATCGCGTCGAAGGGTGCCGCTGGGATCACCGGCGCCGGCCTGGCCACGCTCGCCGGCGGCCTCCAGTCGCACCGGCCGGACCTGGTGGACGGCGTCGGCCTGATCGTGGGCATCGACCGGTTCATGTCCGAGGCGCGGGCGCTGACCAACTTCGCCGGCAACGCCGTGGCCACCGTGCTCATCGGTCGCTGGACCGGCGAGTTCGACCGGGAGCAGGCGCAGGCGGTGCTCTCCGGCGAGCGGCCCTTCGACGAGGCGACCATGCTCGACGAGGATCACGACGGCACCGACCCGGCCGAGCCGGAACCCGCCGTCGCCCCGGAGCGGCCCGAGGAGCTCAAGGCCGGCGCGGGCAAGCGCTGACGCTTCCGCACGCGGGCGTCCTTCGGCGCGCCCTCCATCGAGGCCGTCGCCGGGGCAGGGTGCCGCCGCCCCGGCGACGGCCGCACCGCGTCCGGTGGGCACCCCCGCGCCGCACCCGGGCGAGCGCAGATTCCCGGAAAGAGTGGCCATCCAGCCTCGGATGGCCACTCTTTCCGGCAATTTGTGCGGATCTTGGGG
>NZ_SMKG01000220.1 GCF_004348525.1 Micromonospora sp. 15K316 | reverse complement strand
GGCGAGCGGGCCGGGGGACGTCAGGCCGGACGTCCCGCCCCTGTGGCGGCGTCCCCGATCCGGGGGAACGGCTCGATCGAGAAGATCACCTCGACCGGCACCTCGAAGTACGCCGCGATCCGCAGCGCCAGGTGCAGGCTCGGCCGGAACTCGCCCCGCTCCAGGTAGCCGACGGTCTGGTAGTGCACACCCAGCGCGTCGGCGAGCTGCCGCCGGGAGATGCCCCGCTCGGCCCGCAGCACCGCGATGCGGTTGTGCACGGTCTCGCTCATCGACGCCCTCTCAGATGACCTGTTGCATGGCCCGCTCCCGACGCGCGGCCACCCGCGAGCCGGACTCGCGGCGGGCCATCCGGCGCAGCACCACGGGGGCCAGCACGAGCCCGAGCACGGCCCACGCACCGAGCACCCCGAGCGTCTCCAGGTGCCGCCACGACCCGTCGATCTCGACCGCGGCCAGCGCGTCCGGCAGCAGCGCCGAGCGCATCCCCAACCCTAGCCAGTAGATCGGGAAGACCTGTGCGACGGCCTGGAGCCATCCCGGGTAGCCGTTGATCGGGTAGAAGATGCCGGAGAGCGCGATGAGACCCATCATCGGCAGCATGACCAGCCCGAGGTTGCGCGGGTTCTCGATCAGCGACCCGATGACCGCGCCGATGGGCAGGGTGGCCACCAGGCCGAGCACCGCCACCCAGAGCAGGGTGAGCCAGGCGCCGGCGCTGGTCAGCCGGAGTCCGTCCACGAGGAACAGCGACGGCACGAGCTGGATCAGCATGCTCACCAGGGCGACCGTCGACATCAGGGTGAGCTTGCCGACGAGGTAGCCGAGCATCCCGTTCGGGGTCGCCTTGGCACGAAGCAGGGTGCCGTCCTCACGCTCGACGACGAGCTGCTGGGCGAGCGTGATCAGGCCGCCGAAGGCCAGCCCCATGCCGAGGACGCTGGGCAGCGTCCGGGCGCCGAGCGAGAAGTCGGTGCCGGGCACCGTGGCGCCCCGCATGAAGAAGATGGTGACCAGGAGGACCAGCGTCGGGAAGACGTAGCCCCACACGTCCTGGCTGTTGGTGAAGCTGTTGCGCAGCTCGATCATCCCGCGCCGGAATCCGGCCCGGACGGCCACTGTGGTCGGGTTCATCCCTGGCTCCCCTGCTGCCACACCCGGGCCGCCCCACCCTCACGGGCCCCGGATTCCTGCTCGTAGACCAGTGCCATGTAGGCGTCCTCCAGGCTGGGCCGGCGGACCTCCAGCTCCTGCACCTCGTCGCCGTACTGCCGGAACAACCCGCGGAGGAAGGCGGTGGCGTCGGTCGCGGAGTGGACGAAACGCTCACCGTCCCGGGTCCAGCGGATCTCCGCGTTGCCGGAGATCCGCCGGGAGAGCTCGTCCGGCGTGCCCTCGGCGATGATGCGGCCGCCGGCCAGGATGAGGATCCGGTCGGCGAGCTTCTCCGCCTCGTCCAGGTCGTGCGTGGTGAGCAGGATGGTGGTGTCGTCCAGGTCCGCCAGCCGGTGCACCAACTCGTGGAACTCACGCCGGGCGGCCGGGTCGAAGCCGACCGTCGGCTCGTCCAGGAAGAGCAGCTCGGGGCGACCGACGATGCCGACGGCCACGTCGAGCCGGCGGCGTTGCCCTCCGGAGAGCCGACTCACCCGCTTGCGGGCGTGCTGGGTCAGGCCGACCGCGTCCAGCAGCTCCGTCACCGGCCACGGCCGACGGACCCGATCGGTGGAGTACGGCGCGTAGAAGTCACCCAGGTGGGCCAGCAGCTCCTGGACGCGCCACCTGCCGTGGTCGCGCCAGGACTGGAGCACCACACCCATTCGGGCGCGCCACCGCTCGTCGCCCCGGCCCGGGTCGACGCCGAGGACGCGGACGTCGCCGGCGGAGCGCATGCGGAAGCCTTCGAGGATCTCGATGGTGGTGGTCTTGCCGGCGCCGTTCGGGCCGAGCAGCGCGAGGACCTCACCGCGGCGGGCGGTGAGGTCGACACCGTGCAGGACGTCGACGGTGCCGTAGCGCATGCGCAGGTCGCGGACGTCGAGGACGAGGTCCTCGTCGGGCGGGTGCGGGCCGGCAGCGCTCTCGGGGAGTTCGACGGCGGTCATGATCCTCCCTAACTGACGAATCACTACGCCAGAATGTAGCAGTCCTACTACATCCGGGGGTACACGCACTGCCGCCTGCGGGCTCCGCCGGACCGCCGCCACAAATGCCGATGGGGTGGGACCGCAGTCCCACCCCATCGTGCGTACCGTCGGCTCAGGCGGCCGCCAGCGCCTCCTCGGCCTCGGCCTGCCGCCGCCACTCGGGCTTCCAGGCCCGCCAGCCCTCGTCGTCCATGCCCCGACGCCAGTAGCCGGAGATGGAGAGCATCTCCCGGGGCACGCCCCGCTCGACGCGCAGCAGCCGGCGCAGCTCCTTCACGAACGTCGCCTCACCGTGCACGAACGCGTGCACCGCGCCGCGCGGGAAGTCGAGCGTCCGTACCGCCGCGACCAGCGCCTCGCCGACCGGCCGGGCGTCCCGGTGCAGCCAGTAGATCTCGACGTCGCCCGGGCTGATCAGGGGCAGCTCGTCGGCCGGGCCGTCGACCTCGAGGAAGACCTTCGCGGGCGCGCCGGACGGCAGCCGCTCCAGCGAGGCGGCGATCGCCGGCAGCGCGCTCTCGTCACCGACCAGCAGGTGCCAGTCCGCCTCCGGGCTCGGGGCGTACGCGCCGCCGGGGCCGACGAAGTGCACCGGGTCGCCGGGGCGCAGGGCCGCCGCCCACGGCCCGGCCAGCCCCTCGTCCCCGTGGTGCACCACGTCGACGGTGAGCTCCCCGGCCGCCGCGTCCCAGGCCCGCACCGTGTACGCCCGCATCCGGGGCCAGTGCGAGCGCGGCAGGTCACGACGGACGGCTTCCACGTCGTACGGCGACGGGTGGGCCACGTGCGGCTGCGGGAAGATCACCTTGATGTAGTGATCGGTGAACTCACCCACCGGCAACCCGGCGAGCTCCGCACCACCGAGAACCAGCCGGATCAGGCGCGGAGTGGGCCGCTCGACACGCGCTACCCGGGCCCTCGTGACCTTCGTTCGGCGCTCCGTCATGTGGTTAGGCTATCCTAACCAGCCACGCTGGCTCGGCCGGGTCCCCCATCCGCGACCAGGCGTTCGTGCCAGGCCACGGCCGCCGGGTCGGTGAGCGAGGCGACCTGGTCGATCACCACGCGCAGCCGGGCGACGTCGTCCGGGGCCGCCCGCCACAGCGGGGCGAAGACCGGGTCCAGCCCCTCCGGCGCCCGGGCGAGCAGGGCGGCGACCAGTTCCGCGAGCACCTGCCGCTGCCATTCGTACCGGGCGTGCGCGCCGGGGCGGCGCATCACGTACCGCAACGCGATCCCCTTGAGCAGCGCGCAGCGGGCCCGCACCTCCCGCGGCACCACCAGGTCGGCCGCGTACCGGCGGTGCGGGCCGGTGCCGAACCGCCGCTCCGTGGCGGCGACCGCGGCGGTGACGAAGCGGCCGGTCAGCACGCTGGTGGTGGCCTTGAGCGCGGCCTGGGCGCGGTGGCTGCCGTCGTAGCCGGCGAGCGGGGCGAGCACCGGGTCGGCGAGGAGTTCGACCAGCACCGTGCCGAGGTCGCCCGGCGACTCGCCGGAGTAGATCTCCGCCACGTCGGCGCAGAGCGCCGCCCGCTCGTCGGCGTCGTCGAGCAGCGGCCGCAACGAGACGTACCCGCCGTGGATGCCGTCCTCGACGTCGTGCACCGAGTACGCCACGTCGTCCGCCCAGTCCATCACCTGCGCCTCCAGGCAGCGCCGCTCCCCCGGCGGCGCGCCCGCGCGGATCCAACCGAACACCTCGGCGTCGTCGGCGTACACCCCGAACTTGCGCCGGCCGGGGCGGCGCGGCCAGGGGTACTTGCCGACCGCGTCGAGCGAGGCACGGGTGAGGTTCAGGCCGGCGGAGGAGCCGTCGGGGGCGAACACCTTCGCCTCCAGCCGGATCAGCACCCGCAGCGTCTGTGCGTTGCCCTCGAAACCGCCGCAGTCGCCGGCGAGCAGGTCCAGCGCGGCCTCGCCGTTGTGCCCGAACGGCGGGTGCCCGAGATCGTGGGCGAGCCCGGCCACGTCCACGACGTCCGGGTCGCAGCCCAGCCGGGCACCCATCTCCCGGGCGATCTGCGCCACCTCGAGCGAGTGGGTCAGGCGCGTACGCAGGAAGTCGTCGGTGCCCGCGGTGTGTACCTGGGTCTTCGCGGCCAGCCGCCGGAACGCCGCCGAGTGCAGCACCCGGGCGCGGTCCCGCTCGTACGGGGACCGGCCGTGCCCGGTGTCCTTGGGCGTCTCCGCGACCCGCCGCTGCGCGTCCGGCGCTCCCTGCGCGTCAGGCGTCCCGGACGGTCTCCCGTTCAACCGGTCGCCCGAGCGCCCGCGCCGAAGCCCGCGGCCGGGACTTCGACAGCCGCCCTAGTCACGTTGCCGGAGCACGCAGAACTCGTTGCCCTCCGGGTCGGCGAGCACGGTCCACTCCACGTCGGCCTGCCCGACGTCCACGTGCCGGGCGCCCATGTCGACAAGCCGTTCGACCTCGGCCTCCCGGTCGACCGGACGCAGATCGAGGTGGAGGCGGTTCTTGGTCTCCTTACCCTCGGTGGCCGGCACGAAGACGATGCCGGGCAGCCGCTCCGGCGACTGTCGGATCTCCACCTCGTCGGGCTTCTCGGTGACGACCTGGTAACCGAGGGCCTCGGCCCACCACCGGGCCAGCCGGGGCGGATCGTGGGCGTCGACGGTCAGGCTCTCCCAGACGCTGGTCATGCAGCCACCCTTCCGCATCGACGGAGTACGAGCGAGCCCAGGTTACGCCCGCGACCGCCGTACGGCGCGTCGGCGATCCCGCTCGCGGGGTGACAGTTCCCGGGCCGGGGCCGGGTGAATCCGTAGCGGCGAAGCGGATCCCGTGGCGCCGGGCACGCGGCGGGCACCGCCGGCGGCGGGGCGGCGCCCGTCCCGCCGCCGGCCCGCTCACCGGCTGTCCGAGCCGGCCGCCTCCAGGACGGCCCGGCCCGCCTCCAGCCGTGCCACCGGCACCCGGAAGGGCGAGCAGGAGACGTAGTCCAGCCCGACGGAGTGGAAGAAGTGCACCGAGTCGGGGTCGCCGCCGTGCTCGCCGCAGACCCCGAGCTTGAGCCCGGGCCGGGCGGCCCGACCCTCCTCGGCGGCGATCCGGACCAACCGGCCCACGCCTTCCGCGTCGATCGACTCGAACGGCGAGATGCCGAAGATGCCCAGCTCCAGGTAGCGCCAGAAGAACGCCGCCTCGACGTCGTCGCGGGAGAAGCCCCAGCCCATCTGGGTGAGGTCGTTGGTGCCGAAGGAGAAGAACTCGGCGGCCTCGGCGATCTGCCCGGCGGTCAGCGCCGCCCGGGGCACCTCGATCATCGTGCCGATCAGCACCTCGACGCCGCTCTCCCCGACCACCTCGGCGATGATCTTCTCGGCCTCGGCACGTACCGTCTCCAGCTCCTGCACCGCGCCGACCAGCGGCACCATGATCTCCGGGCAGGCCGACCCGCCGTCGCGGACGACAGTGACGGCGGCCTCGACGATCGCCCGGACCTGCATGGCGAACAGGCCCGGGATGACCAGCCCGAGGCGTACGCCGCGCAGGCCGAGCATCGGGTTCTCCTCGTGCATCCGCCGCACGGCGGCGAGCAGGGCCTCCTCCTTGGCCACGTCCTCACCGCGCTCCTGGGCGACCGCCACGTTGACCGCGAGCTGCTCCAGCGGAGGCAGGAACTCGTGCAGCGGCGGGTCGATCAGGCGGACGGTGACCGGCAGCCCGTCCATCGCCCGGAAGATCTCCACGAAGTCGGCCCGCTGCAACGGCAGCAGCGCGGCCAGCGCCTGCTCGCGCTCGTCGTCGGTGCGGGCGAGGATCAGCCGTTCGACCAGCTCCCGCCGGTCGCCGAGGAACATGTGCTCGGTGCGGCACAGACCGATGCCCTGCGCGCCGAACCGGCGGGCCCGCGCCGCGTCCTCGGCGGTGTCGGCGTTCGTCCGCACGAGCAGCCGCCGCCGCTGGTCGGCGTGGGTCATGATCCGGTGTACGGCCCGGACCAGGGCGTCCTCGCTGCGCTCCGGGTCGAGACTGCCCTCGAAGTAGCGCACCACCTCGGAGGGCATGACGGGCACCTCACCGAGGTAGACCTTCCCGGTCGTGCCGTCGACCGAGATCACGTCCCCCTCCTCGACGGTCTGCTCCCCGACGGTGAACCGCCGCTGCGGGACGTTGACGTCCAGCGCGTCCGCGCCGGAGACACAGGTCTTGCCCATCCCCCGGGCGACCACCGCCGCGTGGCTGGTCTTGCCGCCCCGCGAGGTGAGGATGCCCTTGGCGGCGATCATGCCGTTCAGGTCGTCGGGGTTGGTCTCGCGGCGGACCAGGATCACCGACTCACCCTGGGCGGCCAGCTCGACGGCCCGGTCCGAGCTGAAGACGGCCTTCCCCGACGCTGCTCCCGGCGAGGCCCCGACGCCCTTCGCCACCGGCTCGAACTCGTGGTCGAGCCGGAACCGCGGGAACATCAGCTGGGCCAGCTGGGCGCCGTTGACCCGGTGCAGCGCCTCGTCCAGGTCGATCAGGCCCTCGTCGACGAGCTGGCCGGCGATCACGAAGGCGGCGGCCGCGGTGCGCTTGCCGACCCGCGTCTGGAGCATCCACAGCTTGCCGCGCTCGATGGTGAACTCGATGTCGCAGAGGTCCCGGTAGTGCTCCTCCAACCGGGCCATGTAGCTGAGCAGCTCGTCGTAGGAGGTCTTGTCGATCCGCTCCAGCTCCTGGAGCGGGACGGTGTTGCGGATGCCGGCGACGACGTCCTCGCCCTGCGCGTTGGCGAGGTAGTCGCCGTAGATGCCCTGGGCGCCGCTGGCCGGATCACGGGTGAAGGCGACGCCGGTGCCGGAGTCCGGCCCGAGGTTGCCGAAGACCATCGCCACCACGTTGACGGCGGTGCCCAGGTCGGCTGGGATGCGCTCCTGCCGGCGGTAGACCACGGCCCGCTCGGCGTTCCACGACTCGAAGACCGCCCGGATGGCCAGGTCGAGCTGTTCCCGCGGCTCCTGCGGGAACTCGCGCCCGGTGTGCTTGGCGAAGATCTTCTTGTACGCGTCGACCAGCCCGCGCAGGTCGTCGGCGTCCAGGTCCAGGTCGTTCGTGGTGCCCTTGGCGCGCTTGGCCTCGTCGAGCGCGTGCTCGAACTCCTCGCCGGGCACGTCGCAGACGGTCTTGCCGAACATCTGGATCAGGCGGCGGTACGAGTCCCAGGCGAAGCGGTCGTTCCGCCCGGCCTGCGCGCTGAGCCCGATGACGCTGCGGTCGTTGAGGCCGACGTTGAGGACGGTCTCCATCATCCCGGGCATGGAGAACTTCGCGCCCGAGCGGACGGAGACCAGCAGCGGATCGTCCGGATCGCCGAGCCGCCGGCCCATCTCCCGCTCCAGCGCCTCCAGGTGCGCCTCGATCTGGTCGGCGAGCCCGGCCGGCTCCTCACCGGTGGCGAGGTACTCCTTGCAGGCCTCGGTGGTGATGGTGAAGCCGGGCGGCACCGGCAGGCCGAGGTTGGTCATCTCGGCCAGATTGGCACCCTTGCCGCCGAGCAGGTCCTTGAGGTCCTTGTTGCCCTCGGCGAAGTCGTAGACGTACTTGTGGTCCACCGTCTCTTGCGCTGCCACCAGAGCCTCCCGCGCGCCATCGACACTTAACGAAGGTTCAGTTCGGACATACCCCGGGCGCGATCACCGTTAATCCCGGTGTCGTCAGCAATCGGTGGGCGAAGGCTAAGCGAACAGAGCGTGGGCTGGGACCGTTCGGTGACAATAGGCACAGCCATCACCACTATCCGCGTTCGTACCGGTTTTTGGGAACGGTTCCACGCGCAAGATCACGCAAGTCCGCCGCCCGCCGTACCCTTGACGGCACAGATTTCGGTGAACGTCATATTTGCCACAACCAACGCAAATACACCCCCGGAGCCGCCACCGTGTCGACCCTCCCCTCCGCCGCCGACCGCGAGCAGCTGTCACTGGGTACGCCGGCCACCGGCGACCTCGCCCGCAGCGCCGCCCGGGTCGCCGACGAACTGCTCACCCCCGCCGCCCCCGTACGACTGGCCGACGTCGTACCCGCGCCGGAACAGGTGCGCCCGGAACCCGCCGACGACCACCTGCTCGCCGCCGACACGGTGATCCGGGTCAACGCCGACAGCGCCGCGCTGGCCGTCGCCGAACACCTCGCCGAGCTGCTACGACCGGCCACCGGATATCCGCTGCCGGTGACCGACACGGCGGACCGGGAGCCGGGCGGCGGCATCGTCCTCACGCTCACCGGCGACGAGACCCTCGGCCCCGAGGGCTACCGGCTCGACGTCACCCGCGCCCGCGTACGGATCTCCGCGGCGCAGCCGGCGGGCCTCTTCTACGGCGTACAGACCCTGCGCCAGCTGCTACCGCCGGCCGTCGAGAGCCGGACGCCGACCGCCGGACGCTGGGTGCTGCCCGGCGGGTCGATCGTCGACCGGCCCCGGTACGCCTACCGGGGCGCGATGCTCGACGTGGCCCGCCACTTCTTCCCGGTCCCCGACGTGCTCCGGGTCATCGACCACCTGGCCCGCTACAAGCTCAACCAGCTGCACCTGCACCTCACCGACGACCAGGGCTGGCGGATCGCGGTGCCCGGCTGGCCCCGGCTCACCACCGTCGGGGCCGCCACCGAGGTCGGCGACGGCCCCGGCGGGCACTACAGCACCGCCGACTACCGCCGCATCGTCGCCTACGCGGCGACCCGGCACATCACCGTCGTACCCGAGATCGACCTGCCCGGGCACACCAACTCCGCGCTCGTCGCCTACGGGGAACTGGCCCCCGACCGGGTGGCGCCGCAGCCGTACACCGGCACCGAGGTCGGCTTCAGCTACGTCGACCCGGCGAGCGAACGGACCTACCAGTTTGTGACCGACGTGCTCGGGGAGGTCGCGGCGAACAGCCCCGGCCCGCTCCTGCACATCGGCGGCGACGAGGCGTTCAAGGTCAAGGGGACGGCGTACACCGACTTCGTGGAGCGGGTGCAGCGCATCGTCGCCGGCACCGGCAAGACCGTCGTCGGCTGGCACCAGATCGCCCCGGCCGCACACTCCGACGGGCGGGTCCTGCAGTGGTGGGGCACCGACGGCGACGACCCCGCGACCGCCGAGGCGGTACGCCGGGGCGCCCGACTCATCCTCTCCCCCGGCAACCACGCCTATCTCGACATGAAGTACGCACCGGACACCCCGCTCGGACAGGACTGGGCCGGTCTGATCGACGTGCGCCGGGCGTACGACTGGGATCCCGGCAGCCACCTCGCCGGCGTACCGGCCGACGCCGTGCTCGGCGTGGAGGCGCCGCTCTGGACCGAGTCGGTGACCACGCTGCCGGAGATCGAGTTCATGCTCTTCCCGCGGCTCCCCGCCCTCGCGGAGCTGGCCTGGTCACCGCGGTCGACGCACGGCTGGGCCAGGTTCCGGGAGCGGCTCGCCGGGCACGGCCCGCGCTGGACGGCGGCGGGTATCGCGTACCACCCGTCGCCGGAGCTGCCCTGGCCCGTGGCCGCCGCCGACGCCACCGCCGCATCCGGCGCAGCTGTGTCCAGTGACCCGGCGTCGGCTCCCGGAACGAGCACCGACCCGGCGCCGGAAGCCGATCGGGCGACGGACAGCGCACCGGTGACAGAGACCGCGGCGATCCCCAGCCAGCCCAGACCGGACACCGCGCCCGATCCCGCCTGACCGGCCGCCTGGCATTCGACCGGCGCCCCGGTCCGGCGACCGGCCGGGCCCCCCATCGACGGTCGACGCGGAGGGAACCGGTGGCTGGCGGGCCGTCCACGCCATGGTCGAGGTGGTGGTCGATTCGGGCACCGGGATAACGGGCTGTCCGCTTCGGCGGTCACCCCAACATGCCTGGAAGTCGCGACCCGCCGCGCAACGGCGGTGGCGGTTCGGCACCGGACGTCCGGTTCGGTCCTGCGCGGTTCCTACCCGAAATACCCGGTTCGGCACCGGGCGTCCCGTGGTCGGGGCCACCCCGGCGGCGGAATCATCGCCGGGCCCGGGTCGTTGAACAGGGTCGAGCCGCGCGACCCCGCTCGCCGGCCCCCGAGAGACCGGCCCAGCCGGGAATCATCACCGGCCCCGGGTCGTTGAATCCC
>NZ_SMKG01000021.1 GCF_004348525.1 Micromonospora sp. 15K316 | reverse complement strand
GGCGGGTGGCGGCCGAGCGGATCCTCGGTGAGCATCCGGAGACGACCGCCGTCATCGCGCTCAACGACGCGATGGCGATGGGTGTGCTCGCGGTGCTACGCGCCCGCCGCATCAGCGTGCCGGAGCGGGTGTCGGTGGTCGGCTTCGACGACGTCTCGGTCGCCGCCGACCTGGCGCCCAGCCTCACCACCGTCCGGCTGCCCATGACCGACATGGGCCGCACGGCGCTCGCCCTCGCGCTGAAGCCCAGGTCGAGCCGGCCGCGTCGGCGCTCCACCGGGCACACCCTCGTGGTCCGGGACTCCACCGGCCCGGCGCCCGCCTGAACGACGGGCGCCGGAGCCGCGCGACGGCGGCCTCAGAAGCCGGGGAAGACGGAACGCAGCTCGTCCAGGCTCAGCGGCCCGGTCAGCCGTACGCCCTCCGGCGTGTGCTGCGGGCCGAGCCGGCCCACCGTGAGTCGCAGCCACGCCTCGGCCGGCGCCACCAGCTCACCGTCGGACTGCTCCGGGGCCTCGACCAGCTCGACGCGCTCGCCCAGCCGCAGCCCGAAAACCCGGGACGGGTCGTCCAGCCGCACCGTGAGGACCACCTGCCGTCCGGCGAGGACGTCCGTCCGGCTCGTCCAGGCGAGCATCCCTGCCACGTTGTCGAGCAGGAGCGGCACCGCCTCCGCCGACACCGACGCCGCCGGGTCGAACCCGACCTCGACGTCCCACCGGTGCAGGGCGAACTCACTGAGCCGCATCCGGGCCGAGGTGGCGACGTCCACCGGCTCGGGAAGGAAACCCAGGTCGATCCGGAGCTGCGCCCGAGCGGTCGGGTCCAGCGCCTCGTACGCCTCGACGAGCCGTGCGTTGGACTCGACGAACCCGGCCGCCTGCTCGGCCGGGGACATCGCGTCCCACCGGGCCCACACCGACCTGTTGAAGTCACCGTCCGGCGTCGCACCGCCCGACGTGGCGGCGCGCAGCGCCGCCAGGTTGATCTCCGCGCCGCTGCCGAGGTGGCTGAGCACCTGGGACACCTGCCAGTCGCTGGCGCCGGAGGGCCGAAGCAGGTCCTCCTGGCTGAGCTTTCCGACGAACGCGACGAGCGCGTCGTGCCCGCCGCGCAGGGCCGATATCGTCTGGTCCGCGATCGAAGACATGTCTCTCCTGTTCATCGCGCGGGGCCGCCGCCCCCGCGACGTGCGGAGCCGGCCGGGACCGCCGCCGTCGACCATCATGCCGCGCGGACCGGGCGACCCGCGCCGTGCCGGGGATCACCCCCGTGTTTTACTCTCGACCCCTTCGAGCCGGACACACCTCGGGGCCGTGGCCGGCACCGGCGGCGGCTCGACGGCCACCGACCGTCCGGACACCGGCCGGCGCCCGGCGTCGACCGCACGACGGCCGCCCTGCGGGAGGGGCGCCGGGTCGATGACGGTCCGGCGTCGGCACGACGGTAGCGTTGCGCGACCCCATGCCCTGTGGGGACGGCAGGATCGTACGGAGGATGTCGGATGTCCAACGGCGAAGAGCCGTTCGCGGTACGCGAGAACCGCGGCTCGCGACCCACCTTTGAGCTGGCGCTGCGCGGTTACGAGAAGCGGCAGGTCGACCGGTACATCGAGCAACTCGACGCGCAGATCACGGCGCTGACCACCGACCGGGACCGGGTGACCGGTCAGGTCCGCGAGCTGACCGCCCAGATGCAGCAGCTGCACACCGAGCTGAGCGAGCTGCGGCACCGCCCCACCCAGCCTGACCGGGCGTCGTTCCGCGATCTGGGCCCGATGGTCGACCAGATCCTCGCCCTGGCCGAGAAGCAGGCCGCAGCGATCGCCGACACCGCCGCGCAGCGCGCCGGGGAGCTGCAGGCCGAGGCGGAGCGGACGCTCATCGACGCACGCGAGCGGGCCACCCGGGCGCTGCAGGACCTGGAGGAGGAGCTCTCCGCGCGCCGCACCGAGCAGGAGAAGGCGTACGAGGAGCGCCGCACCGCGGTCGAGACCGAGATCGCCGAGATCCGCGAGGCGGCGGAGAAGCTGCGCGCCGACGGTGAGGCCGCGCACGAACGCGCCCGCCAGGAGGCGAAGCGGATCAGTGAGCAGAGCGCCCAGCAGGTCGAGCAGGCCCGGGCCGCCTCCGAGGCGCTGACCCGCGCGGCCCGTACGCAGATCCAGCAGGAGCTGCAGGCCGCCCGGAACAAGAGCCAGCAGGAGCTGGCCCAGTGGCAGGCCAACATCGAACGGGACGTCAACGAGCGACGGGCCGCCGCCGAGCAGGAGGTCGCCGAGCAACGGGCGACCGCCGAGCGTGAGATCGAGAACCAGCGCAACGCCGCCGAGCAGACCATCGGCTCCCTCATCGCCGAGGCGCAGCAGTACGCGACGGAGGTGCGGCAGCGGGCGGACGAGCAGGCCACCGCCCACCAGGAGCAGCTCACCGAGTTGCAGCGGGAGATCGCGCTGCGCCAGCAGGCGCTGGCCCAGGTCGAGTCCGAGTTGGGCACGGCCCAGCGTGAGCTGGCCGGGTCGCGTCAGGGGCAGGCGGCGGCCGAGCACGAGCTGGGCACGGCGCAGCGGCGTCTGGAGGAGGTCCGCCAGCAGCTCGCCACCGAGGCGTCGCGCCTCGACGAGGCGCGGCGGGCCGCCGATCTGGCCGAACGGCACGCCAAGGACGTCCGCGCCCGGGTGCAGCGCGAGGCGAAGCGGGTGGCCGACCTCGCCGCCGCAGCGGTGATGGCCGCCGCGGCGGGTGGCGCGGAGACGGCCGAGTACCCGACGGTGGCCGCGCGCGAGGCGGGCCGGCGGCGGGCGAACGGCGGCCCCGCGCACGCGGAGGTCGAGCCGTCGGCCGCGTCGGGCGAGGAGGCGCAGGTACGGGCCTCCGCCGAGCAGACCTTGCCCGCCGAGGCGCAACCACCGGCCGACCGGAGCACGCAGCCGGAGGCGCAACCCTCGACCGAGCAGACCGCGCAGGCCGAGGCGCACGCGGCCGAAGAGGCCGAGCACCCGGTGCCGGAACAGCCCGGCGAGCAGTACCTCCCGGCACACGGCAACGTGATCGTCCCCGAGCGGGCGTAGCGCTTCCCGGGCGGGATGGGTCGACGGCGGCGCGCCGAGAGGTTCGCACCCGTCGACCCGCGCTGCTCCGCCGGAGTCAGGCGGTGCCGAAGAGCGCGGCGTAGCCCGACGGCAGCTGGGTGATCAGGTCGTTCAGCTCGCCGTCGGTGATCGCGTCCGCCACCGTCGACAGCACGGCGCCGGCGTCCCACTCGGCCGTCCGGCTGGTCGCGCCCGTCCCCGCGGCGATGCGCTGGAGGAACTCCTGGACCGAGAGTTGCAGCGTGGGCTCGTGCGACTCCTCCAGGATCTCGGCGATCCCGTGCGGGAGTTGGGAGGCGAGGTCGTGCGCCTCGTCGGGGGTCAGGCGGGTGGCGAGCACGCCGAGTACGGCCCGGATCGCCTCCTCGGCCTCGGCGGCGCTGGCGTACTCACCGCGCTGGCGCACCGTGGCCACGAACTCGTGGTGCTTCACGACGTCCCCCTTCCGCCGGTCGCCGACGGCCCCCGCGCCCCCGAGTCTGGCACAGCGGGCGGGCAGCGGAGCCTCATTCGCCGTCCGGACACGGCTCGTGCGGCAGGTCAACGGGCGTGGTCCAGCCACCGGGGCAGCGGCAGCGTCCGCCACGGCACGCGGAAGAGCGCCCGCACGATCAGCAGGCCCAGCAGGTAGCCGCCGATGCTGTCGGTCAACCAGTGGTAGCCGAGGTAGGTGGTGCCGATGAAGACGAGCACGCCCGGCACCCACATCAGCAGTCGGCGGGCGAGCAGCGGCAGGTACGGCGCGAGCAGCATGGCCAGCACGCCGAAGTAGACGATGCCGTTGCTCACGTGCCCGGAGGGGTAGTACTCCTCCCACCCGTCGGCGAACATCTCGACCGACCCGTGGTGCGGGGCGCCGCGCGAGGTCCACCGCTTCAACCCCACGATCAGCAGGGTGCTGATGATCGGCGCGAGCCCGGCCGGGATGATCGGGCGTATCGACCGGTGCCGCCAGGCCAGCCAGAACGACACCAGTACGGTCAGCGTGGTGAGCGCGCCACCCTGACCGACGCGGTCGAACAGGTACATCATCGTGTCGACCGGCGGGGGTCGGTGGGTGTCGCACCAGTCGCGTACGACGATGTCCAGCCGCAGCATCGGCCGCCACCAGACCAGGGCCGCGGTGAGCGCGGCGAGGGCGGCGAGCAGCAGCCCGTCGAACCACCAGCCACCCGGCACCGGCGCGAGCACGGGCACACCGAGTGGTCGGGGTGGGCGGCGTCGCGAGGATCTCCCCGTTGGCATGACCCTCTCCGCTCCACCTCCGGGTGTGTCCGGCCAGCAGTGCGAAAATAGCGCTTACCGCACCCGCTTCGGCGCGGACTCGGCGGATCTCCCCCGGACGCGCGTCCCGCCCGCGTCAGTCGCCGTCGCCGCCGGTCGCCTCGGCCAGGATGCCGGTGCCCTGGCCGAGTTCGATCAGGTACCCGTCCGGGTCCCGCAGGTAGCAGCGGATCTCGACGCCGTGGTCCTTCGGCTCGGTCAGGAACTCCCCGCCCCGGGACCGCCACTGCTCGTACACCGCCCGGACGTCGGTGACCCGGACGTTGAGCGCGCTGCTCAACACGTCCGGATCGGCCGGGGCCTGGGCCCGTACCGTCGGTTTGTCGTCGGTCGGGCCGCCCTCGTCGTTGATCACGATGTAGCTGTTGTGGAACCGCAGGATCGCCGGTTGCCGCTCGCGCACCACCGTCGCGTCCAGGACCCGCCGGTAGAACTCCCGCGACCGGTCCACGTCCCGCACGATCAGCAGGTGGGTGAGCACCACCCCGTTCTCCGGCCGGAAGTAGTCCGGCGCCTCCATCGCCACCGCGCCTCCCGGAGCTCGTCCCGGTGGCGCGGGTACCCGTCGGCGGCGCCGGCACACCTCACGGTTTGCCGGCGAGCCCGGCCCAGTAGTACGCGGCGTGCGGATCGTCGGGCCGCCCGTCCTCGGGCCGCCACGCCGCGACCGGGGCGATCCCCGGCTCGACCAGCTCCCAGCCGTCGAAGAAGCGCTCCACCTCGGCCCGGGTACGCGGGACCAGCGTCATGCCGCCCCGGGTGGCCGCGGCCACGGCGGCGCTCATCTCGGCCGGGTTGAAGTCCCCGGTCGGGTGGCTGATCGCCAGGTAGCTGCCCGACGGCACGGCGTCCATGAGCGCGCGCAGCCTGCCCGCCGGATCCTCGCTGTCGCGCAGCAACATCAGCACCGCGATGAGGGTGAGCGCCACCGGCCGATCCAGGTCCAGCGTCTCGGTGAGGCGGGCGTCCGCCAGGATCTTCTCCGGCTCACGCAGGTCGGCGTGGATGTACTCGCTCCGCCCCTGCGGCGTGCTGATCATCAGCGCGCGGGCGTGCGCCAGCACGATGGGGTCGTTGTCGACGTAGACGACCCGGGTCTCCGGCGCCACCGCCTGGGCCACCTCGTGCAGGTTGGGACGGGTCGGGATGCCGGTGCCGATGTCGACGAACTGCCGGATGCCGGCCTCAGCCACCAGGAAGCGGGCCACCCGGTGGACGAACCGCCGGTTCTCCTTCGCCATCGCGCGCAGGGTGGGGATCGCCTCGACGAGGGCGGCGCCCATCGCCCGGTCGGCGGCGAAGTTGTCCTTACCGCCGAGCCACCAGTCGTAGACCCGGGCGGAGTGCGGGACGCTGGCGTCCACCCCGGAGGGCGGGACCTCCTCGATCCCGGCACTGACCTCACTGTGCGACACGATCGTCTCCTCTGGATCGGCCGGTATCGACGAGCGCAGCCTAGAGGATTCCTCGCGATCCGACCGTCCGTGAGGGCAGGCGGGCGGCATCGCGGACCCCTGGTCGCGTCGCCCCGTCACCCGCGTCGGGGGTGGCGGGGCGGGCGCGGCAGGTCAGGCGCGGCCGAGCTGCGCCGCGGACGGCGTCAAGGCCGGCTGGCCGGAGCCCACGATCTGGATCTTGCGTCCGACACCGGCGCGGAACTGGTCGACCGCCTCGGCGTAGCCGTCCAGCGGGAACCGGTGACTGATGAACACGTCGGGGTCGAGGATCCCGGCGGCGAACAGCTCCCCGGCCCGTTCGAAGCTGTGCAGCACCGCCATCGACCCGGTCACCGTGATCTCCTGGTTGTAGATCCGGTACGGCTCGATCGTCGCCCGGGTGCGGTACTCGGAGACTCCGAACTGGAGGAACGTGCCGGCGGGCGCGACCCGGCCGAGGCCGTCGTCGATCGCCGCCCGCACGCCGGTGCAGTCGATGACGACGTCCCAGCCCCGGGGCCGGGTCAGCTCGTCGGCGCTCGGCGCCGACGCCGAGCAGCCGAGCCGGACGGCGGTGGCCAGCCGGGCCGGGTTCGGGTCCACCACGCTGACGCTCGCGGCGCCGCAGCGCTTGGCGAGCTCCAGCATCATCAACCCCATCGTCCCGGCCCCGTAGATCAGGTAGTGGTCGCCGAGCCGCCGGGGCAGGACGTCGAAGCCACGGACCGCGCAGGAGAGCGGCTCGATCAGCGCGGCGTCCACCGGCGCCACCCCGTCGGGCAGCGGGAAGCAGTTCTTCACCGGTGCGACCGCGAACTCGGCGGCCCCGCCGGACACGGTGACCCCGATGGCCGCCCACCGCTCACAGAGGTTGCCCCGGGCCCGGCGGCACTGGTAGCACTCGCCGCAGTGCAGCGACGGGTCGACCGCCACGGCGTCGCCGACCCGTACCTCGGTGACGTCGCGGCCCGTCGCGACGACCGTGCCGGCGAACTCGTGTCCGGGAACGATCGGGTACGCGGGAGCGAACTCGCCGTCGAGGATGTGCAGATCGGTGCCGCAGATGCCGCAGCCGGCGACCTGCACCACCACGTCACGCGGGCCGGGCGTCGGGTCGGGAACCGACTCGATCGAGATCTGACCCGGCGTGACGATGACCGCTGCTTTCACTTGACCGCCCCCATCGAGAGTCCACGGACGAGTTGCTTCTGGGCGATCCAGCCGGCCAGCACCACCGGCAGCGACACCAGCGTCGCGGCCGCGCAGAGCCGGGCGAGGAAGAGCCCTTCGGAGGTGATGAAACCGACCAGGAAGATCGGTGAGGTGCCGGCCCGGGTCGCGGTCAGGTTCACCGCGAGGAAGAACTCGTTCCAGCTGAAGATGAAGCAGATCAGCGCGGTGGCGGCGAGCCCGGGCGCGACGATCGGCAGCAGGATCCGGCGGATGGTGACCGGCACGCTCGCGCCGTCCACCGCGGCCGCCTCGATCAACGCCGGCGGGACCTCCAGCAGGAACGACCGCATCATCCAGACGGCGAGCGGCAGGTTCATCGCGGTGTACAGGACGATCATCGTCCAGATGTTGTCGAGCAGGCCGAACTCCTTGACCAGCAGGTAGACGGGGAGCAGCGCGGCCACCGCGGGGAGCATCTTGGTGCTGATGAAGAAGAACAGCACGTCGCGCCACTTCGCCACCGGCCGGATCGACAGCGCGTACGCCGCCGGGGTGGCCAGCAGGAGCACGAGCAGCGTGGAGAGCACGCTGGCCATCAGCGAGTTGAGCAGGTACGGGGTGATGTCCCGGTCGAAGACCTGCCGGTAGCCGTCGAGCACCGGGGTGAACACCCAGGTCGGCGGGTTGCTGGCAGCGTCCACCTCCCGCTTGAAGCCGGTCAGCACCATCCAGAGCACCGGCAGGAAGAAGAGCAGCCCGACCAGCCAGGCGAGCACCGTCCAGCCGGCGGCGGCCGGTCCGGCCCGCCGGGAGCGACGGCCGGCGGGCCGGCCGCTGGTCCGGTTGGCGCGTACGGCGGTCATCGGGCGCCCTCCATCCGGAACAGGCTGGAGATCACCCGCAGCGCGAAGGTGGCCACCACGATCGTGCCGATCACCACCACGACGCCGGCCGCGGCCGCCTCGCCGTACTCGAACTTGCGAAACGTGGTCAGGTAGATCTCGTAGGGCAGGTTGGTGGTGGCGGTGCCCGGGCCGCCCTGCGTGATGGTGAAGACCGCGTCGAAGGTCTGCACCAGGTAGATCGAGCCGAGCAGGGCGCCCAGCTCCAGGTACGGGCGCAGGTGCGGCAGCGTGATCCGGGTGAAGACCTGCCAGGCGCCGGCGCCGTCGACCCGGGCCGCCTCGAGGATCTCCGTCGACTGGCTCTGCAACCCGGCCAGGATGATCAGCATCATGAACGGTGTCCACTGCCAGACCAGGGTGGCGACCACGGAGAGCATCGGGTACTGGGAGACCCAGTCGGTGCTGCCGCCGAGCACGCCGTTGATCAGGCCGTACGCGGGGTTGTAGATGGCGTGCTTCCACAACAGGGCGGCGGCCATCGGCATCACCAGGAACGGGGTGATGAGCAGGGTCCGGACCACTCCGCGACCCGGGAACCTCCGGTCGAGCAGGATCGCGACGCCGAGCCCGAGCAGCACCGACGCGACGACCGCCCCGGCCGTGAGCACCACCGTGTTCGTCAGGGCCGCGCGCAGCCGGGTGTCGGTGAGCACCTCGGCGTAGTTGCCGAGCCCGACGAAGCCGCGCTCGCCGGGGCGCAGCGCGTTCCAGTCGAGGGTGGAGAGGTAGAGGGTGACCAGGAACGGGATCTGGGTCACCACGATCGCGAAGATCAGGGCGGGCAGCAGCGGCGCGCGGCGGGTCCACCGGTCGGCGGCGCGCCCGCCGACGCGAGCCGCGACCCGGACGCGGGGTGTCGGGCCCGCGCCGGTGGCGAGTGTCTGTGTCATCGGTTCACCTCGGGTCGGGCCGGGGGCCGCCGGCCGGTGGCTACCGGTTCTCCTCGGCGACTTCCTCGGCCAGCTTCTGGCCGTCGGCGAGCGCCTTCTCCACTGTGGTGCTGCCCGCGATCGCCGCCGAGACCTCCTGGGACACCTTGGTGCCCAGGTCGGCGAACTCGGGTATGCCGACGAACTGCACGCCGAGCGCCGGTCGCGGCTGCACACCCGGGTTCTTCGGGTCGGCCTCCTGGATCGACTTGAGCGTCAGGTCCGCGAAGGCCGCGGCGGACTTCTGGTACTCCGGGATGGCGTAGGTGGACTGCCGCTTCCCGGCCGGCACCCGCGACCATCCGAGGGAGGAGCCGACCAGCCGCTCGTACTCCTTGCCGGTGGCCCAGGAGATGAACTTCCAGGCGGCGTCGGCGTGCTTGGTGGTCTTCGGCATCGCCAGCGCCCACGCCCAGAGCCAGCCGGACGACTTGGTCCTGTTGACCGGCGCGTACGCGTAGCCGACCTTGCCGGCCACCGTGCTGGCCGAGGCGTCCTCGAGGGTGCCGGCGGCCGACGTGGCGTCGTACCACATGGCCGCCTTGCCCTGGCCGAAGGTGTTCAGGCACTCGGTGAAGCCGGCCTGCGGCGCCCCGGGCGTGCCGTGCGCCCGGACCAGGTCGACGTAGAACTTCGTGGCCTCGACGAACTCGGGCGCGTTCACCCTCGGCGTCCAGTCCTGCTCGAACCAGGTGCCGCCGAACGTGTTCACGACGGTGGTGAGCGGGGCGAAGAGCTCGCCCCAGCCGGGCAGCCCACGCAGGCAGATGCCGGAGACGCCGGCCTTGTCGTCGTCCAGCTGCGCGGCGAACCGCGCCACCTGCTGCCAGGTCGGCCGCTCCGGCATGGTCAGGCCCTTGGCGGCGAAGAGCTCCTTGTTGTACATCAGGAACGACGACTCGCCGTAGAACGGGGCGGCGTAGAGCTTGCCGTCCTCGCCGGAGAGCGAGGTGACCATCGGCGCCAGCAGGTCGGCCCTGTCGTAGCCGGTGTCGGCGTCGGCGTACGAGCTGAGCTCGTGCAGCCAGCCGTTCTTCGACCAGATCGGCGCCTCGTACGCGCCGATGGTCGCCACGTCGTACTGGCCGCCCTGGGTCGCCACGTCCTGGGTGACCTTGTCGCGCAGTTCGTTCTCGGGCAGGATCGTGAACCGGACCTCGATGCCGGTCTCCTTGGTGAAGTTCTCGGCGGTGACCTTGGCGAGGTCCTCCATCTGCGGGTTGCCCACCATGAGCACGGTGATGCTCGTGCCGTCGCCGTCGTCGGAGGATCCACCGCCGGCCCCGGAGCAGCCGGTGGCGGCGAGGACGGCCACGAGGGTCAGCGCCAGTGCGGGTCGCAAGCGGTGCGGAGACCATCTTCTGGGCACAGCGAACCTCCAGGATCCGTTTCGGTGGTGAGGGAGATGGCCGGTCCGGTGGTCAGACGCGCTGCACCACCGGGCCGAGCAGCGAGTAGCGGTGTGCTTCGGACGCCGGAAGCCCGACGTCCGTGACGACGGCGTCGAGGTCGGCGACGTCCGCGAAGCGGCAGAAGCTGCTGGCGCCGAATTTGGTGTGCACTCCGGCGAAGACGACGCGCCGGGACACGGTGATGACCTGCGCCTTCACCGCGGCGACGGCCGGGTCGGGGGTGGTGAGGCCGTGCTCCCGGGAGATCCCGTTCGCTCCGACGAAGGCCAGGTCGATGACGAAACCGGCGAGCATGTCGACCGCCCAGTGATCGACGGTCGCCCGGGTCCGGCCCCGGACCCGGCCGCCGAGCAGCAGGACCGTGGTGGTGGGCGACGCGGCGAGGATCGCCGCCGTGTCCAGCGAGGCGGTGACCACGGTGAGCGCGCGCTCGGCCGGCAACGCCTCAGCGATCAGCCGGGGGGTGTAGCCCTCGTCGACGAAGACCGACTCGGCGTCGCCGAGCAGTTGCGCCGCGGCCGTGGCGACGCGCCGCTTCTCCGTCACCAGCCGGGTGGTCCGCGTGTCGAGGGTCGTCTCGAACCGGGCGGTCTCCACGGGATAGGCGCCGCCGTGGGTACGCCGCACCAATCCCTGCTGTTCGAGCCGGTGCAGGTCGCGCCGGACGGTCTCCGCCGACACGGCCAGGTCGGCGGCGAGTTTCCGCACGTCGACCGCGCCCTGTTCGCGGGCGGAGGCGAGGATGCGCTGGCGGCGCTCCGTCGAGTTCATCGCTCACCTCCGGCCCATCGGTTGCTAACTTTTTAACACCGTGACGCGGAGGTGACGCCCGTCGCAGCGGGCGAAATCCGGAGGGTTCCTGCCCGGTTGAGGCGCGGCACTGGAGGCACCATTCCCTATAAGACCGTCGATGGCCGGCAAATCGTGCGCCCGGTTGGGCATGATGAATGCCCGAATGTTGCCCGTCCTCGTTCCGGGGGCAACACCGGGCGCATCGAGCGGGCCGCGGTGGAGGGCATCGGCGGGCGCGGCCGCCCCGCAGCGGGCGACCCGGCCCATCACGAAGAGCAACGGCCGGCGGGGCTGGAGCCCCGCCGGCCGTTGCGCGGAAGATGCGATCGGCAGACCGGCGTACGGTCAGTGCGCCGCCACGGTGACCGCCGACGGCGCGATGTCGCCGAGCCGCCCCGGGCGCACCACCACGAAGAGCACGGCGACCGCGGCGATCATGCCGCCGGCCACCACCACTGCCATCGCGACGACCCCCGTGCCGAGCAGGCCGACCAGGGGCGCGGCCAGCGCGCCCACGCCGAACTGCACCGCACCGAGCATCGCCGCCGCGGTGCCGGCCGCCTCGCCGTGGCGGGACAGGGCGAGCGCGGGCGCGTTCGGCATGGCCAGGCCGGCCGCGAACAGGACCACCCACAGCGACGCGAGGACGGCCGGCAGACCACCGGCGTCGGTCACGGCGAAGGTCGTCAGGACGAGGCCGGCCACCGTGCCCAACCCCAGCGCGGCGATCAGGATCCGCTGCGGCGAGTACCGGTTGAGCAGCCGGACGTTCAACTGGGTGGCCGCGATCAGGCCGACGGCGCCCGCGCCGAACGCGATGCCGAACTGCTGCTCGTCGAGGCCGTACTGCTCCTGGAAGACGAAGGACGACCCGGACACGTACGCGAACAGCGCCGCCATGGCCAGGCCGGTGACCAGGACCAGGCCGACGAAGGTGCGGTCACGCAGCAGGGAGCCGTAGACGCGGGCGGTCGCCAGCACGCCACCACGACGACGTGCCGCGGGCGGCAGGGTCTCCGGAAGACCGAACGCCGCGACGGTGATCAGGATGATGCCGAACGCCGCGAGGGCGATGAAGACCCCTCGCCAGTCCGACCAGCGCAGCAGCCCGCTGCCGAGGGTCGGGGCGAGCACCGGCGCCACGCCGACGACCAGCATGAGGCGGGAGAAGAGCCGGGCGAAGGCGGCGCCGTCGAAGAGGTCGCGGACCACTGCCATCGCCACCACCGAGGCGGCCGCCACGCCCAGCCCCTGCAGCACCCGCAGTACGCCGACCACGGCGATACTCGGAGCGAGAACGCAGAGCACCGACGCCACGATGTGCAGGGCGACACCGGCGAGCAGCGGAACCCGCCGGCCCACCGCGTCGGAGAGCGGGCCGATCAGCAGCTGGCCGACGGCGAGCCCCGCGAGCGTCCCGGTCAGGGTCAACTGCACGGCCGCCGAGGTGGTGTGCAGGTCAGCGGCGATCTCCGGGAGCGCGGGCAGGTACATGTCGATGGTGAGCGGCCCGATCGCGGTCAGCGAGCCGAGCACCAGGACCAGGCGCAGCCGTCGCGCGGTGGTCATCAGGTCGCCGGAGGTCTGGACGGTGGGAGCTTCGGTACGGGTGGGGGCGGGCGTCACGCCGGAGCCCCCGTCCGTCTGTGCCGGACGTGCGCGTACGTGCATGCTGCGTTCACACCTGCCAGCAAACCGCTGAGGGCTGATCTCATTCCCGGACGGACCGAAGGTGCCCCACCTCACAGGCGACGCTATGATCGCGGTATGACTGCCGGGTCGGCCACGCGCCGTGCACAGGACGGACGCCCGGCCGCCGGTTGATCACCTCGCGGGCCAGAGGCCCGCCCCCGTCACGAGGACGCGATTCCCACCACTCGTGACGGAAGGGAGGTGAGCACATGAGTTGGCAGGATTTCCTCGCCCGGCACCAGGTCGGTGACGTCCTCGACGGCGTCGTGACCCAGCAGGCGCCGTTCGGCTCGTTCGTCGAGGCCGAGGGTTGCACCGGCCTCGCGTACCAGCAGACCTGGCCGGTCGGCGCCCGCGTGACGGTCCGGATCCTCGAGATCGACCCGGCGAACCAGCGGTTCAGCCTGGCCGCGGCGTGAGTCCGCGCCGGCCCGGGGGACGCCCGTCCCCTCCCCCGGGCCGGCCCCGCGGCGGGGTACGCGAAACGCGAGCCGGGCGTCACGGCACGGCCGCGGCCACCACGCCCCGGTCGGCGGCGATGTGCGGGGCCCGCACCAGCCTGCGGTAGAGCGCGTCGGAGTTGAGCGGCGCGGTCAACGGCCGAGGCGCTGCCGCGCCAGGAACTTCGGCACGCACATCCGCCACGCCTCGGTCACCAGCTCGGTCATGTACGTGGAGTCGAGCCGTCCGGCGTGGCAGCAGACCCAGTTGAAGCGCAGGTCGGCATGCCCGGGAAGGAAGAAGAGGTGGGGCTCGGCCGCGATCAGAGCGTCGCGCTCGTCGCGGGGGTAGCCGAAACCCATCGACTCCTCGTCGCGGCTGAACGCGACGTAGACGATCGACCCGACCCGGAACTTCACCCGGTCACGGATCAGGTGCTCGCTGCTGCGCGGCAGCGTGCGGGCGAGGGCCCGGACGTCGGCGACGGTCACCACGCCACGACCGTAGCGACCGCCACCGACACTCCGCCGACCGCCCGCGCGGGTCGGGCTAGCGCTCCCCCACCGGCGTCACGGTCGGCAGGCCGAGGCCGTCGACCGCCGCCGCCACCAGCTGCTCCGGGCTGAGCGAGACGTCGATCACGAGCACCTGCTCGTCCGGCTCGGCCGGTTCGAGGGTGGCCAGCTGCGACTCGAGCAGGCTCGCCGGCATGAAGTGCCCGGTGCGGCGGGCCATCCGGTCGCGGATGACCTCCGCCGGCCCGTCCAGGTGCACGAAGTCCACGCTGGGCGGACCCGCACGCAGCACGTCCCGGTACGACCGCCGCAGCGCCGAGCAGGCCAGCACCGTCGAGCGCCCCTCCGCCGCCCGCGCGGCCATCCAGCCGGCGAGTTCGCGCAGCCAGGGCAGGCGGGAGGCGTCGTCCAGCGGTACGCCGGCCCGCATCCGGGCCACGTTCTCCGCCGGGTGGAACTCGTCCGCCTCGGCGAAGAGCAGACCGGTCGCCTCGCTGATCCCCCGGGCCACGGTGGTCTTGCCGGCACCGGAGACGCCCATCACCACGACGTGCCGGGTGGGCCGCCGCTCACCAGTCATGGACGGTCCCGTCCTTGAGCCGGTTGAACGGCAGGTACGCCGGCACGTACGGGAACTTCGCGGCGGCCGCCTCGTCGAGCTCGACCCCGAGCCCCGGCTGGTCCCCCGGGTGCAGGTAGCCGTCGGTGAACGTGAACGACTGCCGGAACACCGCGTCGGTGAGCGGCCCGTGCCGCATGTACTCCTGGATGCCGAAGTTGTGGATCGCCAGGTCCAGGTGCAGGGCGGCGGCCATCCCCACCGGGGAGATGTCGGTGGGGCCGTGGATACCGCTCTTGATCTGGTACTGGGCGGCGTAGTCGAGCAGCTTGCGCATGGCGGTGATGCCGCCGGTGTGGGTGACCGCCGAGCGGACGTAGTCGATCAGCTGTTCCCGGATGAGCGTCTGGTAGTCCCAGACCGTGTTGAAGACCTCGCCGATCGCCAGCGGGGTGGTGGTGTGCTGACGGACCAGCCGCAGCGCCTCCTGGTTCTCCGCCGGCGTGCAGTCCTCCAGCCAGAACAGGTCGTACGGTTCGAGGGCCTTGCCGAGCTTCGCGGCCTGGATCGGGGTCATCCGGTGGTGCCCGTCGTGCAGCAGCGGCAGCTCCGGGCCGAACTCGTTGCGTACGGCCTCGAAGACGCCGGGGAGGTGGCGCAGGTAGGCGCGGGTGTCCCAGTCCTCCTCGGCGGGCAGCGGGGTGCGCTGCGCCGGCTCGTAGTCGTACCGGGTGCCGCCGGCGCTGGGCTGGGTGGCCACCCCGTAGACGGCGTTGATGCCCGGCACGGAGGTCTGCACGCGGATCGACTTGAAGCCCTCGTCGAGGTGGCGGCGGATCGAGTCGAACAGCTCCGGCAGGTCCCGCCCGGAGGCGTGGCCGTACGCCATGACGCCGGTGCGGGAGGCCCCGCCCAGCAGCTGGTAGAGCGGCATCCCGGCGGCCTTGGCCTTGATGTCCCAGAGGGCCACGTCCACGGCGGCGATGGCCGCCATGGTGACCGGTCCGCGCCGCCAGTAGGCGGAGCGGTACAGGAACTGCCAGGTGTCCTCGATGCGGTGCGGGTCGCGCCCGATCAGCAGCGGGACGACGTGGTCGCGCAGGTACGAGGCGACGCTCAGCTCCCGGCCGTTGAGGGTGCCGTCGCCGAGGCCGGTCAGTCCCTCGTCTGTGGTGATCTTGAGGGTGACGAAGTTGCGGTCGGGGCTGGTGACGACGACGTCGGCAGCAACGATTTTCACGGGATGGTGCCTTTCTCTGCGTGGTGCGACGGTCAGCGCAGGACGCTGCCCGCCTCGTGGCCGTCGAGGAGGGCGAGTTCGGCGCGGCGCGGCAGCCCCTCGCAGTCGCCCCGGGTGGAGACCGCGAAGGCGCCGAGGGTGGTCGCGCGACGCAGCCGGCCGGTCAGGTCCAGCCCGTCGAACCAGCCGGAGAGGTAGCCGGCGGTGAAGGCGTCCCCGGCGCCCACCGTGTCGACGGCGCTGACGGTCACCACGCCGACCTGCTCGACACCGTCGGCGGTGTACGCCCGGGCGCCCTCCGCGCCGAGCTTGACCAGCACCGTCTCCACGCCGCGCCGCAGCAGCTCGGCCGCCATGGCGGGCTCGTCGGCCCCCGGGTCGCCGACGAGGTCCAGCTCGTCGGCGGAGGCGATGACGGTCGAGGCGTACGTCGCCAGCGGCGTGAGCGCCTCCCGCGCCGCGTCCCGGGACCAGAGCCGGGCGCGGTAGTTCACGTCGAGACAGATCGGGATGCCGGCCGCGGCGGCGGTCTCGGCCGCCCAGCCGGTCGCCTCCCGGGCGGTGTCGGAGAGCGCCGGGGTGATCCCGGTCAGGTGCAGCATCCGCGCCCCGGCGGCGAGCGGGGCCCGCAGGTCGTCGACGCGCAGCGCGGAGCCGGCCGAGCCGGCACGGTAGTACTGGACCCGGGTGAGATCGGCGGAGCGCTGCTCCAGGAACATCAGGCCGGTCTGCCGCTCGGCGTCGCGGGTCACCCCGTCGACGCCGATCCCCTCGGCGCGCAGCTGCCGCAGGACGTACTCGCCGAACTCGTCGGTGCTCACCCGACTGACCCAGTCGGCGCGGTGCCCGAGCCGGGCCACCCCGACGGCCACGTTGGACTCGGCGCCGGCCACGTGCATGCTGAGCGGCGCGCCGACGGCCAGCGGGCCGGCCGCCCGCATCGACACCATGGCCTCGCCGAAGGTGAGCAGGTCGGTGGTCATGCGCGTGCTCCCTTGACGGCGGTGAGGTAGGTGCGGGCCCGCTGGCGCAGCGCCACCAGGTCGCCGCCGGAGGCGGCGTCGCCGACCAGCGGCCCGCCGACGCCGACCGCGATCGCGCCGGCCGCCAGATAGCCGGGCACGTCGCCGAGGCCGACTCCGCCGACCGCGACGAACGGGATGTCCGGGAACGGATCGCGCAACGCCTTGAGGTACGCCGGGCCACCCACCGAGGCGGGGAAGAGCTTGACCGCCGACGCGCCCATGCTCATGGCCGTGTACGCCTCGGTGGGGGTGAACGCGCCGGCGGCCACCGGGATGCCCCGGTCGGCGGCCTCGGCGATCGACTCGACCACGGCGGGCGTGACGACGAACTGCGCCCCGGCGGCGGCGACGTCGGCGACGTCAGCGGCGGTGAGTACCGTGCCCGCGCCGACCAGGGTTCCGGCGGGCGCGGCGGCGCGCAGCGCCGCGACGGCGCGGGGCGCGTCCGGCGTGGTGAGGGCGACCTCGACGACCCGCACGCCCTCTTCCAGCAGCGCGGTGCCGGCGGCGATCGCGCCGGAGGTCGACGTGCCGCGGATGACCGCGAGGATGCGGGCCGCGGCGAGTTCGGCAGTGAGGTTGAGGGTCATGTGATTCACCATTCCGCGTAGGAGCCGTCGAGGTGCCGCCAGGTCGGGCTGCGCCAGGCGTGCCCGCGCTTGTCGGCGGTCCGCACCGCGTGTTCGTCGATCTCGATGCCGAGGCCGGGCGCCCGCAGCCGCTCTACGTACCCGTCGACGAAGGTCAGCGGGGTCTTGTCGAGGCAGTAGTCGAGCACCTCGGCGCCGAGGTTGTAGTGGATGCCGATGCTCTGCTCCTGGATCAGGTAGTTGGTCGTGGCGAAACCGACCTGGAGGCAGGCGGCGAGCGCGATCGGGCCGAGCGGGCAGTGCGGCGCCAGCTGCGCGTCGTACACCTCGGCCAGCGCGGCGATCTTGCGGACCTCGGTGATGCCGCCCGCGTGCGAGAGGTCCGGCTGCGCGACCGCGATGCCGGCCTGGAGCACCGGCAGGAACTCCTGCCGGTTGTAGAGCCGCTCCCCGGTGGAGACCGGCGTGCTGGTGGAGCGGACGAACTCACCGATCAGGTGTGAGTTCTCCGGGACCACCGGCTCCTCGAGGAAGAACGGCCGGTACGGCTCGAGCAACGGGGCGACCCGGCGGGCGTTGGCGAGGGTGAACCGGCCGTGGAAGTCGACGGCGACGTCCCGCTCCTCGCCGAGCACCTCGCGGGCGGCCGCGACCCGGCGCACCACGCCGTCGAGCTCGGCGACCGAGGCGACCGAGCTCATCCGGCCGGAGGCGTTCATCTTCACCGCCGTCAGACCCGACTCGACGGCGGCGGCGATCTGGTCGCGCACCTCGGCGGGCTCGTCGCCGCCGACCCAGCCGTACACCCGGATCCGGTCCCGGACGGGGCCGCCGAGCAGTTGGTGCACCGGCGCGCCGAAGTGCTTGCCGGCGATGTCCCAGAGCGCCTGATCGAGGCCGGCGACGGCGCTGGCCAGGATCGGGCCGCCCCGGTAGAAGGAGGCCTTGGTGAGCACCTGCCAGTGGTCCTCGATGCGCAGCGCGTCCCGGCCGATCAGCAGCTCGCTGAGCTGCTCCACGGCGGTGCGGACGGTCTCCGACCGGCCCTCGCAGGTCGCCTCGCCCCAGCCGACGATGCCGGAGTCGGTCTCGACCCGGACGAAGAGCCAGCGCGGTGCGACGAGGAAGGTCTCCACCCGTGCGATCGTCGTCATGGCGTTGCTCAACCCTTCGTGGCGCCGGCGGTGAGGCCGGAGACGACGTACTTCTGCACGAACAGCGCGATCACCATGATCGGCAGGGTGACGACGGTGGCCGCCGCCATCAGGCCGCCCCAGTCGATGCTCGCGTACCCGACGAAGTCGAAGATCGCCACCGGGAGGGTCTTCGTGTCCGCACCGGAGAGCACCAGGGCGAACATGAAGTTGTTCCAGGAGAAGATGAACGAGAGGATGCCCGCGGTGGCGATGCCCGGTACCGACAGCGGCATCGTGATCCGCCGGAACGCGCCGATGTGGGTCAGCCCGTCGACGAGGGCCGCCTCCTCCAGCTCGGTCGGCAGCCCGTCGAAGTAGCCCATCATGATGTAGACGATCAACGGCAGCGACACGAACATGTGGCTCAGGATCAGCACGGTGAACCCGCCGACCATCCGCAGGTTCGAGAAGACGTAGTACCACGGCACCAGGAGCGAGACACCCGGGATCACCCGGGCCATGAGCACCACCAACGCCGAGCGGCGCATGGTGAACCGGCTCATCGAGTACGCCGCGGGCACGCCGAGGATCAGCGACAGCACGGTGGCGGCGAACGCGACCCAGAGGCTGTTGCCGATGAACTGGACGTAGTTCGCCCGCTGGAGGACGTTGGCGTAGTTGTCCAGCGTCGGCGAGAAGACGAACGCCTTGCCGCTGTCGTAGATGTCGACGTTGGTCTTCAGCGACGCCAGGATCATCCAGAGCAGCGGCGCCAGCAGGCCGATCACCACGACGGCGAGGGCGACCGTCCGGAAGATGCGGAAGGACCGGCTCGGTCTCATCGCTGCAGCCCCTTCTTGCGGTAGGTCAGCGCCCACATCACCCCAATGATGATCAGGAAGAAGATGATGAGGACGGTCGACGAGACGCCGTAGTCGTTGTAGTCGAAGCTGAGCCCGTAGGCGTACACGTTCAGGGTCTCCACCTCGTGGAAGGACCCGCCGCCGCGGCCCTTCGTGGCGTACAGGATGTCGAAGGTCTTGAGCGCGTCGATGCCGCGCAGCAGGATCGCCACGACCACTGTCGGCATGAGCAGCGGCAGGGTGACGTGCCGGAACCGCTGCCAGGTGCTGGCGCCGTCGATCAGCGCCGCCTCCTGGGGCTCGTCGGAGAGCGAGGTGAGCCCGGCCAGCAGGATCAGGACGACCATCGGGGTCCACTGCCAGATGTCGATGAACATCGTCGTCGGCAACGCGGAGTGCTGGCCGGAGAGCCAGGGCTGGGGGCCGATGCCGACCCAGCCGAGCAGCTGGTTGGCCATCCCGATGTTGGGATCGAAGATCAGGCGCCACATCATGCCGACGGCCACCGGGGTGGCCACCAGCGGCAGCAGGATCGCCACGCGAACCCACCGCTCGCCACGGAAGGGACGCCACAGCAGCAGGGCGATCGCCATGCCGAGGACGACCTCGAAGAGGAGCACGACGCCGGTGAAGGCGACGGTACGCCAGACCGCCGGCCAGAACCGGTCGGTGTCGGTGAGCACGTCGAGGTAGTTCCGGACGCCGATGAACTCGCTCTCGGCGCGGACCGAGCCCTCGGCGTCGGTCAGGCTGAGGTACCCGGTCCAGGCCACCGGGAAGACGATCAGCACGGCGACGAACGCCATCGCGGGTGCCGCGAAGAGCCACTTGCGGTGCGCGTTGGCCCAGCGCGACCAGGCCGACCCGTCCGGAAGCGCCGGGCGGGCCTCGGGTGATCTGGTGTCGGGGGTGGTGACGGTGGACATCGGGGTCTCCGATTCGCAGGGGCCGTGACCGGCGCGGCGGCGGAGCCCGTCGGCTCCGCCACCGTCACCGTCGGGCTACTTCGCCTCGTCGTCGAGGAACTTCTGGAACGCCTCGTTGGCCGCGTCCGCCGAGGCGGCCGAGTCCTTGCCGGTGATCGCGTCGACGATCGGCTGGCCGACGATCTCGCGCGCCTCGGCGACCTTCACGACCAGCGGGCGGTCGTGGCCGACGCCGTTGGCGGTGCTGACCGTGGTGGCCTCGGCGAGGTCCTTCGGGTAGGTCGAGGTGGCCTCCGGGTTGGCCCAGACCGAGGCCCGGGCGCCGGGGACGCCGGCCTTCTGCTGCACCAGCGACTGCTCCTTGCCCGCCGCCCACTGGATGAACTTCCAGGCGTTGTCCTTGTTCTCCGAGGCGTCGTTGACGCCGAGCGCCCAGGAGGGGATGTTGTACGGCTTCGAACCGGCCGGTCCGGCCGGGAAGGCCGCGAAGCCGACGGTGTCGGAGACCTTCGACTTGGCCGGGTCGGTGGCGTTCTTGTAGAGCGAGTTGGCCTCGGTGTAGAAGGCGGCCTTGCCCTGGGTGAAGATGGCCATCGCCTCGGACCAGCTCATGTCGGTGCTGATGTTCTCCGGGCCGTGGTCCTTGAGCATCCCGCCGTAGTAGGCGTACGCCTGCTTGGCCTGCGGGGTGTTGACCGACGCCTTGCCGCTGCCGTCGACGAAGTCGCCGCCGAAGCTGTAGAGGAAGCTGGAGAACTGGGTGACGGCGGCCGCCTTGCCGGTGCGGGCCACGAAGCCGGCCACGCCCGGGTTGTCCGCCTCGACCTTCGTCGCCTGCGCCTTGAGCTCGTCGAGGGTCTTCGGCGGGGCGGTGAAGCCGGACTTCTCCAGCAGGTCCTTCCGGTAGTAGAGGACTTCCTGCTCGGTGATGATCGGTACGCCGACCACCTTGTCCTCGTACGTGGTGGCCTGCACCGGCCCGGGCTGGAAGTCGCCGAACTCGAAGCCGGCGTCCGACTTGGTGCGGTCGGTCAGGTCGGCGAGGTACTTGTTCTCGGCGAAGAGCTTCCCCTCCTGCAGGGGGCGGTACATCATCACGTCGATGTCGCTGGACCCGGCGTTCAGCTTGACGTTGTACTGGTCGGAGAGCTGGTCCTCACCGAGCTGGGTGACCTCGACCTTGAGACCGGACTGCTTCTCGAACTCCGGCAGGGCCTGCTTGATGTTCTCCGTCCACACGTGATTGACCAGGGTGATGCGCAGCGTGTCGGAGCCCTCGCCGCTGTCCCCGCCACCGCAGGCGGTCAGGCCCATCGCGGCGACCACGGCCAGAGAAGTGCCGAGTATCGATCTACGTCGCACGCTTGTCTCTCCTTCTGTCGCGGTCGTCGCCTCGACGAGGCGCTACCTCGCTTTTTACATCTGCTTAACGTCGGGATGCTAGGCCCAAAAAGCAGACTTATTCAAGGCGTTGATCTAACTGATATGATCAGTGGCGTGGAATCGTCCGCCTCCGGGGCCCCCGTCAGCGCCGGCCCCGTCGAGACCGGACTGCACGCGCGCGTCCTGGAACATCTCGGCACCGCCATCTGCGGTGGCGAACTGACCCCGGGATCGGTGCTCAACATCGACGAGCTGGTCGACCGGTACGCCGTGTCCCGCTCGGTCGTCCGCGAGGTGCTGCGCGTGCTGGCCTCGATGGGGTTCATCGAGACGCGCCGCCGGGTCGGCGTGCTGATCCGCCCGGCGAGTTCCTGGAACGTCTTCGACCCGCAGGTCATCCGGTGGCGGCTCGCCTCGGCCGGCCGGATGGCCCAGCTCAGATCGATCACCGAGCTGCGTACCGCCGTCGAGCCGCACGCCGCTCTGCTGGCCGCCACCCGGGCCGATCACGACGAGGCGAGCGACCTCGTCGGGCTCGCCGCGAAGATGTGGGCCGCCGGCAAGGCCGGCGACGAGGAACGCTTCCTGCGCCTGGACATCGAGTTCCACCGCCGGGTGCTGCGCGCCTCCGGCAACGAGATGTTCCTCCGGTTGCAGGACCTGATCGCGGAGGTGCTCACCGGCCGGCACAAGCACCACCTCATGCCGCACCACCCGCACGAGCAGGCCCTCCAACTGCACGCGGAGGTCGCGCAGGCCATCCAGCGGCACGACGGCGAGCGCGCCCGGCGGGCCATGGTGGAGCTGATGGAGCAGGCGTTCGACGAGATGCGGTCGCTCTGGGAGCAGGCCGGCGAACCCGGCCAGGGCTGACCGGGGCGGGCAGCACGGCCACCGGCGCCGGGCCGTCTTCGCAGCGGCCGGCGTCAGTGCGGCATTCGCAGCCCCGCCGCGACCGCGCCCCGCTGGTCCACCAGCCCGGCGATCCGCCGGACCACCGCGGCGTAGTGGGCCCGGCGCAGGGCCGGCGAGGCCGGATCGGCCGTGGCGGCGGTCAGGTCGACCACCCGGGCCTGCGGCCGGTACTCCATCCAGGTCGGTAGCACTGTCACCTCGGTGACCGTCCAGCGGCCGGAGGCCGTACGGGTGAAGGTGAACTCCGGCACGACCGCGTCCTGCGAGCGCTCCTGCGAGCCGTCGGCGAAGCGCGTGATCAGGTTCCCCATGCCGTAGGCGACCCACTTGTCGCCCAGCTTCTCGAACGGCTGCACCACGTGCACGTGGTGCCCGACGATCAGATCGATGTCCGGTGACGCCAGCAGTTCGCGCGCCAGGTCCGTCTGGTCGGCGGTCGGCTCGTGCTGGTACTCCGTGCCCCAGTGCATCGACAGGATGACGATCTCCGCGCCGGCCTGCCGGGCCCGGCGGGCCTCGGCGCGGATGGCGTCGGCGTCGATCAGGTTGGCGGCCCACGGCCGCCCCGCCGGGAGCGGGATGTCGTTGAAGCTCAACGTGTACGACAGGTGACCGACCTTGACGCCCTTGACGTCCAGCACGGTGGGCCGGCGGGCCTCCGCCGCGGTGCGGGCCATGCCGGTGTGCCGCAGACCCACCCGGTCCAGGTTGTCGAGCGTACGGGCGATGCCCTCGACTCCGGTGTCGAGGGAGTGGTTGGAGGCGGTGGAGCAGGTGTCGAAGCCGGCCCAGGCCGCGGCGTCGGCCAGCTGCGGCGGGACGCTGAAGTTCGGCCACCCGGTGAAGGGCCCGTCCGGCTCGGCGAGCGGGGTCTCCATGTGACAGATGGCGAGGTCGGCGGCGCTCACCCGGGGGCGCACGGCGGCCAGGATCTGGGTGAAGTCGTGCCCGTCGCGTCCCGCCCGGCGCGCGTCGGCGGCCGCCTGCTCGCTGAGTGCGGGATGCACGAGCAGGTCGCCGGCGGCCACCACCCTGAGTGTGGTCGGCGGCGCGGCGCTGGTGGGTGGGGCGGACGGGCTCGCCGGCCGGACGAACGACTCGGGCTCGGACGCCTGACAGCCCGCCACCAGCACGGCGAGTAGCAGCGCCGCCACGGCGGGTGACTTCCTCATGACAGCACATGATGCCGGTCGCGCCGGTTCGTGCGGCGGGAACGGCGAAACTACCCTCCACCGGCCACGACCGGGCTCTGCGCGTCGCCCCCCGCCCGGGCCGGATCCGCGACCGAGGTCCGACACGCCATGATCGACTCGAGCTCTGCGAAGTCGGGGTCTCAGGCGGTTTGGAGGCCCCGACTTCCTTGAACTCGAGTCGATCACGGCGCCCGGCTAGCGGGCGAACGCGGCGGCGAGCTCGTCGTCGAACGTCGCGATCGGACGGCCGTCGGTGCCGTAGGCGACGAGGCGGCCGTGTGTCATCGTCGCGGACCGGAACGAGAAGACCCGGGGCCCGGGATAGGGCGACAGCAGCGGGATGACCCGCGGTGCGCCGCCCGGAGCCGAGTGGTACTCCAGCCGCGCCACCTCCGTCGACACCACCCCGTTCACCCGCACCTTCGTCTTCTCCGTCCTGGTGCCGAAGGTGACCGGCCCGCCGGTGTCGTAGGAGGCGCACTCGGCCGGGCCGCGGCAGACGAAGAAGTACCGCGGGTTCGCCACGTCGTCCACCGCGTACGCCTTGAAGGTCGGGTCCGCGCCCGCCGGCAGCGGCTGCACGGCGAAGAACGCGACGGCGGTCGCCGCCGCGACCCCCGTACGGAGCCAGGCGCGACCGGTGGTCCGGGGGCGTCTGGAACGGGCCGCCGCCACCGCGACCCCGCCGAACCCGGTCAGGCAGAGCGCGGCGACGCCGAGCGCGCGGGCGTTCTCGAACAGGAACTGCACTCCCGGCCGCATCGAGACGGCGCTCAGCGCGGCACCCAGCGACACCACCATCGTGGCCAGCAGCGCGACGCCGGCCGCCCGGCGGGCCACCCCCGTGGTCCCGATCAGCAGCATCGCCGCCAGCACCGGCCAGACCTGGTGATGCGTCCAGGAGACCGGTGACGCGGCCACGGTGGCGCAACCGACGAGCACCGCGGCGTGCCCCGGCCACCCCTGCGTCGCCAGCTGCCGGGCACGCAGCAGCGCCACCGCGCAGACGACCCCCACCAGGCCGGCCCAGAGCAGCGGCAGGGATCCCGCGTCGACCCCGAGCCGCAGCAGCATCCCGTGCAGCGACTGGTTGCCCAGCGAGGCGAGGTTGCCGATCCGGCTGGTCTCCAGCATCGTCCCGGCCCAGTAGGTCCAGCTCTCCCCCGGCAGGACGGCGGCCGCCAGCCCGGCGCAGGCGAGGAAGGTGGCCGCCGCGCGGGCCGCGTCGCGGTAGCGTCCGGCGGCGAGGAAGTAGACCACGAAGAGCAGTGGGGTGAGCTTGATCGCCGACGCCACGCCGACGAGCACTCCCCGCAGCCGCGGTGGCACGACCTCCATGCCGTCGAGCAGCGCCAGCAGCACGACGAAGATGCTGACCTGACCGAAGCGCAGGTTGCTCTGCACCGGGGCGGAGAGCATCAGCGCGAGCGCCACGACCGCCACCGCCACCTGCCGCCCGGACCGTCCCCGCGCCAGCACGGCGCCCACCGGCACCGCGACGGCGACGACCGCCGCGCAGGTCGCCACCAGCCAGCCGATCTGCACCACCGACTCGGGCACGAGCGTGATCGGCCAGAGCACGAGCGCCGCGAACGGCGGGTAGGTGAAGGGGCCGCCGTTCTCCGCTACGTAACCGTAGAGCGGGCGCCCGGCGCGTAGGTCGAGCAACGCCCCGTAGTAGATGTGCAGGTCGGAGAGGCGGTCCTCGCGTCGCAGGACGAGCGCGGCGGAGACCAGCGTCACGACGGCGAACGCCGACCAGAGCAGTGCCAACCGCCGATCCCGCACGGTCGCCAGCATAGGGTTCCGTGCCGCGCCGCACAGCCCCCTGTGCCCGCCCGGCCCACCGGCGGACCGGGGAGGGTGACGGCCGCCAGCCGCCGTCCGTCCCGGTCCGCCGCGTCGGGTCAGCCCCAGTTCTGCGGGGCCGGCTGGCGAGTGGCGGCGTTGATCCGGTTGAAGAAGTTGGTGGTGGCGATCCAGAGCACGATCGCCGCCAGCTCCTTCTCGTCGAAGTGCCGGGCGGCCTCCGCCCAGACGTCGTCCGGCACGGCGTCGGGCCGGTCGGCGAGGCGGGTCGCGGCCTCGGCGAGCGCGAGCGCGGCCCGCTCGGCCTCCGTGAAGTACGGCGTCTCGCGCCAGACGGCCACCGCGAAGAGCCGCTCGTCGGTCTCCCCCGCCTTGCGCATCCCCCGGGCTCCCGAGTCGACACAGGCGCTGCACCCGTTGATCTGGCTGGCCCGCAGGTGCACCAGCTCCAGGGTGCTCTGCGGCACGCCGGCCGAGTGGGCCGCCTTGTACAGCAGGTTGATGCCCTTCACGGCGTCGGGCAGCAGCCCCGCGGGGTTCGCGATACGCGGTTCGATGATCATTTCTGTCCGTCCCTCCCTCTAGGCTGGCCGGTGTCCGTCGTGGCACGACGCCCCGGCCCGTTCACCGGTATGTCGACCGCCGACCCGACGGCGTGACAGATGTGGCTGCCGTCACACCGGCACCGGTGAAGGAGTGTGCGGACATGCGCGACGCCGACCTGTTGGCCCGGCGGTTCGAGGAGCACCGGCCACACCTGCGGGCGGTGGCCCACCGGATGCTCGGCTCCGGCGCCGAGGCCGAGGACGCCGTCCAGGACACCTGGCTGCGGCTGGCCCGGGCGGAGGCGGACGGGATCGACAACCTCGCCGGCTGGCTGACGACCGCCGTCGGCCGGGTCTGCCTCGACCGCCTGCGGTCCCGTACCGCCCACGCCGAGCAGCCGTGGGACGACGGCGCGCCGCTGGACGCTCCGGCGGACGGTGACCCCGTCGACCCGGAGCGGGAGATCGTGCGCGCCGAGTCGGTCGGCCACGCGCTGCTGGTCGTGCTGGACACCCTCGCCCCCACCGAGCGGTTCGTGTACGTGCTGCACGACATGTTCGCGGTCTCCTTCGACGAGATCGCCGCCGTCGTCGACCGCAGTCCCGCCGCCGTACGGCAGATCGCCAGCCGGGCCCGCCGACGGGTGCAGGCCGGCGGGCAGGTCCGGGAGACGGATCCGGCGCGTCAACGGCACGTCGTCGAGGCGTTCCTCGCCGCGTCCCGCGAAGGTCGCTTCGACGACCTGGTCACCCTGCTGGACCCGCACGTCGTGCTGCGGGCCGACCCGGCGGCCGTCGGCATGGGATCGGCCCCGGAGACCCGTGGCGCGGCCACCGTCGCCGCCTTCTTCAACGGCCGGGCGGTGGCCGCGGTCCCCGCGTTCGTGGACGCCGCGCCCGGCGCCGTCGTGGTGATCGGCGGGCGGACCCGCATCGTGCTCACCTTCGTCGTCACCGACCGGATCATCGGCATCGAGGCGGTGGCCGACCCGGCGCAGATCGCGGCGTTCGACGTCGTGACCGACGAGCCGGCTCGGGGCTGATCGGGCGGGGACGCGGCGCCCGGGTGATCAGCGGGCGTCAGGGGCCAGGAGGACCACGTGCAGGTTCCGGGGGCCGTGCACGCCCTCGACCCGGTTCAGCTCGATGTCGCTGGTGGCGGAGGGCCCGCTGATCCAGGTGAGTGGGCGCCGCGGGTCGAGCCGGGCCACCGCGTCCGGCACCCCCGCCACCACCTGCTCGCTCCGCAGCACGCAGACGTGCACGTCGGGCAGGAGGGTGATGAGCCGCCGGCCCTGGTCGGGGCCACCGTCCAGGACGATGGTGCCGGTCTCGGCGACGGCCACGGCCGCCGCGGTGACCACCCCGTCGACGGCGGCGACCTGCGCGGTGCTGAGGTCGTCGTCGGCCACGGCCGTGACCGACGCGGGCAGCCAGCGTCGGGGCAGCTCGCGCGGCACCACGATCCGCCGGCCGCCGAGGACGGCGTCGACGACCTCCGCCACCTCGGGCTCGGCGCAGCGGTGCACGGTGGCCCGGTAGTCGGTGAGCCGGTCCACCAGCAGGTCGAGGTCGGCGGCTCGGCCCGCCGGCCGGTAGTCGCGGGGCGTCTCGGCGGATGCGGGCGGCACGGCGCCGCGGGCGGCCCGCAGGCGGGCCAGGACCTCCTCCCGGCCGCTCACCGCTGCGCCCACCACTCGCGGAACGTGCGTGCCGGCGGTTGCGGCAGGTCACGGCCGATGGTCCAGCCGGAGAGCGGCGGGGGAAGTCCGCGACCACGGCGGCCGGCGAAGCGGCTGAGCCGGGCCGCCCGCTGCGCCGCCGCGTAGAGCGCCGGCCGGTCCATGACGTACGCGGCGGCAGCCATCGCCGCGGTCTCGGCCCTCGGGTGCGGCGCCCGGTCGCGCAGGTGCACCAGCAGCTCCGGAATGTTGATCTTCACGGGGCAGGCGTCGTAGCAGGCGCCGCAGAGCGTCGAGGCGTACGGCAGCGAGGCATTGTCCTCCACCCCGGTGAGCTGCGGCGACAGCACCGCGCCGATCGGACCCGGATACACCGACCCGTAGGCGTGCCCGCCGACGCGCTCGTAGACCGGGCAGACGTTGAGGCAGGCGGAGCAGCGGATGCAGTGCAACGCCTGCCGGCCCACCTCGTCGGCCAGCACGGCGCTGCGCCCGTTGTCGAGCAGCACCAGGTGGAACGCCTGCGGGCCGTCGCCGGTCGTGACACCGGTCCACATCGAGGTGTAGGGGTTCATCCGCTCCCCGGTGGAGGCGCGGGGCAGCAGCTGCAGGAAGACCTCCAGGTCCCGCCAGGTCGGCACGACCTTCTCGACGCCCATCACGGTGATCAGTGTCTCGGGCAGGGTGAGGCACATCCGTCCGTTGCCCTCGGACTCCACGACGGCGAGGGTGCCGGTCTCCGCCACGGCGAAGTTGGCGCCGGAGATCGCGACCCGCGTGGTCAGGAACGTCTCGCGCAGGAAGCGGCGCGCGGCGGCCGCGAGCGCGGGCGGATCGTCGGTGAGCGACGGGTCGACGCCCGGCATGGCGCGCAGGAAGATCTCCCGGATCTCGGCCCGGTTCCGGTGGATCGCCGGCACCAGGATGTGGCTCGGCCGGTCCTCGCCGAGCTGCACGATGAGCTCGGCGAGATCGGTCTCCACCGCCGTGATGCCGGCCGCGTCGAGCGCCTCGTTGAGGCCGATCTCCTGGGTCGCCATGGACTTCACCTTGATGACCCGGTCGCTGCCGGTCGCGGCGACCAGTTCGGTGACGATCCGGTTCGCCTCCACCGCGTCCGCGGCCCAGTGCACGACTCCGCCGGCCGCGGTGACCGCGGCCTCGAGCTGTTCGAGCAGCTCCGGCAGGCGGGTCAGGACGTCGGTCTTGATCGCCGAGCCGGCCTCGCGCAGGGCCTGCCAGTCGGGCAGTTCGCCGATGACCGCACCCGACTTGGCGCGGATGGTGGTGGTGGCGTGGCCCAGGTTGCGACGCAGCTGCGGGTCGGCGAGGCCCCGCCGGGCGGCGGCCGGGAAGGGCTCCGCGCCGCGCAGGTGCCCGACTCCGGGCGGCGCGGTCCCCGGCATGCCGAGGAAGGTGCGGCTCATGCCCGCACCGCCGTCCGGCCGGTGCTGCCGCTGCGCTCGGTCGAGGCGAGGATCTCCGCCAGATGCACCGTACGGACGCCGGTGCGCAGCCGGGCCAGGCCCCCGCCGATGTGCATCAGGCAGGAGGCGTCGCCGGCCGCGCAGACGTCGGCGCCGGTGGACTGGACGTGGCGCAGCTTGTCCGCGAGCATCGCGGTGGAGGTGTCGGCGTTCTTCACCGCGAAGGTGCCGCCGAAGCCGCAGCACTGCTCCGCCTGTGGCAGCTCGACGAGGTCGAGGCCGCGGACCTCCCGCAGCAGCCGCAGCGGCCGGTCCCCCACCCGCAGCATGCGCAGCGAGTGGCAGGTCGGGTGGTACGTCACCCGGTGCGGGTAGTACGCGCCCACGTCGGTCACCCCGAGCACGTCCACCAGGAACTCCGAGAGCTCGTACGTGCGTCCGGCGACCGCCTCGGCGCGCGAGGCCAGCCGCTCGTCACCGGCCCGGCGGGCCACCGTGGCGTGCTGGTGCCGTACCGAGCCGACGCAGGAGCCCGACGGGGCGACCACCACGTCGGACGCCTCGAAGGCGCGCACGTGGCGGCGTACCAGCGGCAGGGCCTGCGCGGAGTAGCCGGTGTTGACGTGCATCTGCCCGCAGCAGGTCTGCTCCGGCGGGAAGACCACCTGGTGGCCGAGCCGCTCCAGCAGCCGGACGGTCGCCTGGGCCGCGGCCGGGAAGAGTGTGTCCGCCAGGCACGTCACGAAGAGTGCGACCCGCATCGCCACCCGCCTCTCGGGTTCTGGCCGGCCCGACGCGCACCGGCCGCGGCTATTCGATCAGCTCGGTCACCGGTACGCAATGGCCGGACCGGCCGCCGGCGGGGACGGTGGGCGGGCGTCCCGCGCGCGGCGTCAGCCGAAGGCACGGCTCTGCCAGGTGGCGACCTGGTCGGCCGGGAGCGCCTCGGGCAGGATGGCCACCCGGTCGAGCTCGCCGGTGAGCCGCTGCCCGCCGCCCTGATCGGCGGCGAACCGCAGCTCCCGGGTGGCGCAGCCGACGATGCCGCCGTCCGGCACCTTCGCCGCGCCGGCCTGCCGGCCGTCGAGGTAGACGGTGACCGTGCCCGCGTCGTCCATCGTGACAACCAGGTCGACGTACCGGCCGAGGGGCACTGTGGCGTTGGTGGTGACGCCGGTCCCCGAGCCGATGAACCGCAGCTGGTTGCCGGGGGTGAGGTCGATCAGCACGCCGTCGGTGCCCGGGTCGCCGCTGGGTTGGAAGTCGAAGAGCCGCCGGTAGCTGCCGCTCGTGGTCACCTTGACCTCCGCGGCGAAGGTGGCCGTCTCGAGGAAGCCCAGCGTGGTGGGGGCGGTCCGGAGGTAGCGGGCGCCGTCCAGGGCCAGCGCCGTGCCGGTCGGCCCGTCGGTGACGTACGCCCCACCGGTCTGCACGGTGGCCGTGCGTCCGTTCGGCGACCGGTCGGCGATCGTGTCGCCGCTGGTGGGGTCCCAGGCGACGAGCGGCCGGTCCGGGGCCGGCCGGGCGCACGGCGGCGGTACGGGCAGGGAGATGGCCGTCCACGCGGACGCCCGCCACCTGTCGTTGACCAACCGCGCCTCGACCCGGTTCCTGCCGGCCGCGGCGTCCCGGGTCGGGGTGACAGTGAACCGGTAGACCTGGGAGTCGCCCGAGCGCAGGCGGGGCACCTCGAACCGGGCGGGGCGCGCGTCCCACCCGGCCGGCAGGGCCAACGTCAGCCGGGACGGCGGCAGGTTCTCCGCGGCGGCGACGCTCACCGAGACCGTCCCCGGCTGGTCGGCCTCGAGCGTCGTCGGGGCGTCGACGGCGAAGCGAACCCCGGAGGTGGCGACGTAGCGGTGTCCGGGCTTGGCCGGGAAGGTGACCCGCTCACCGCGGACCTCGGCGTCGACCCGCTTGCCGGTCGTGGCATCCACCATCCGGAACGGACCGGCGAAGAGCGGGCTGCGCAGCCGGACCTCGCCGGCGCGACCGGCGGTCACCGCGATCTCGGTCGCGGCGCCGGCCGACCACGTCGTGTCGACGGTGAGGTCGCCGCGGGCACGCAGTCCGCTGACCGAGCCGTCCTTCCAGGCGCTCGGCAGCGCCGGAAGGACCTGGACCTCGCCGCTCTGGCTCTGCAGCAGCATCTCCGCGACGCCGGAGGTGGCGCCGAAGTTGCCGTCGATCTGGAACGGCGGGTGGGTGTCCCAGAGGTTGGGCAGCGTGCTCTGTCGCAGTTGCTCGGTGAGCATCTTGTGCGCGTGGTCGCCGTCGAGGAGCCGGGCCCAGAAATTGATCTTCCACGCCTTGCTCCAGCCGGTGCCGCCGTCGCCGCGCGCGGTGAGCGAGACCCGGGCCGCGTCGGCCAGCTCCGGGTCGTCCAGCGCGGTGATCTGGGCGCCGGGGTGGAGGGCGAACAGGTGCGACACGTGCCGGTGCTCGTTCTCCGGGTCGTCCAGGTCCTCCTTCCACTCCTGCAACTGCCCCCACGAGCCGACCCGGATGCCCGGGTCGAGGTCGGCGAGCGCGGCGCGCAGCTCCTTGCGGAAGGCGTTGTCGCCGCCGACGATCCCGGCGGCCTCGACGGTGTTGGTGAAGAGGTCCCAGACGATCTGCTGGGACATCGAGGCGCCGGCGGTGAAGTCGCCCTGTTCCGGGGAGTAGCTCGGGGAGACGACGAGTGTGCCGTCGCGCGGGTCGACGACGAGTTCGTCGAGCCAGAACTGCGCGAGCTGCTTCATGACCGGGTACGCGCGCTCTCTCAGGAACCGCTGGTCCCGGGTGAACTGGTAGTGCTGCCAGTAGTGCTGGGCGAGCCACGCCCCGGCCTCGGGGAACCAGAACGAGGTGGCCCAGTTGTGCAGCCCGGTGAACCCGTAGATGTTGGTCTCGTTGTTCACCACCCAGCCCCGGTTGCCGTAGATCTCCCGGGCGGTCACCTGCCCCGGCGGCACCATCGAGTCGACGTAGTCGAAGAGCGGCGCGGTGGTCTCCGAGATGTTGGTGAGCTCGGCCGGCCAGTAGTTCATCTGGAGGTTGATGTTGACGTGGTAGTCGGCGTCCCAGGGCGGGTTGGTGGAGTTGTTCCAGACACCCTGGAGGTTCGCCGGCAGCGAGCCGGCCCGTGACGAGGCGATCAGCAGGTAGCGGCCGTACTGGAAGAAGAGCGCCTCCAGCGCGCGGTCGGCGGGTGCGGCGCCGCCGGTGTAGGCGCGCAGCAGCTCGTCGGTCGGCACCCCGGGCATCGCCTGCCCGATGTCGAGCCGGACCCGGTCGAAGAGGGCGCGGTGGTCGGCGGTGTGCGCGGCGAGCAGGTCGGCGTACGTCTTGCGCGCCGCCGCGTCCACCGCTGCGGTCACCGTCGGGTGCGGGTCGGCGCCCCGGTAGGCGGGGTAGGTCGGGGCGTAGTCGGTCCCCGCGGCGAGGACCAGCGTGGCCGTGTCGGCGTCCCGCACGGTGACGGTGCCGTCGGCGCCGTCGGTGACCGCGCCGCCCTGCGCGGTGACCTGGATCTGGGACTCGAACCGGAGCTTGTTGTCGGTGAGCGCGCCGGCGAAGGTGATCCGACCGCCGCTCGCGGTGACCGCCTTGGACCGGTTGTCCGGCGCGGTGACGCCGGCGGTGAAGCCGATCCGCCCCGGCTGGTCGGCGCTGAGCCGGACCACCAGAACCTTGTCGGGGTTGCTGGCGAAGTACTCCCGGGTGTAGCGCACCCCGTCGTCGAGGTAGGAGACCCTCGCGACGGCCCGGCCGATGTTCAGCTCGCGGCGGTACTCCTGGACCGCGCCGGGGTCCTCGGTGAGCCGCAGCGACAGGTCCCCGAAGGTGTTGTACGAGCCGAAGCCGCTCTTGGGCTGGCCGAGCCGGCTCGCCACCTCCTCCGGGGCGAGGCGGCCACGCTCGTTGATCAGCCGCTGCACCTCTTCGATGGCCCCGGGACGCGGCGAGGTCCAGTTGCCGAAGTCGTAGCCGGCGGCCGAGCCCGGTCCGCCGGTCCAGAGCGTCTTCTCGTTGAACTGCACCGTCTCGGTCGCCACCCGGCCGAAGACCATGCCGCCGAGGGCGCCGTTGCCGATGGGCAGCGCCTGGGTCTCCCAGTCGGCGGCCGGCTCGTCGTACCAGAGGGTGAGCGGACCGCCGGTCTGCGCGGTGGCGCCGTCCGTGGGGGTGCCCGAGGGGGCCGCCCCGGACGGCGCCGATCCGACGGGTAGCGCCGCGACCAGCACGGCCAGGAGCGCGGTCGCCGCCGACCGAAGCGGGAGCCGCCACCGGGAGAGGTCGTCCATGGGTGTCTCCGGATCGTCCGAGGGGCCGGGATGGACTCTGACGCGGCTGCGCCGTTCCGAAGGCCACTACGGCGGCACCTCGGATGTTTCATGCAGAGGCTACAAAGGGCGGCCCGGCACAACAAGGACTTGACTTCATCGATCCGGCGCCGCGTAGGCGCGAGCGTGCGGGCGGGAACTGGGGATCGGTGACGCAATCCGTACGAACAGGACGGTGCTCGTCGATGAATCGGTCTTGTGGAGCGCCACAGTCCTTGGTAGACATCGGATGTCTTGCTGCAACTGGTACTGGGGAGCGACGCGTGAGGTTGTTGCGGGTGGGTGCGCCGGGTCGAGAGACCCCGGCACTGCTGGACGAGAACGGGCGGTTACGCGACCTCCGCGGGGTGATCGACGACCTCGATCCCGCGTTCCTGGCGGCCGGCGGGCTCTCCCGGCTCGCCACCGTCGCGGTGGACGAGCTGCCGGTGCTGGACCGCGCCGGCCTGCGGATCGGGCCGCCACTGCGTCCCGGAAAGATCGTCTGCATCGGCCTGAACTACCGGGACCATGCCGCCGAGACCGGCGCGCCGCTGCCCGCGGAGCCGGTGGTCTTCCTGAAGGCGCCCGACACCGTCGTCGGCCCCGACGATCCCGTCCTGATCCCCCGGGGCAGCACGAAGACGGACTGGGAGGTCGAGCTCGCGGTCGTCATCGGCCGGCCGGCACGCTACCTCGCCAGCGCCGAGGAGGCGCTGACCTGCGTCGCCGGGTACGCCGTCGCCAACGACGTCTCGGAGCGGGAGTTCCAGCTCGAACGCGGCGGCCAGTGGGACAAGGGCAAGTCCTGCGAGACCTTCAACCCGCTCGGCCCCCTCCTGGTGACCGCCGACGAGGTCCCGGACCCGCAGGACCTCCGGCTGCGCCTCTGGGTCAACGGCGTGCCCCGTCAGGACGGCAGCACGAAGGACATGGTCTTCCCGGTCGCCGAGATCGTGCGGTACCTGAGCCAGTTCATGGTGCTGCACCCGGGTGACGTCATCAACACCGGAACGCCCGCCGGGGTCGCCCTCGGCCGGCCGGACCCGAAGCCGTACCTGACGGCGGGCGACGTGATCGAGGTGGAGATCGACGGTCTGGGCCGGCAACGCCAGAAGGTGGCGCAGGCATGATCTTCACCGAGCTGGAGATCTCCGACATCCGCTTCCCGACCTCGCGCGCGCTGGACGGCTCCGACGCCATGAACCCCGACCCGGACTACTCGGCGGCGTACGTGGTGCTGCGCACCGACTCCGGCGACGGCCACGAGGGGCACGGCTTCGCCTTCACCATCGGACGCGGCAACGACGTCCAGGCCGCCGCCATCGCGTCGCTGCGCCCGTACCTGGTGGGCCGGCCGGTGGCCGCCGTGCTGGCCGACCTGGGTGGCTTCTGGCGCGAGCTCGTGCACGACTCGCAGCTGCGGTGGCTGGGCCCGGAGAAGGGCGTCATGCACATGGCGATCGCGGCGGTCGTCAACGCGCTCTGGGACCTGCGGGCGAAGCGGGAGGGGCTGCCGCTGTGGCGGCTGCTGAGCCGGCTGAGCCCGGAGGAGCTCGTCGACCTCGTGGACTTCCGTTACCTCGACGACGCGCTCACCCGGGAGGAGGCGCTGCGGATCCTGCGGGCGGCGCAGCCGGGCCGCGCCGAGCGCGAGGAGCACCTGCTCCGGGCCGGCTTCCCCGCCTACACCACCTCACCCGGCTGGCTCGGGTACGACGACGACAAGCTGCGCCGGCTCTGCAAGGAGGCGGTCGCCGACGGGTTCGGCCAGATCAAGCTGAAGGTCGGCGCCGACCTCGCCGACGACATCCGGCGGATGACCATCGCCCGGCAGGCCTGCGGGCCGGACTTCCCCATCGCGGTCGACGCCAACCAGCGCTGGGACGTGCCGACGGCGATCACCTGGATGCGCGAGCTGGCCCGCTTCGACCCGCACTGGATCGAGGAGCCGACCAGCCCCGACGACGTGCTCGGGCACGCCACGATCGCCCGCGAGCTGGCCCCGATGCGCATCGCCACCGGCGAGCACATCGCCAACCGGGTGCTCTTCAAGCAGCTGCTCCAGCTCGACGCCGTCTCCTACGTGCAGATCGACGCGACCCGCGTCGCGGGCGTCAACGAGAACCTCGCGATCCTGCTGCTGGCCGCGAAGTTCGGCGTGCCGGTCTGCCCGCACGCCGGCGGGGTGGGGCTCTGCGAGCTGGTGCAGCATTTGTCCATGTTCGACTACGTGGCGGTCTCCGGCGAGCTGACCGACCGGGTCATCGAGTACGTCGACCACCTGCACGAGCACTTCGTCGACCCGGTGGTGATCCGGGACGGACGCTACGTCGCGCCGACCGCACCCGGGTTCAGCGCGACCATCCGGCCCCGCACGCTCGCCGACTACGCCTACCCGGACGGTCCCGTCTGGTCGGCGGCGTCCCCGGAGCCGAAGCCGGTCCTCCGACCCGGGGAGCCGGGACGGCCCGCAGCGGAGGTGGCGCGGTGAGCACCTACCGGAACGAGTTCACCGGGCTGGCCGCGGTGGTGACGGGCGGGGCGTCCGGCATCGGCCTGGCGACCGCGACAGTGCTCGCCGAGCGCGGCGCCCGGGTGGCGTGCCTCGACCTGAATCCGGAGGGCGTGCCCGCGCCGCTGCTCGGGCTCGCCGCCGACGTCACCGACGACGGCAGCGTCCGGGCGGCGGTGGCCGCCGCGGCCGACGCGCTGGGCGGCATCGACGTGCTGGTCAACAACGCCGGGATCGGCGCGCGCGGCAGCGTCGAGGAGAACTCCGACGAGGAGTGGCACAGGGTGCTCGACGTCAACGTGGTCGGGATCGCGCGGGTGACCCGGGCCGCGCTGCCCCACCTGCGCGCCTCGGCGCACGCGGCGATCGTGAACACCTGCTCCATCGCCGCCTCGGCCGGCCTGCCGCAACGGGCGCTCTACAGCGCCAGCAAGGGCGCCGTGCAGGCGCTCACCCTGGCGATGGCGGCCGACCACGTACGGGAGGGCATCCGGGTCAACTGCGTGAACCCCGGCACCGTGGACACCCCCTGGGTACGCCGGCTGCTCGACGCCGCCGACGACCCGGCGGGCGAACTCGCCGCGCTGCGGGCCCGGCAGCCCACCGGTCGCCTGGTGAGCGCCGACGAGGTGGCCGCCGCGATCGCCTACCTGGCGGGCCCGCTCGCCGCGGCGACCACCGGCACCGTGCTCGCCGTGGACGGCGGGATGCACGGGCTGCGGCTGCGTCCCGAGCCGCCGCCCGGCTGACCCTGTCGCGTCGAGCCGGCCAGGACCACAGATGTGCCGTCGAGAACCCCACCGCATCCGCACCGTTGGAGGACCACCGTGAGACCTACCGCCAAGACCCCGATCGGGATCGCGCTGGCCGCGTTCCTCACCCTCACCACCGTCGCCTGCGGTGACTCGTCGTCGGGCGGCTCGGGCGGCCAGGCCGGATCGGGGCCGCAGATCGGTATCGACCTGCCCCGCGCCGACTCCGACTTCTGGAACTCGTACGCCAAGTACGTCCCGCAGTTCGCCGACGAGTACGACGTCAACCTGATGTCCCCGACCAACTCGCAGAACGACGTCTCGAAGCTCGTGGCGAACGTGCAGGCGATGGTCAGCCAGGGCGCGAAGGCGGTCGTGATGGCGCCGCAGGACACCGGCGCGATCGCCTCCACCCTGGGCACCCTGGAGTCCCGCAAGATCCCGGTGGTCTCGGTCGACACCCGCCCCGACAAGGGCAAGGTCTTCATGGTGGTGCGCGCCGACAACCGCGCGTACGGGCAGAAGGCGTGCGAGTTCCTCGGCGAGAAGCTCGGCGGCAAGGGCAAGGTGATCGAGTTCCAGGGCTCGCTCTCCTCCATCAACGGGCGGGACCGCTCGGAGGCGTTCGCGGAGTGCATGAAGACGAAGTTCCCCGGGATCACGATCTTCGAGGAGCCGACCGAGTGGGAGGGGGCCAAGGCCGCGGCCGCGCTCCAGACCCGCCTCGCCCAGCACCCGGACATCAAGGGCGTCTACATGCAGGCCGGCGGGGTGTTCCTGGCCCCGACGCTGCAGGTCCTCCGGTCGAAGAACCTGCTGGTCCCACCGACCGACCCGAAGCACATCTTCATCGTCTCCAACGACGGGATCCCACAGGAGTTCGAGGCGATCCGCAAGGGCGAGATCGACGCCACGGTCTCCCAGCCCGCCGACCTCTACGCCAAGTGGGCGCTCTACTACGCCAAGGCGGCCGCCGAGGGAAAGACCTTCCAGCCCGGCCCGACCGACCACGACAGCACGATCATCGACATCGGCAACGGCCTGGAGGACCAGCTCGCCGCGCCGCTGGTCACCAAGGAGAACGTCGACGACCCGGCGCTCTGGGGAAACCAGATCGGTAAGTGATGACCAGTCACGAGCAGATCGCGCGCTCCGCGGCCGGAGCCCCGGCCGCGGAGGCACGCGACGTGTCGAAGCGGTACGGGGCGACCGTGGCGCTGCACTCCGCCGGCATCGCCGTGCGGGCGGGCGAGACCCACGCGCTGGTCGGACGCAACGGCGCCGGGAAGTCCACGCTGGTGTCGATCCTGACCGGCCTCCAGCGGCCCGACGGCGGCGAGATCCGGTTCGACGGCGCCCCGGCGCCGGCGCTCGCCGACCGCGACGCCTGGCGGCAGCGGGTCGCCTGCGTCTACCAGAAGTCCACCATCATCCCCACCCTGACCGTCGCGGAGAACCTCTTCCTCAACCGGCAGTCCGGCCGTGGCCTCATCGACTGGCGCGGGCTGCGCCGCCGCGCCGCCGACCTGCTGGCCGGGTACGGGGTCGACATCGACCCGGCCGCGCTCGCCGGCTCACTCACCGTCGAGCAGCGGCAGCTCGTCGAGATCGCCCGGGCGCTCTCGTTCGGTGCCCGGTTCATCATCCTCGACGAGCCGACCGCGCAGCTCGACGCCGCCGCCATCGACCGGCTCTTCGACCGGATGCGCGAGCTCCAGTCGGCAGGGGTCACCTTCCTGTTCATCTCGCACCACCTCCAGGAGGTGTACGAGGTCTGCCAGCGGGTCACCGTGCTGCGCGACGCGCGGCACATCCTCACCGAGCCCGTCGAGGCGCTCTCCCGCGACGAGCTGGTCGCCGCGATGACCGGCGAGACGGGCCGGGCGCTCGCCGAGGGCGTCGCGCGCCCGCCGGTCCCGGCCACGGCGCCGGTGGTCCTCGACGTACGCGGCCTGCGGCTCGCCGGCCACTACGACGGGGTGGACCTCACGGTGCGGGCCGGCGAGATGGTCGGGCTGATCGGTTCGGGGAGCAGCGGCAAGGTGGCCCTCGCCGAGACGATCGCGGGGCTGCGCCGGGCCGACGCCGGAACGGTGACCATCGCCGGCACCACCCCGAAGCCGGGTCAGGTGCCCGCCGCCCTCGCCGCCGGGCTCGGTTACCTGCCGCAGGACCGGCACCGGGAGGGCCTCGTGCCGCTGTTGTCGGTGGCCGAGAACGCCACCATGCCGATCGCCGACCGGCTCGGCCCCGCCGGGATCATCGCCCCCGCCCGGCAGCGGACCACCGCCGAGCGGATGATCCGGGCGTACGACATCAAGACCGACGGGCCGCACCAGCCGGTCGGCGACCTCTCCGGCGGCAACGCCCAGAAGGTCGTGCTGGCCCGCGCGCTCGCCAACGACCCGAGGGCACTGGTGATGGTGAGCCCCACCGCCGGGGTGGACGTCCGGTCCAAGGCGTCCCTGCTCGGGGCCATCGGCGCGGCCGCCGCCGGAGGCACCGGCGTGCTGGTCGTCTCCGACGAGCTCGACGACCTGCGCTCGTGCGACCGGGTGCTGGTCATGTTCCACGGAGAGGTGATCCGGGACGTGCCCCGGGGTTGGACGGACGCCGAACTGGTGTCCGCAGTGGAGGGAGTGGAGCAGCCGTGACCGGCACCGAGACGATCGCCAAGCCACCGACGACCGGCGGTACCCGACCGGGCGGCGGTCGGTTACCCCTGGCCCGGCTCCGGGACTTCGCGCTCGTCCCCGCGATCATCCTGCTCGTCGTGGTGGGCGCGCTCATCGACCCGGTGTTCCTCAGCGCCGCCAACATCACCAACGTGCTGCAACAGCAGACCGAGCTGGCGCTGCTGGTGCTCGCCGAGGCGATCATCCTCATTGCCGGGAAGTTCGACCTCTCGCTGGAGTCGACGATCGGTCTGGCCCCGGCGCTCGCCGTCGCGCTCGTCATCCCGGCGGCGAGCAACGGGCTGGGCACCGAGCTCCCGGCCGGTCTGGCCATCGTCCTCTGCCTGCTCACCGGGCTGGCGATCGGGGCGTTCAACGGGCTGCTGATCCTGCGGTTCAAGCTCTCCGCGTTCATCGTGACGCTGGGCATGCTGATCGTGCTGCGCGGTCTGCAGATCGGGATCACCGGTGGGCAGAACCTCTTCGACATCCCACCCTCGGTGCTCTACCTGGGCAGCGCGGTCTGGCTCGGCGTACCGGCCTCCATCTGGATCAGCGGCACCCTCTTCGTGGTGGGCATCGTCGCGCTCGGCTACTTCCGGCACGGCCGGTCCGTCTACGCCATCGGCGGGAACACCGACGCGGCCCGGGCGGCCGGCATCCGTACCGACCGGGTGGTCTGGGCGGTCCTGATGATCGGTGGCCTGCTCGCCGCGCTCGCCGGCCTGCTGATGACCGGTCGGCTGGGTTCGGTCGCGGCGGCACAGGGCGACGGCATGATCTTCACCGTCTTCGCCGCGGCGGTGATCGGCGGGATCAGCCTCGACGGCGGCAAGGGAACGCTCTTCGGCGCGCTCTGCGGCGTCATCGTCCTCGGCCTGATCAACAACATCCTGACCCTCGCCGGGGTCTCCGCCCAATGGATCCAGGCCATCTACGGCGCCATCATCCTGGTCGCGCTGATCCTGGCCCGGCTCACCTCCGGCAAGGCCCAGGACTAGCCCTCATCGTCCCGGCCGCCGTCGGCGGCCCGACCGGTAGCGAGAAGGAGCGCGCCGATGCGGCGGATCGCCCTGCACACCCGGCTCAAGCCGGGCCGCGAACACGAGTACGACGACGTCCACGCGACCATACCGGCGGAGCTGGCCGCCGCGATCCACGCGGCGGGCGTCCACGGTTGGTGGATCTGGCGGGACGGACCAGACCTGTTCCACCTGGTGGAGGTCGAGGACTACCGGCGGATGCGGGACGAACTGCGCGACCACCCGGCGAACGTCGCGTGGCAGGCCCGGATGGCCACGCTGCTCGACGTGGCCGACGACTACTCGGGCACGGACACGGGGCTCCCCCTGGTCTGGGCGTTGCCCGGCGCGCCGGGCGGGGCGACCGCGTGACCGGCGTCCGGGTGGGACGGTCCCGGGTGACCGTGAGCCGGGTCGGGCTGGGCTGCGCCCAGCTCGGCAACCTCTACACACCGATCGGTGAGGCGGAGGCGATCGCCACCGTCCGGGCGGCCTGGGACCACGGCGTCCGCTACTTCGACACCGCGCCGCACTACGGTCTCGGGCTCTCCGAGCGCCGGCTCGGCGACGCGCTGCGCACCCTGCCGCGCGGCGCCTACGCGGTCAGCACGAAGGTGGGCCGGCTGCTCGTACCGGACCGGTCCGGGGCCGGCCGGCGCGACCCCGAGGGTTTCCACGTGCCGGCCGACCACCGGCGGGTGTGGGACTTCACGGCGGACGGGGTGCACCGGTCCCTGGAGGCGAGCCTCCTGCGGCTCGGCCTCGACCGGATCGACATCGCGCTGATCCACGACCCGGAGGACCACCAGACGCCCGCCCTGGAGCAGGCCTATCCGGCGCTGCACGAGCTGCGGGCCCAGGGCGTCATCGGGGCCATCGGTGTCGGTTCGAAACAGACGCGGGTGCTGCACCGGTTCGTCGCCGAGACCGACGTCGACGCGGTCATGGTCGCCGGCCGGTACACGCTGCTGGAGCAGCCCGCACTCGACGCGCTGCTGCCGGAGTGTCAGCGGCGCGGTGTCTCGGTGCTCAACTCGGGGGTCTTCAACAGCGGGCTGCTCGCCGTGGCCGATCCGCACCCCGGCCTGCCCTACGAGTACGCCGAGGCGCCGGGCGGGATGCTCGCCCGCGCCCGGGCGATCGCCGCGGTCTGCGCCCGGCACGGGACGACACTGCCGGCCTCCGCGCTCGCCTTCGCCGCCGCGCACCCGGCCGTCGCCACGCTGGTGGTCGGCGCGCACGATCCGGAACAGGTCCGGCGCAACGTGGCGCTGGCCGCCACGGAGCCGCCACCCGGCGAGTTCTGGGCGGAGCTGGTCGCCGAGGGACTGCTGCGCCCCGACGCGGCCCTGCCCACAGCCCCGGTGGTGGCCGCGTGATCGTCGACGCACACCACCACCTCTGGCGGGTCGAGGACGGCTACCGCTGGCTGGACGCGCCCGAACTCGCCCCGATCCGGCGCTCCTTCGGCCCGGCGGAGCTGGAGCCCGAGCTGGCGGCCGCGGGCATCGACCGGACGGTGCTCGTGGAGGGTGGCCGCTGCGACACCGCCGAGGCCGCCCTCCTGTTCGGCTACGCCCAGCGCTGCACCGTGATCGCCGGAGTGGTGGCCTGGGCCGACCTCGCCGACCCCGCGCTCGCCGAGACGATCGCGGCCTACCGGCGCCTGCCCGGCGGCGACCGTCTCGTCGGCGTCCGCCCCCAGCTGCAGGCCGAGACCGACCCGGCCTACCTGGACCACCCACCGGTCCGGCGCGGTCTGCGCACGGTCGCCGACGCGGGGTTGGCCCTCGACGTGGTCTGCCGCGACGACCAGCTGCCCGCCGTGGCGCGGGCCGCCCGGGACGTACCCGAGCTGCGGTTCGTCCTCGACCATCTGGGCAAGCCGCGGATCCGCGACGGCGCCCGGGGGCTGGCCGATTGGGCGGGGCCGTTCGCGGCGCTGGCCGCCCGGCCGAACGTCACGGCGAAGCTCTCCGGGCTGGTGACCGAGGCGGACCGGGACCGGTGGCGGGTGGCCGACCTGCGGCCGTTCGTGACCGAGGCGGTCGACCGGTTCGGCCCGCACCGGTTGATGTTCGGGTCCGACTGGCCCGTGTGCCGGCTCGCCGCCGACTACCAGGGCGTGCTCGCCGCGTTGTCCGGGGCGCTGCCGCCCCTGACCGAGCGGGAACGGTCGGCGGTGTTCGGCGACACCGCCGTGCGCACCTACCGGCTCCGGCGCTGAGCAGTCCCATACGCTGCGCTGCGAAAGAGGGCGGAGGAGAACGTGGCTGTCACGGACGAGGCGATCGACAAGATCAAACAGATGATCCTCGCCGGCGAGTTGCGCCCCGGCGACCGGCTACCCCGTGAACCGGACCTGGCCGAACGGCTCGGCCTGTCCCGCAACTCCCTGCGCGAGGCCGTCAAGGCGCTCTCGCTGATCCGGGTGCTCGACGTACGCCAGGGCGACGGGACGTACGTGACGAGCCTGGACCCGGCCCTGCTGCTCGACGCGCTGAGTTTCGTCGTCGACTTCCACCGCGACGACACCGTGCTGGAGTTCCTCGAGGTCCGGCGGATCCTCGAACCGGGGGCGACCGCGCTCGCCGCGCAGCGGGCGACCGTCGAGGACATCGCCGCCCTGCGCGACGTCCTCGACGGGCTCGGCGACGACCCGAGCATCGACGAACTCGTCGCCAACGACCTGGAGTTCCACCGGCTGATCGCGGTCTGCGCGGGCAACAACGTGCTCACGTCGCTGTTGGACAGCCTCTCCGGCCCGACCACCCGCGCCCGCGTCTGGCGGGGCCTGACCCAGGAGGGCGCCGTCGCCAGGACCCGGGAGCAGCACGCCGCCATCCTGGAGGCGGTCGCCTCCCGGCAGGCCGACCTGGCCCGATCCTGGGCCACCGTGCACGTCGCGGGCGTCGAGGAGTGGCTTCGTCGGGTCCTCTGACCGGCGACCGGAACGGCGCTCGCCCGACGGGCGCCCCGGCGGCTCCGGCGGGCCCTCGACCAGCACCGGCCGCCCGGTACCGGGCCGGTCGAGGTCGCGGTGACCGCCGCTCCCGCCGTCAGCCGCCCAACCGCTGCTCGGCGGCCCGCCACGCCGCCTCCGCCCCGCGCGGCTCGTACCGCACGACCCGCTGGGTGTCGCGGATGAGCGCCCGCAGCGCCGGCAGGTCGCCCTCGACGGCACCGGCGGTCCTCGCCTGCACCAGCACGTTGCCGAACGCGGTCGCCTCCACCGGGCCGGCGAGCACCGGCAGGCCGCAGGCGTCCGCCGTCAGCTGACAGAGCAGGGCGTTGCGGGCACCACCCCCGACCATGTGCACGGTCTCCACCTGCCGGCCGGAGAGCCGCTGCGCCTGGCGTACCGCGCGGCGATGCGCCAACGCCAGGCTGTCGAGGATGCACCGGACGGTGGCGGCCGGCGTGGTCGGCACGGGCTCGCCGGCGCGGCGGCAGGCCTGCGCGAGACGCGCCGGCATGTCACCCGGCGGCAGGAACACCGGGTCGTCGGGGTCCACCACCGACCGGAACGCGGGTTCGGCCCCGGCCCGCCGCAGCAGGTCGGGCAGGTCCGGGCCGCCCCAGGCCCGCACCGACTCCTGGAGCAGCCACAGCCCCATGACGTTGCGCAGGTAGCGGACCGTGCCGTCGACACCGGACTCGTTGGTGAAGTTCGCCCGCCGGCTCGCCTCGGTGAGCACCGGCGCGTCCAGCTCGACCCCCACCAGCGACCAGGTGCCGCAGGAGATGTAGGCGAAGTTCTCCCTCGACGCCGGCACGCCGACCACCGCCGACGCGGTGTCGTGCGAGCCGACCGCCACCACGTCCGGCTCCCCCGGCAACCCCAGCGCGGGTAGGACCCGCCCGATCCGGCTGCCCGCCTCGCGCAGCGGCGGGAAGAGCTCCGGCCGGATCCCGGCGTCGACCATCAACTCGGTGGCCCAGGCTCGTCGGCGCACGTCGTAGAGCTGGGTGGTCGAGGCGTTGGTGACCTCGGCGCCGACCTCACCGGTGAGCCAGTACGCGACGAGGTCCGGGATCAGCAGCAGCCACCGGGCGACGTCGAGCTGGGGCGTACCGCGGGCGGCGGCGAGCTGGTAGATGGTGTTGAACGGCAGCTGCTGCAGCCCGGTCGTCGCGTACAGCCGCTCCCGGCCCAGCCGGGTCGCCAGCCGCTCGGCCACACCGTCGGTACGCCCGTCGCGGTAGTGCACCGGGTTGCCCAGCAGCGCGCCGGAGGTGTCGAGGAGCCCGTAGTCGACGGCCCAGGAGTCGACGCCGACACTCGTGACCGGGCCGGCGGCGCGCAGGCCGTCGAGCACCCCCCGCACCAGCGCGAGGATGTCCCAGTGCAGGGTGCCGCCCACCCGCACCGGCTCGTTGGCGAACCGGTGCACCTCGGTGAGGTCGAGCACGCCGGGGCCCACGCGGCCGACCATCACCCGGCCGCTGGACGCGCCGAGGTCCACCGCGGCGACCCGGATGCTCACAGCAGCCCCCGCCGGGCCGCCCACACCACCGCCTGGATCCGCGCGGTGACGCCGAGCCGGTCACAGATCGCCCGGACCCGACGGCGGACGGTCCGCTCGGAGAGCCCCGTCCGCCGGGCCACGGTCTCCAGCGGCAGCCCCGTCGCCATAAGGCGCAACAGCCGCAGGTCCTCCGCGTCGAGCACCGGGTCCCCCACCTGATTCGTCGTCATCCGGCACCGACCCGGGTCAGCGGAGAAAGGCCGCGGCGACACCGGCGTCGACCGGGACGTGCATTCCGGTCGTGTGCGACAGCTCTCCGGCGGTGAGCACGAAGACCGCGTTGGCGACGTGCTCCGGCAGCACCTCCTGCTTGAGCAGGGTGCGCTGCGCGTAGAACTCGCCGAGCTTCTCCTCCGGCACGCCGTAGACGGCGGCGCGCTGGGCGCCCCACCCGCGGGCGAAGATGCCGGAGCCACGCACCACCCCGTCGGGGTTGACGCCGTTGACCCGGATGCCGTGCCCGCCGAGTTCGGCCGCGAGCAGGCGTACCTGGTGCGCCTGGTCGGCCTTCGCCGCGCCGTACGCCACGTTGTTCGGCCCGGCGAAGAGCGAGTTCTTGCTGGAGATGTAGACGATGTCGCCACCCATCCCCTGGGCGGTCATGATCCGCGCGGCCTCCCGGGACACCAGGAACGAGCCCTTGGCCATCACGTCGTGCTGCAGGTCCCAGTCCGCCTCGGTGGTCTCCAGCAACGGCTTGGAGATGGAGAGCCCGGCGTTGTTGACCACCAGGTCCACGCCGCCGAACGCGAGCACCGCCGCGCGCAGCGCGGCGGTGACGGCCGTACCGTCGGTGACGTCGGCCGTGACGGCGACCGCCACGTCGGCGCCGCCGATCTCGGCGGCCACGGTGGCCGCCGCCCCGGCGTCGCGGTCGGCGACCACCACGCAGGCGCCCTCGGCCGCGAGCCGGTGCGCCGTGGCCCGGCCGATGCCGGAGCCGCCGCCGGTGACGAAGGCGACGCGGGCGGCGAGGGGCTTCGGCTTCGGCAGCCGCTGGAGCTTCGCCTCCTCCAGCGCCCAGTACTCGATGCGGAACTTCTCGGCCTCGTCGATCGGGGCGTACCGCGACACGGACTCCGCGCCGCGCATCACGTTCACGGCGTTGACGTAGAACTCCCCGGCGACCCGGGCGGTCTGCTTGTTCGCGCCGAAGCTGAACATGCCGACGCCCGGCACGAGGACGATCGCCGGGTCGGCGCCGCGCATCGGTGGGCTCTGCGGCGTGGCGTGCCGCTGGTAGTAGGCCCGGTAGTCCTCGCGGTAGGCGGCGTGCAGCTCCCGCAGCCGGGCGACCGTCTCGGTCAGCGGCGCGGTGGGCGGCAGGTCGAGCACGAGCGGACGGACCTTGGTGCGCAGGAAGTGGTCCGGGCAGGACGTGCCGAGCGCCGCGAGCGCGGGGTGCCGCTCCCGGGCGAGGAAGTCGAGCACGACGTCGCCGTCGGTGAAGTGACCGACCTGCGGCCGGTCGGTCGAGGCGAGGCCGCGCAGCACCGGCGCGAGGGCGGCCGCGCGGTCCCGGCGCTCCTCCGGCGGCAGCGGCGCGTACCCGTCGAGCACCGGGCCGAACGGCTCCGCCCGGCCGTGCCCGTCGAGGTACGCCTGGGCGGTCCGGATGATCTCCAAGGAGCGCCGCTCGCACTCCTCGCCGGTCGCCCCCCAGGCGGTGATGCCGTGCCCGCCGAGGATCACGCCGATCGCCTGCGGGTTGGCCCTCGCCACGGCGGCGATGTCGAGCCCGAGCTGGAAGCCGGGCCGGCGCCACGGCACCCAGAGCACCCGGTCGCCGAAAATCTCCTTGGTCAGCTCGGGCCCGTCGGCGGCGGCGGCGATCGCGATGCCGGCGTCCGGGTGCAGGTGGTCCACGTGCGCCGCGTCGACCAGGCCGTGCATCGCCGTGTCGATCGACGGCGCGGCCCCGCCGAGGCCGTGCCGGCAGTAGTCGAAGGCGGCGACCATCTCGTCCTCCCGCTCGACGCCCGGGTAGACGTCGACGAGGGCGCGCAGCCGGTCCAGCCGCAGCACCGCCAGACCGGCCTCGGTGAGCGTCCCGAGATCGCCGCCGGAGCCCTTCACCCACAACAGCTCCACGGCACCGCCGGTGACCGGGTCGGTGGCCCGGCCCTTGGCCGAGGTGTTGCCCCCGGCGTAGTTCGTCGTGGTCGGGTCGGCCCCGAGCCGGTTGCTCCGCGCGATCAGCGCCTCAACCTCGGAGTGCATCGTCCTCACGTCCCTTGTGGTTCGGTGGTGGTCAGGCGCCCCAGCCGGCCTGCTGCCCGCCGGCCCGTTCGCTGCGGATGCGCGCGAAGTAGCCGGAGCGGGCGTACGCGGCGATCGGGTCGGGGTCCAGGCCGGCTTCGGCCCGCAGCTCGGCGAGCAGGGGACGGACGTCGGTGTGGTAGGCGTCCATCAGCACCGCGTTCGCGCCGAGCACGTCACCGGCCCGCTGGGCGGCGGCCAGCGCGTCGGCGTCGACGAGCAGCGCCTTGGCGGTCGCCTCCTGCACGTTCAGCACCGACCGGATGATCGCGGGGATCTTCGGCTCGATGTTGTGGCACTGGTCGAGCATGAACGCGATCCCGGCCTGCGGCCGCAGCGCGTCGCCCCCCACGATCTCGCGCATGATCCGGAACAGCTGGAACGGGTCCGCGGCGCCGACCATCAGGTCGTCGTCGGCGTAGAAGCGGGAGTTGAAGTCGAAACCGCCGAGCTTCCCGGCGCGCAGCAGGAACGCCACGATGAACTCGATGTTGGTGCCGGGCGCGTGGTGGCCGGTGTCGATGACCACCTGCGCCTTCGGCCCGAGCTCCACGCAGTGCGCGTACGCGGTACCCCAGTCGGGCACGTCGGTGGTGTAGAAGGCCGGTTCGAAGAGCTTGTACTCCAGCAGCATCCGCTGGTCGGCACCGAGCCGGTCGTACGCCTCGCGCAGCGCCGCGGCGAGCCGGTCCTGCCGGGCCCGGATGTCGTCCTGCCCCGGGTAGTTGGTGCCGTCGGAGAACCAGAGCTTCAGGTCACGCGAGCCGGTGCGGTCCATGATGTCGACGCATTCGAGCAGGTGGTCGATCGCCTTGCGCCGGACTCCCGGGTCGGGATTGGTGACGCTGCCCAGCCGGTAGTCGTTGTCCTGGAACACGTTGGCGTTGATCGCGCCCAGCGCCACGCCCTGGTCCGCCGCGTACCGGGCCAGGTCGGCGTAGTCGTCGACGCGGTCCCACGGGATGTGCAGCGCGACGGTGGGAGCCACCCCGGTGAGCCGGTGCACCATCGCCGCGTCGGCGATCTTCTCGTACGGGTCACGCGGCACGCCCTCCTGGGGGAACACCTTGAAACGGGTGCCGGAGTTGGCGTACGCCCAGGAGGGGGTCTCGATGCGCTGGGCGCGCAGGGCCTGCGTGACCCGGTCACGGGTCGGCGCGTCGGGGTGGGTCATGGCGTTTCTCCCGTCTGCGCGGCGAGCTGAGCCGCAAGGTTGAAGATCTCGTCCAGCGGCCGCATGGCGCGGTCGGGGGTGTCCTGGTCGAGGTCGAGGAAGTACGGCGCCATCTGCGCCTGCCAGCGGGCGTTGACGTCGCGGGCCTGCATGGCGGCCTGGACCGCCGCGAAGTCGTCGGTCACCAGGAACCCGACGAGCAGGCCGTCCTCGCGGAGGAAGAGCGAGTAGTCGTGCCATCCGCACTCGGCCAGCGCGGTGAGCATCTCGGGCCAGACCCGCTCGTGCCGGGCGCGGTACTCGGCCAGCCGTTCCGGGTCGACCTGGAGGGTGAAGCAGACGCGGGGCATGGTTCTCCCGTCGGTGCCTCCGGGTGATGGTGCCGGCGCCGGGACGCCGGCACCACCACCCGGAGCTCAGAAGTCGAACTGGTCGATGTTGTTCTTGTCGAAGACGGTGGGTGGGCCGAGGACGACCACGCCGTCCGTGCCGACGGTGTACTCGCCGAGCTTGCCGGCCGTGAACTTCTCGCCCTCGGCGCCGGTGACCTGCCCCGAGGCCAGCGCCGCGCCCGCGTACGCCGCGAGGTAACCCAGGTCGGCCGGGTTCCACAGGGCGAACGCGTCGACGGTGCCGTCCTTGACGTACTGGCGCATCTGGTTCGGCGTGCCGAGGCCGGTCAGCTTGACCTTGCCCTTGTACTGGGAGCCGCTCAGGTAACGGGCGGCGGCCGCGACGCCGACGGTGGTCGGCGAGATGATGCCCTTGAGGTTCGGGTACGACTGCAGCAGGCCCTGGGTCTCCTGGAACGACTTCTGGTCGTCGTCGTTGCCGTACGCGACGGTGACCAGATTGATCTTGCTGTACTCGGGCTTCGTCAGCTCCTGCCTCATCAGCTCGATCCAGGCGTTCTGGTTTGTCGCGTTGGCGGTGGCGGAGAGGACCGCGATCTCACCGGCGCCGCCGATCTGCGTCGAGATGAGCTTGACCTGCGTCTCGGCGATGCCCTCGGCGGTCGCCTGGTTGACGAAGATCTGCCGGCACTCCGGCTTGGTGTCCGAGTCGAAGGTGACGATCTTGGCACCGGCCGCCTTCGCCTGGTTGAGGGCGCCGCAGATCGCGTTGGGGTCGTTCGCCGAGGTCACGATCACGTCCATCCCCTGCTGGGACAGCGTGTTGATGTAGCTGACCTGGGAGGAGGCGCTCGCCTCGGAGGGGCCGACCTCCTTGAACTCGCCCTTGATCTCGGAGACCGCCGTCTTGCCGCCGTTGTCGGAGACGGTGAAGTAGGGGTTGTTCACCTGCTTGGGCAGGAAGGCGATCTTGAGGCCCTCCTTGATCTTCGCGTCGGGGTTGGCGGCGCCGCTGGCCTGGTTGCCGGCGCCGGAGTCGTCGCCGGAGTTCTCCCGGGTGGTGCCGCCGCAGGCCGTGGCGCTGAGCAGCAGGGCGGCGAGGGCGAGGCCGGTGGCCCCGAATCGGAAACCTCTGCGGTGCGCGGACATCGATATCCTTCCGAAGGTTGGTGGTGGGGAATCAGGGCGCGACGGGGTTCGCGCGCTGTCGTCGACGATGCAGCCGCGCACGGACGTCCGCGACCGCGTTGGGCAGCACGACGGAGGCGATGAGCAGCGCCCCCGTGACGATCGTCAGCGCGTTGGCGTCGACGTCGGCGAGTTGCAGCGCGTTGCGCAGGACACCGAGGAGCAGGACTCCGGCGACCACGCCGAGCAACCCACCCCGGCCGCCGAAGATCGACACACCGCCGAGCAGCACGGCGGTGACCACGGTGAGTTCGAGCCCGGTGGCGTTGTCGCCGCGGGCGCTCGCGTAGCGCAGGGTCCAGAAGATCCCGACCAGCCCGCAGACGGCGCCGGAGGCCACGAAGAGCCAGAACTTGGTCCGGGCGACCGAGACGCCGGCGAAGGTGGCGGCCTGGTCGTTGTTGCCCATCGCGTAGAGCGCCCGCCCCGTCGACGTCGCGTGCAGCACGACACCGAACACCAGCGCCAGCAGCAACACCGGCACGACCGCGACGGGGATCGAGGTGCCGGGGATGTTCCGCACCGCCGCGGCGGTCCAGCTCGCCGGGAAGTCGGCCACCGCCTGGTCGCCGAGCACCACGAACGACAGCCCGCGGTACAGGGCGAGGGTGCCGATGGTCACCGCCAGTGAGGGCAGGCCGAAGCCGGTGACGAAGAGCCCGTTGACCGCGCCGAGCGCACCGCCGAGCAGCACCACCAGCACGCAGATCAGCTCCAGTGAGAGCCCGCTGGAGAGCCAGAGCTGCCCCATCAGCGTGCTGCACAGACCCACCGTGCTCGCCACCGACAGGTCGATCTCGCCGGTGATGACGATCAGCGTCATGGGCAGGGCGAGCAGCGCGAGCGGCACCAGGTCGAGCAGCAGGAACTGGACGTTGCGGCCGGTGGCGAAGTTCTGCACGGACACACCGGCCAGCAGCACGGCAAGCACCAGGGCCGCCACGACGGCCGCGTCCCAGGAGCCGAGCGCGGCGCGCAGCCCGGCCAGGCGGCCGGCCGCGCGCTCGGTCTCGGCGCCGGTCGACGGCGGTGCGGCGTACAGGCTGTCATGCGCCACGGGCGCTTCTCCCTCTGAGCCGGGCCGCCATCCGTAGGGCCAGGAGCCGGTCCAGGCCGATGGCGGCGAGGATGAGCGCGCCGACCACGGCCTGCTGCCAGAACGGGTCGATGCGCAGGACGGCCAGCGAGCTGCCGATCGTGGTGAGCAGGACGGCACCGAGCGCCGCCCCGTACGCGCTGCCGCTGCCGCCGAAGATCGCCACGCCGCCCACCACCGCCGCCGCGACGACCTGGAGTTCCAGGCCCGTACCGGCGGCCGCGTCGAGGGTGCCGAACCGGGCCGCGTAGAGCACGCCGGCGAGGCCGGCGAGCGCCCCGCTGGCCACGAAGACGGCGAAGACGCGCCGGCCGACGGGGATGCCGGAGAGCCGGGCGGCGGCCGGCTCCGAGCCGATGGCGTAGAGCTCCCGCCCGCTGCGGTACGAGCGCAGGTAGTAGCCGACGGCGGCGACGACGACCACGGCGACCAGGAAGAGCACGGGTACGCCGAGCACCGTCTGGTTGCCCAGCCGCAGGAACGACCGGGGCATGTCGGCGGCGTTGATCTGCCGCCCGGACGCCCAGTAGTAGTCGACGCCGCGGAAGGCGTAGAGGGTGCCGAGCGTGATGACGAGCGCGGGGACCTTCGCGACCGCGATCAGCCCGCCGTTCACCGCGCCGCAGACCGCGCCGAGCCCCACCCCGAGCAGGAGCGCGACCGGCCAGGGCAGGCCGGGGGCGACGAGGAAGAGGGACCCGGTCGAGAAGGCGACCAGGCCGAGGATCGACCCGACCGACAGGTCGACGTTGCGGGTGACGATGACCAGGGTCTGGCCGACCGCGAGGATGACCAGGATCGCGCAGCCCAGCAGCAGGTCCTTGACGCTCTGCCCGCTCAGGAAGCGGTCGTTGCGCAGCGTGGTGACCAGGACCAGCGCGCCGAGGGCGAGCAGCAGGCTCAATTCGCGTACGGCGAGCAGCCGTTCGGTGAGCCCCGGGCGCCCGCGGTCGGAGGACCGCTTCCCGGTGAGGCGGTCCGCCGCCCCGGTGTCCGTGAGGCTCACGCCGTCACCCCCTGCCCGGTGGCGGCGAACATGACAGTTGTCTCGTCCGCCTCGGCCCGGGACAGTTCGCGGACCACACGCCCCTCGTGCATGACGAGGATCCGGTCGGCCATGCCGAGCACCTCGGGCAGCTCGCTGCTGATCATCAGGATGGCCAGCCCTTCGTTCGCCAGCTCGGAGAGGAGCCGATGGACCTCGGCCTTCGTGCCGACGTCGATGCCGCGGGTGGGCTCGTCGATGATCAGGACCCGCGGCTCGGTGGCGAGCCACTTGGCGAGCACCACCTTCTGCTGGTTGCCGCCGGAGAGGGTCGCCACCGCCGCGCCGAGCCGGGACGCCTTGACCTGCAACCGTCGGGTCCACCGCTGGGCCTCGGACCGCTCGGCGCCCCCGAGCAGCAGGCCCAGCCGGCTCAGCGCCCGCCGGCGGGCCAGGGTGGCGTTGCGCTCGACCGACAGCTCCATCACCAGTCCCTGCTGGCGACGGTCCTCGGGGACCAGCGCCATGCCGGCGGCGATCGCCCGGCGGGGGCTGCCCGCCGGCAGGAGCTCGCCGGCGACGCGCACCTCCCCCGCGTCGTAGCGGTCGACGCCGAAGATCGCGCGGGCCACCTCGCTGCGGCCGGCGCCCACCAGCCCGGCGAGGGCGACTATCTCACCACCCCGGACGGTGAACGACACGTCGGCGAAGACGCCGGCGCGGCCGAGCCCGCGGACCTCCAGCAGGACGTCCCGTAGCGGGGCGTCCTGCTTGGGGTAGAGCGAGGAGACCTCCCGGCCCACCATGCGCCGCACCACCTCGTCGACGGTGAGGTCGGCGGTGCGGTCGGTGGAGACCCAGGCGCCGTCGCGCAGCACGGTGATCCGCTGGCAGAGGTCGAAGACCTCGTCGAAGCGGTGCGAGATGAACAGCACGGCCGCGCCGCGTTCGCAGAGCGACCGGGCGACCCCGAAGAGCCGCTCCACCTCGACCCCGGAGAGCGCGGCGGTCGGCTCGTCCATCACCAGGATCCGGGCGTCGAAGGAGAGCGCCTTCGCGATCTCGACGAGCTGCTGGTCCGCGATGGAGAGCCCACGGG
>NZ_SMKG01000219.1 GCF_004348525.1 Micromonospora sp. 15K316 | reverse complement strand
TATAAGAGACAGCTTTCACGGAAAGCGTGGCCACGCCGCGCCGAATAGCCACGCTTTGCGTGAAAGTGCGCGAGACCGGGGCGGGGCCGGTGGGGTGGTCAGAGGTGGTTGTCGAAGGTGGCCAGGCCGCCGCGGGTGGCGTCGGTCGGGATGCGGTCCTTGGCCGCCGCGTCGCCGTAGAGCGACCACCGCAGGAAGTCGACGGTGGTCTCCGCGACGACCCGCAGCGCCGCGCCGTCGGAGAGCAGCGCCCTGCCGTGGTCACCCCTGGTGAGACTGAGCATCGCCTTCGGCCACGGCACCGCGTCGTAGACGGCCTTGCCCGCCGCGTACTCGACCACCTCGTCCCGCTCGCCGTGCACGAAGAGCTGCGGGGCGGTCGCGCCGGCGAACGCCGTACCCACGCCGAGCGACGTGCCGGCGAAGACCACACCGGCGTCCAACCGTTCGTCGCGCCCGGCGGTGAAGAGGCCGACCGTGGTCACCCCGCCCGCCGAGTGACCGGCCGCCGCCACCCGGTCGGCGGCGAGCCGGCCGCGCAGCGGGTCACCCGCGGCGGCGTCGAGCGCGAGCACGTGGGTCAGCGCGTACGACACGTCGGCCGGCTGGTTGAGCACGTCGAGCACGTTCCCGTCGGCGCCCCGGGAGGTGTGCGGGAAGGTCGGCGCGGCCACCACGAAACCCGCCGCCGCCCAGCGGGTGAGCAGGGCCGCGTAGTCGTCCGGCCGACCGCCCAGCCCGTGGCTGAACATCACCACCGGGAACTCCCCGTCCGCCACGGCGGCGGAGCGCTCCGGATCGCCCCCGGCCTCCCCGGCCGCCGGATACCAGACGGTCAGCGGAAGGGGGCGGTCGCCGTCGCGGTTCAGCTTCAGCTGTCGTACACCGACCGCGAAGTCCTTGGTGGGCGCCCTGCCCTCGGGCACCCGGGGAGCCGGCGTGGCGCTCGTCGACCGGTCCGGCGGGTGCGGCCGCTCGGCGGTGGGCGCCTTCCCGGAACAGCCCCCCACCGCGGCCGCCAGGAGAGCGGCGATGAGCAGGGCAGCGTTACCGCGACGGGACATGAGACCGATTGTGCCCGGACTGCCGGGTGCGCGGGCCGGGTAACGGGCTGACCGTGCGCCGACCGGCCGCTACGCGATGAGGGACGCCCGCAGGCGGGCGACATCGTCGGCGTCCTTCGGTCGGCGGGGGTGCTCCGGCATCCAGACCGGGAACATCTCCTTGAACTCGATCTGCGCCGCCACCGAGATGACCGGTGCGGTGTGTGGGCCGATCCTCCCGGGCGGGCCGTCCAGCATCCCCGCCGGAAGGGGCGTCCCCGCCCACGGGCCCGCGCCCACCTTGACCCGGCCGGCGGCGTCCCGGGCCAGGTACGCGAAGCTCACCTCGACGTCGCCCCGGAACAGGTCCAGCTGCACCCCGACCGGCATCCGGAGGTCGGGCCGCCAACCACGGCCGATCAGCGACGAGGCCAGGCGCTCCACGTCCGCGCGCCAGCAGTACCAGTCGACGTCGACGTGCGGCCGGGTCACCCGGCCGAGGTGGAAGTCCATCGCCCAGCCGCCGCGCAGCCACACCTCGACGCCGACCGCCGCGGCCACCTCGACCACTTCGTCGACGCTTGCCAACTGCCGCTCCGTGAGCCCGTCCACCCGCCGACCGTACAACCGGACCCGGCTCCCGGTGGGGTCAGAAGGGCCGGCGGGACTCGTACCGGGTCAGCGACGAGTTCGCGTCGGTGGGGAGGCGGTCACGGGCCGCCCGGTCGTCGTAGAGCGTCCACCGCAGGAAGTCCGTCATGGTGGCGAAGACCTGGTCGAAGCCCGGCTTCCCCGGGATGAGGTACTCGCCGTGGCCCTGCCCGAGCACGCTGACGAAGGCAGCCGGGCCGGGAGCGCGATCGTACGCCGCGCGCCCCACCTTCGGCGGCACGATCGGATCGGCGGTGCCGTGCACGAAGAGCAGCGGTGCGGGCTGTCCCGCGAGGCCGCCCGCCATCCCGCCGCCCGCGACGATCACGCCTGCGCGCAGTCGGGGGGAGTGGTCCGGGGTGAACATCCCAGCGGTGGTGTAGCCGCCCGCCGAGTGGCCGGCCGCCGCGAATCGGGCCACGTCGAGGTGCCCGGCGAGCGGGTCGTCCCGGCGCGAGTCCAGGCGGACCAGGTGCCGGATCAGCCGCCAGCAGTCGGCCGGCTGGCGTCGTACGTCCGCCCTGCTGAACCGGGCCGCGCCGCGCCGCGTGTGCGGGAAGGCTGGCGCGGCCACCACGAAGCCCGCCCCCGCCCAACGGCTGGTCAGCCCCGCGTGCAGCTCGGGCAGGCTGTCCAGCCCGTGGCTGTAGATCACCACCGGGAACCGTCCGGCGGCGACCGCGCCGCCCTGCGCCGGGTACCAGACGGTCACCGGCAGGGGACGCGCCGAGCCCGGGTCGAGGGTGAACGTACGCACGCCGACGGCGTACGTTCCCTCGGGGGCCCGGCGCGTCGGGGCCGGCTCCCCGGTGACGGCCCCGGCCGGCGCGCACCCGGCGAGGAGCACCGTCACCAGCGCGGCGAGCAGCCGCCTCGTCCCCATGGTTTCACGGTAGGGGCCCGTGGCCGGCCAAAGTCCCCGCCGTCCGGTTCCCGCCGGTCCACCCGGTGGCCGGGTCGCTCTCCACCGCCCGGCCCGGGCCCGGGCCGGCGATGCGGGACCACCGGCCCGGATCGGCTTCGCTAGGGTCACCCGCATGTCTGAGAACTACACCGACCCGAGCGGCAACACCGAGGCGTTCCGCGCCTTCGCCCACACCCCGGAGCCGGCGGCGCCGGCGGCCACCGCCAGCCGGGTACCGATGATCGTCGGCGCGGCAGTGGTGGTCGTGGTGCTGGTCGCGGTCGCCGTCTGGGTCGCGGTCGGCTGAGCGGTCAGGCCGTCCCCGCGATCTCACGGGCGGCGCGGGCGATCTCCCGCTCCTCGTCGGTGGCGACCACACAGACCGCGACCTCGGCCGCGTCCGGCGAGATGACCCGGTCGCCCTTCCCCGCGTTGCGCGCCGGGTCGACGGTGATACCGAGGCGCTCCAGCCCGGCCAGGGCCGATTCCCGCACCGGTGCGGCGTGCTCACCGACGCCGGCGGTGAAGGTGATCGCGTCGACCCGGCCGAGCAGCGCGTAGTACGCCCCCACGTAACCGGTGATGCGGCGGCAGTAGACGTCGAAGGCGAGGGCCGCCGCCGGGTCGCCGGCCGCCCGGCGGGTCAGCACCTCCCGCATGTCGTTGGCGCCGGCCAACCCCAGCAGACCACTGCGGTGGTTGAGCAGGTCGTCGATCTCGTCGACGGAGAGCCCGCCCTCGCGGCGCAGGTGGAAGATGACCGTCGGGTCCAGGTCGCCGCTGCGGGTACCCATGACCAGGCCCTCCAGCGGCGACATGCCCATCGAGGTCGCCACGCTCCGGCCGCCCGCGACCGCGCAGGCGCTCGCGCCGTTACCGAGGTGCAGGGTGATGGTGTTCAGCTCGTCGTACGGGCGGTCGAGCAGTTCGGCGGTGCGCCGGGAGACGTACGCGTGCGAGGTGCCGTGGAAGCCGTACCGGCGTACGCCGTAGCGTTTCGCGGTGTCCCGGTCCACGGCGTACGTCGCGGCGGCCTCGGGCAGCGTGCGGTGGAACGCGGTGTCGAAGACCGCGACCTGCGGCACGTCCGGCAGCGCCTCACGGGCCACCTCGATGCCGGCGAGGTTGGGCGGGTTGTGCAGCGGGGCCAGCGGCACCAGGTCACGGATCGCGGCGAGCACCTTCTCGTCGATCCGCACCGGCTCGCCGAAGCGCGTACCGCCGTGCACCACCCGGTGGCCCACCGCGGTCAGACCGGTCAGGTCCAGGCCGGAGATGACCTGGCGGACGGCGGTCTCGTGATCGGCGGGCCCGCCGCCCGGCTCGCCGATCCGCTCGACCGTGCCGTTCTCCCGCACCTCGTCGCCGTCGTAGAGCCGGTACTTCACCGACGACGACCCGCAGTTGAGCACCAGCACCCGGCTCATTCGACCTCCTCGGCCGGCACGGCGGCCTGGATCGCGGTGATCGCCACCGTGTTGACGATGTCCGGCACGGTAGCCCCTCGGGAGAGGTCGTTGACGGGGCGGCGCAGACCCTGCATGACCGGCCCGACCGCCACCGCCCCGGCGGAGCGCTGCACCGCCTTGTAGGTGTTGTTGCCGGTGTTCAGGTCCGGGAAGATGAAGACCGTCGCCCGGCCGGCGACCGCGCTGCCGGGCAGCTTCGTGGCGGCGACGGCGGGATCGATCGCCGCGTCGTACTGGATGGGACCCTCCACCAGCAGGTCCGGCCGGCGTTCACGGACCAGGGCGGTGGCCGCGGCGACCTTCTCCACGTCCGCGCCCGCCCCTGAGCTGCCGGTCGAGTACGACAGCATCGCCACCCGGGGCTCGATGCCGAACCGGGCCGCCGTGTCGGCCGACGAGATCGCGATGTCGGCGAGCTGGGTGGCGTCCGGGTCGCGGTTCACCGCGCAGTCGCCGTAGACCAGCACCCGGTCGGCGAGCAGCATGAAGAAGACGCTCGAGGCGACCGTGACGCCGGGCACGGTCCGGATGATCTCGAAGGCGGGGCGGATGGTGGCGGCGGTGGTGTGCGTCGCACCGGAGACCATGCCGTCGGCGAGGCCGGCCCGCACCATGAGGGTGCCGAAGTAGTTGGATTGGGCCACGATGTCGTGCGCCAGCTCCGCCGAGACGCCGCGGTGGGCGCGCAGCGCCGCGTACTCGGTGGCGAACTCGTCCCGCCACCGGCTCGTCGTCGGGTCGACGACGTGCGCGTCACCCACGTCGACGCCGACTTCCCGGGCGCGCCGGGCGATCTCGTCCGGGCGGCCCAGCAGGGTCAGCTCGGCGACGCCCCGGCGCAGCAGGATCTCCGCCGCGCGCAGGATGCGCTCCTCGCTCCCCTCCGGCAGCACCACATGGCGGCGCTGGGTGCGGGCCCGGTCGATCAGCTCGTTCTCGAACATCAGCGGCGTGACCCGTTCGGACCGGCTGACCCGGAGCCGGCCGGCCAGGTCGGCGGTGTCCACGTTCGCCTCGAACGCGCCGAGCGCCGCCTCGACCTTGCGCAGGTTGTCGGCGCTCGGCCGCCCCTCGATCCGGCTCGACGCGGCCACCGTGTCGTAGCTGTCGGTGCCCACCGAGAGCACGGCGAGGCCGGTGTTGAGCTGCTCCACCAGCCGCATCGCCCGAGGGTCCGGCCGCTCACCGAGGGTGAGCACCAACCCGGCCAGGGAGACCTGCCCGGCCACGTGCGCGGCGCTCGCCGCGACGAGCAGGTCGGCGCGGTCGCCCGGCGTGATCATCAGGGCCCCGGTGGTCAGGTGGTCGAGAAGGGTCGGCACGTGCGCCGCTCCCACCACGAAGTCGAGCACGTCCCGGCTGAGCGCCGCCTCGTCACCGGCGAGCACTGTGGCGTCGAGCGCCGCCGCCACCTCGGCCACCGTCGGCGCGGAGACGCTCGGCACCTCCGGGATGGCGTACGCGGAAACCGGCAGCTCGGGCAGGGCCATCGGCTCGGGCACCCGGTTGGCGATCACGGCGAGCACGGTGGCGCCCAGGTCCGCGAGGTCGTGGTACGCGCCTCGGGCGGCTGCCGCGATGGCGGCGGGCTCCTGGCCGAAACCGTCCACGACGGGTACCACGACGCTGCCGAACTCGGTGGCCAGCCGCGCGTTGAACGCCAGCTCCCGGGGGCGGGCCGGATCGCCCGTGTCGTCGAAGTCACTCCCCACCACGACCATCGCCGAGCAGCGCCGCTCGACGGCCCGGTACCGCTCGACGATGAGGGAGATCAGCTCCTCGCGGCGGCCGTCGGCGACCAGGGCGGTGGCCTCGGCGTACGTCGCTCCGGCCAGGTCCGGCAGGGGAAGGTCGACCCGGTAGCGCTCGCTGAGCAGGGCCAGGATCGGGTCGGGACCGGTGCCGGCGATCAGCGGACGGAACACGCCGATCCGGCCGACCTGGCGGGAGAGCAGTTCGGCCAGCCCGAGCGCGATTGTCGATTTCCCACCGCCGGAACCCACGCTGGTCAGGTACACACTCCGCGCCACGACCTCACGCTACAAGATCGCGGTCTGTCCCGTCGGGTCGAGCCCAGGGTCGACCACTGCCGGGCGGGTGCAAGAATGCCTGGTCAGCCGGCTGTTCGCGGCGCCCGTTCGGTGGGATCGACATCGGCGGTGGTGGGCCGTACGGACATGAAGACCCCTCGCTAGACTCGCCACCTGTGACCGACCGCCCGACCGTCGTCCAGGCCCTGACACGGAGTTCGAACGAGGCCGCGGCCGAGAGTTCGACGGCGGTGCAGGAATCGCCGGAGAGTTCGACCGGGAGTTCCCCGGCCGGGCAGGCCCTGCCCGCCGTGCCGGAACCGGCCCGGACCCCGGTCGGGCCGTCGGTCTCCGACGATACGACGATCATCATCAAGCCTGTCGTGTCGTCCTCGACTCGGACTCCGGCCGCGGCGGCGACGGTCTCCGACGATACGACGATCATCATCAAGCCCGCGGTGTCGGCCTCACGCCGGGCTCCGGCCCTCGCCGCGCCGGTCTCCGACGACACGACGGTCATCATCACGCCCGCCACCAGGCGCGTCGACACACCGACCATGCTGATGGCCGTGATTCCGCGGCTCCCGCCCGTCTTCGTCGACCCGACCGGACGGCGACGGTCGCGGCTGCGGCTGGTCGCGTACGCCCTCGGGCTGCTGGGGCTGCTCTACACGGGGCTCGTCGGGGCGAGCTTCGCCGGGGCGTCGGTGAGTCCCGGCTCCATCCTCCCCTTCGTCGAGTCGACGAAGCAGCCCTGGCAGCCGCCACCGATACCGGCCGCGATCCCGGATCCCACCCCGACCGGGTCGGAGCCTGCGCCCGAGGTCAGCACCAGCGTCCCCGCGTCGAGCCCCGCCGGACCGTCGTCGGCCGTCGAGGGGCAGCCGCCCGCCTCCACCACGGCGTCGGTGACCGAGCCGCATGGCTGACCAGCTCTCCGACGTCGCTCCTCCCCCCGCCGTTCGCCGGGTGCGCCGGGTCGTGCCGTCGCCCAGCTGGGCCGTGCTGGCCATGCTGCTCGTCGTCCTGGCCGGTGTGCTCTTCGTGGGGGCGTACGCGAACGCCGCCTTCGTGCCCGACCGCGAGCACACCGACCACGACCAGAGCCGGGTCCCCGCCGAGGTGGTGGACGGCGGGCCGATCATCGGCGCCGCCGACGGAAAGGTCCGCTCCTACCGCCTTCCGGCCCGGACCATCGCGCTCACCTTCGACGACGGCCCGGACCCGACGTGGACCCCGGAGATCCTGCGGGTGCTGGGGAAGTACGACGTCAAGGCCACCTTCTTCGTGATGGGTTCGCAGGTGGCCCGGCATCCCGAGCTGGTCCGTGAGATGTCCGTCGCGGGGCACGAACTCGGGGTGCACACCTTCACCCACCCGGACCTGGCCAACCTGCCCGGCTGGCGGCGACGGCTGGAGTACGCCCAGACCCAGCTGGCGATGGCGAGCGCGGCCGGGGTCGAGACCTCACTGGTCCGCTTCCCGTACTCCTCCTTCGCGAACGCCATCGACGACCGGGACTGGCCGTTGGTGACCGAGGCCGGTCAGCTCGGCTACCTCACGGTGCTCAACGACACCGACAGCCTGGACTGGGAGCGGCCCGGGGTGGACAAGGTGATCGCCAACGCCGTGCCGCCCGGCTACTCCGGCACGATCACCCTCTGGCACGACGCCGGTGGCGACCGGGCGCAGACGGTGGCGGCGCTGGACCGTTTCATCCCGCTGATGAAGGAACGGGGCTACCGGTTCACCACCGTGTCGGAGGGGTTGAACCTGGCCCTGGCGGCGGCCGGGGTCGACCAGCGGGTGGTCGGGAACCCGGTGGCCTCGACGGCGGACCGGTGGCGCGGCCGGTTCCTCGTCTGGGCCGTGCAGGGCGCCGACGGCATGCTCGGCCTCTTCGGGATCCTCTTCGTCCTCGTCGGCGCGCTCACCATCGGGCGTACCGTCATGCTTTTCGTGCTCGCGGCCCGGCACGCCCGCCGCCGCCGCTCGCCGGACTGGGCCTGGGGAGCGCCGGTGACCGACCCGGTGTCGGTGATCGTCCCCGCCTACAACGAGAAGGAAGGGATCGAGGCGGCGGTCCGGTCCCTGGCCGACGGTGATCACCCGGGCGGCATCGAGGTCATCGTCGTCGACGACGGTTCGACCGACGGGACGGCGGACATCGTCGACGGCCTGGGGCTGCCGAACGTCCGGGTGGTCCGTAAGCCGAACGGCGGCAAGTCCAGCGCCCTGAACACCGGGGTCGCGCTGGCCCGGCACGAGCTGATCGTGATGGTCGACGGCGACACGGTCCTGGAACGGGACTCGGTGCGGCGGCTGGTGCAGCCGTTCGCCGACCGGCAGGTGGGCGCCGTCGCCGGGAACGTCAAGGTGGGCAACCGCAAGAGCCTGATCGCCAAGTGGCAGCACATCGAGTACGTCATCGGGTTCAACCTCGACCGCCGCCTCTACGAGACGCTGCGGTGCATGTCCACGGTCCCCGGCGCCATCGGCGCCTTCCGCCGGCAGGCGCTGCGCTACGCCGGTGGGATGAGCGACGACACGCTGGCCGAGGACACCGACATCACCATGGCGATGGGACGCGCCGGCTGGAAGGTGGTGTACGAGGAGAACGCCCGGGCGTGGACCGAGGCGCCCGCGACCATGGGCCAGCTCTGGAAACAGCGGTACCGGTGGAGCTACGGCACCATGCAGGCGATGTGGAAGCACCGCCGCTCGCTCTTCGACCGTGGTGCCTCCGGTCGGTACACCCGGCGTTGCCTGCTCTTCCTGAGCCTCTTCGGCGTGCTGCTGCCGTTGATGGCGCCCGTGATCGACCTGCTGGCCCTCTACGGCCTCTTCTTCCTCGACCGGACCGCGACGGCGGTGGCCTGGCTGATCATGCTGGCCGTGCAGATGGTGACGGCGGCCGTGGCGTTTCGCCTGGATCGCGAGAAACTCGGCGTCCTGTGGGTCCTCCCGCTGCAGCAGTTCGTCTACCGGCAGCTGATGTACCTGGTGATGGTCCAGTCGGTCGTCACCGCGCTGACCGGGGGCCGGCTGGGCTGGCAGAAGCTGCGCCGTACCGGCCTGGAACCCGGCCTCTCCGCCGGGAGCCGCTGACGCCCGCAGGGCCGCACCCCGGTCGGCGTCGGCGCCGGTTGACGTCCGCGGGTTCGCGCGCCGCCCGCGCGCCGGTCAGCGTCCGCGGGCCCCGCGACGGTCAGCGTCCGTTGCGCGCCAGCCCCAGGGCGTACTCGGGCCACCACTCGCCGCTCTCCGGCTCGCCGGGGCGGCAGTCGCTGTCCGACTCGCCCGGGTACTTGACCCAGAGCAGCGCGTCCACCCGGTCCGGCCCGGGGTCGGCCGTCGGCTCCGCGCCCAGCGCCCGGCCGGGCGGGTTGCACCAACTGGGCGCGCCGCTCACCGTCGCGGCCGGATACGGACCGTTGCCGTTGCGGCTGGTGTCGATGACGAACCGGATCTCGCCACCGAGCTTGTCGGAGATCTGGTGGCCGTAGCGGACGTTCTCGTCCGTGCCGACGAAGTTCGCCACGTTGAGCGCGAACCCGTCCGCCTCCTCGACGCCGGCCTTGCGCAGAGCCGCGGCGAGCGCGCCGACGTCCCGTATCCAGGCGGGGTGGCCGGCGTCGAGGTAGATCCGGGCGCTGCCCGTGCTGCGCAGCACGGCTACGGCGTCCCGCAGCAGGGCGAGTCGCCCGCGGACGTCCCGGGGGCAGCCGTCGACGGCGTCCGGGACCGCCCCGGGTTCGAGGACCACGATGACCGGCCGGCCGTCGATGCCGGCCGCCAGCTCCCGGATCCAGCCCTGGTACGCCGCGGCGCTCGGAGCGCCCCCACTGCCGTCCCGGCCGCAGTTGCGCTCCGGCACGTTGTGCGCGACGAGCACCGGCGTCTGGCCGGCCAGCTCCGCCTCTTCGAGGAACTCGTTCACCTCGTCGCGCACCGAGTCCTCGTCGCCGGTCAGCCACTTCGCCGTCGGGCGGGTGGCGATCCGGCGCAGCAGCGCGGCGTCGTCGGCCCGGCCCTGCGCGTCGAGGCGCGCCGCCTCCTGGGCGGCCGGATTGTCGGGGTCGACGTAGAAGACCGGCGGTGGGGGTGGCGCGGAGATCGGCGGACCGGTGGGGGCCGCCGGCGGCGGCGTGGGCCCGCTGCCGCAGCCGGTGAGGAGGAGGGTGAGGGC
>NZ_SMKG01000218.1 GCF_004348525.1 Micromonospora sp. 15K316 | reverse complement strand
CCGCCCCAGCCCCTGGCCCAGGCCGGCCCCGAACCGGGCCAGCTGGCCGAGGCGGACCAGCCGGCCGAGGGGGAGGCGGCGCCCACCGGACTTCCCCGCGCGACGCCCACCACCATCGTGATCCCGCGGATCGGCGTGGACGCGCAGATCATGTCGCTCGGCACCAACCCCGACGGAACGGTGCAGGTGCCCCCGCTGGACCAGGCCCAGCTCGCGGGCTGGTACGAGCCGGGGCCGAGTCCCGGCGAGGAAGGCAACGCGGTGATCGTCGGTCACGTGGACTCGGCCGCGATGGGCCCCGCGGTCTTCTTCGACCTGGGCTCCGTACAACCCGGTGACACCGTCACGGTCAACCGGTCGGACGGCCGACCGGCCACGTTCCGCGTCGACTCGGTCAAGTCGTACCCGAAGGACGAGTTCCCGACCGAGTTGGTCTACGGGCCGAGCGAACGGCCCGGGCTACGGGTGGTCACCTGCGGTGGCCAGTTCGACGAGAACGCCCGCAGCTACCTGAACAACGTGATCGTCTTCGCCAGCCTGGTCGGCTGACGAGCGGCGTGGTCCGGCCGGTCGGGAGACCCCGACCGGCCGGACCACGTGTGGCACCGGTCAGGCTGCGGCCGAGGTCCGCACCAGGGTACGGATCTGACGCAGCAGCACCGAGAGCGCGGCGAGATCCGCGCGGGACTCGTCGAACTCGCCCATCGCCCGTCGGGTCCGGTGGATGGAGGTCGAGTTCGACTTCTCCCACTGCTGCACCCGCTCCTGCGGCGACAGGTCGTCCGGCGTGGAGTCGAGCACCTCCGCGGTGAGCGCGGCGAGCGCGGCGTACAGGTCGTAGCGCAGCGCCATCCGGGCCAGCGTCTGCCACCGGTCCTCCCGCGGCAGCAGGGAGATCTTCGACAGCAGCGCGTCCACCCGGAAGAGATCGGAGAGCACGAAGTAGACCGGAGCCACCTCGCCGACGTCACGCCTCCGGTTCGCCGCCGTCTCCACCACGTCCAGCAGGCCGAAGCTGTACATCAGCCGCGTCGCCTGCTCGGCGAGCTCACGGGGCAGACCCCGCTCGGTCATCGAGTCGATGTGGGCCGTGATGGCCTCCCGCTCGCTGCCGTAGAAGAGGCCCTCCAGGCCGGGTAGCAGCCGCGCCACGCCGTCGCGGAGCCGGCGGATCTCCGCCGGTACGTCGATCGGCGAGCGGCGGTTGGTCACCAGCCACCGCACCGCCCGATCGAGCAGCCGGCGGGTGTCCAGGTAGACGCTGGTCTGCAACTCCGGCGAGACCTTGTTGTCCAGGGCCTCGACCGCGTCCCAGAGCTCACGCAGCCCGAACACTTCGCGGACCACCACGTACGCCCGGATCACGTCGGCCGGCGAGGCCGCCGTCTCCTCCATCACCCGGAACACGAACGAGATGCCGCCCCGGTTGATCGCCTCGTTCACCAGCACCGTGGTGACGATGTCGCGGCGCAGCCGGTGCCGGGCCATCCGGTCGGCGAACCGCTCACGCATCGGGGTCGGGAAGTAGTTGACCAGGACCTCGGTCGTCCACTCCTCGTCGGCCAGCCCGTCGGCGAGGATGTCCCGCTCAAGGACGATCTTGACGTACGCGAGCAGCACCGCGAACTCCGGCGCGGACAGCCCGGACTCCGACCGGACCGCGAGCTCCTCGTCCGGCGGCAGCGCCTCCAGCGACCGGTCCAGCGCGCCCGAGCGCTCCAGGTCGTTGATCATCCGCCGGTGCACCGGGAGCAACGACGCGGCCTGCGCCTGGGCGTTGTTGATCGCCCGAGCCTGGTCGTAGTTGTCCCGCAGCACCAGCTCCGCGACCTCGTCGGTCATCTCGGCGAGCAGCTCGTCCCGCGCCGCCGTGGTCAGCTCGCCGTCGGCGACCGCGGTGTTGAGCAGGATCTTGATGTTCACCTCGTGGTCGGAGGTGTCCACGCCGGCCGCGTTGTCGATGAAGTCGGTGTAGATACGACCACCGGTCAGCGCGTACTCGATCCGGCCGAGCTGGGTGAAGCCCAGGTTGCCGCCCTCACCGACCACCCGGCAGCGCAGGCTCTTGCCGTCGACCCGGATCGCGTCGTTGGACTTGTCGCCCACCTCCGCGTCGGTCTGGCTGGAGGCCTTGACGTACGTGCCGATACCGCCGTTCCAGAGCAGGTCCACCGGTGCGGTCAGGATCGCCCGCATGAGCTCCTGCGGCGAGAGCTGGTCCACTCCGTCGTCCAGGCCGAGCCGGGCCCGGATCTGCGGCGAGATCGGGATCGACTTGGCGGTACGCGAGTAGATGCCGCCCCCCGCCGAGATCAGCTCCGGGTTGTAGTCCTCCCACGACGACCGGGGCAGCTCGAACAGCCGCTTCCGCTCCGCGTACGAGGTGGCCGCGTCCGGGTCCGGGTCGAGGATGATGTGCCGGTGGTCGAAGGCGGCCACCAACCGGATGTGCTCGGAGAGGAGCATCCCGTTGCCGAAGACGTCGCCGGACATGTCGCCGACGCCGACGACGGTGAAGTCCTCGCTCTGGGTGTCGTGCCCCAGCTCCCGGAAGTGTCGCTTGACGGACTCCCAGGCGCCCCGGGCGGTGATGCCCATCTTCTTGTGGTCGTACCCGGCGGAGCCACCGGAGGCGAACGCGTCACCGAGCCAGAAGTTGTGCGCCGCGGAGACCTCGTTGGCGATGTCGGAGAAGGTGGCGGTGCCCTTGTCCGCGGCGACCACCATGTACGGGTCGTCGCCGTCGTGGCGGACCACGTCCTCCGGCGGCACGATCTGCCCGGCGACGATGTTGTCGGTCACGTCGAGCAGCCCGGAGACGAACTCCTTGTAGCAGGCGACCGCCTCGTCCCGGTCCCCCGGCTTCTGCTTGAGTACGAAACCGCCCTTGGCGCCGACCGGCACGATCACTGTGTTCTTCACCATCTGTGCCTTGACCAGGCCCAGTACCTCGGTGCGGAAGTCCTCCCGCCGGTCGGACCAGCGCAGGCCACCGCGGGCGACCGACCCGAAGCGCAGGTGGACACCCTCGAACCGGGGCGAGTACACGAAGATCTCGAACTTCGGCCGGGGCGCCGGCAGGTCCGGAATGGCCTGCGGGTCCAGCTTGAACGCCACGTACGACTTGGGCCGGCCGTCGGTGCGCCGCTGGTAGAAGCTGGTCCGCAGGGTCGCCTGGATCAGCGTCAGGTACGAGCGCAGGATCCGGTCCTGGTCGAGGCTGGCCACCTCGTCGAGCGCCGCGCGGATCTTCTCCACCAGCTCGCCGCTGCGCCGCTGCCGCTGCTCGGTGTCGAGGTCGCCGGGCGCGAAGCGGGTCTCGAAGAGCTGGACCAGCAGCTCGGCGATCTGCGGGTACGCGATGAAGGTCTGCTCCATGTAGTCCTGCGAGAAGACCGTCCCGGCCTGCCGCAGGTACTTCGCGTAGGCCCGGAGCACCACCACCTGCCGCCAGGTCAACCCGGCGCGCAGCACCAGCTCGTTGAAGCGGTCCACCTCGGCCTCGCCCCGCCACGCCGCGGCGAAGGCGTTCTCCACGTGCGGGCGCACCTCGGCCAGTTCCTGGTGCGCCTCGGGCAGCTGCAACCCGAAGTCGTACAGCCAGATCCGGCCGTCGATCCGGTCCACCTCGTACGGGTGCTCGTCGATCACCCGTACGCCGAGCGAGTGCAGCACCGGCAGCACCGCGGAGAGCATCATCGGCTCGCCGTACCGGTAGACCTTGAACCGGACGTCCATCGACTCGTCGTGGTCCGTGCCGGCCGCCCGCGTGCCCGCCCGCGGGGCGGACTGCTTGCGGAACAGGTGCATCTCCAGCTGGCCGGGCTCCTCCAGCAGCTCCAGCTTGGCCAGGTCCTTCATCGCCTCGTACGGCGTGTGACCGTCCTTGTAGCCCTCCGGGAAGGCGTCGGCGTACCGGGCGAAGAGGTGCTTGGCCTGCTCGTCGCCGAGCTTGCGTTCGAGCACCAGCCGGTAGTCGTCGTCCCAGAGCCGGGTCGCGTCGGCGAGCTCCTCGGCGAGCAGGTCGGCGTCGATGTCGCCGGGCGGGTTGGTCGGGTCGGTACGGACGATGAAGTGCACCCGGGCGAGCATCGACTCGGTGACCCGGGTGGTGTAGTCCACCCCGACGCCGTTCAGCTCGCGCAGCAGGATGTCCTGCATGCGGAGCCGGTTCTGCGTGGTGAACCGGTCCCGCGGCAGGTAGATCAGGCAGGAGATGAACCGCCCGTAGGCGTCCTTGCGCAGGAACACCCGCAACTGCCGGCGCCCGGCCATGCGCAGGACGCCGATCACCGCGTGGTAGAGGTCGTCGGTCTTGATCTGGAAGAGCTCGTCGCGCGGGTAGGTCTCCAAGATCTGGAGCAGGTCCTTGCCGGAGTGGCTGCGCCGGCTGAGGCCCGAGCGTTCGAGCACCTCGGCGACCTTGCGGCGGACCACCGGCAGCTCCCGCACGCTGGTGCGGTACGCGGCGGTCGAGAAGAGGCCCAGGAAGCGCCGCTCCCCGATCACCTGGCCCGCCTCGTCGAAGACCTTGAAGCCGATGTAGTCGAGGTAGGCCGAGCGGTGCACGGTGGCCCGCGAGTTGGCCTTCGTGATGATCAGGAGGCGCTTCTCCAGCACCTTCTCGTGGGCCTCGGGCGTCATCGACGACAGCGCCCGTGCCTCCGGCGCGTCCTGCCGCAGGATGCCGAGCCCGGTGCCGAGCACCGCCTCCAGCGCCTGACCGCCCTGCGGGGTGTCGACCAGCCGGTACTCGCGGTAACCGAGGAAGGTGAAGTGGTCGTGGGCGAGCCAACGCAGCAGCTCCACCGAGTCCGTGATGTCCTTCTCCGGCACCGGCGGCCGGTTGTCGCTCGTACGGGCGGCGGCCAGCTCGTCGGCGAGCGCCAGGGCCCGCTGGCGCATCTTGGGCCAGTCCTCCACCGCCTCGCGGACGTCGGTGAGGACCCGCTGCAGCTCCCGGCGGAGCCGGTCCCGTTCCTCGGTGTCCCGGACCGGATCGATCTCGATCCGCATCCAACTCTCGACCAGGTCGCCGGCGATCGCGTCGTCCGGTTCGACGTCCGCGGAGACCTCGGCCAGCCGGCCCAGCGGCTCCCGGCGCACCACGACCAACGGGTGGACCAGCAGGTGGACGTCGAGATGGTGCGAGTTGAGCAGCGCCGTCACCGAGTCGACCAGGAAGGGCATGTCGTCCACGACGATCTCGACGACGGTGTGGTGCTGCTCGGCGTCCGGCTCGTGGATGCGCAGCTTCAGCTCGCCGGGCACCCGCTGCTGCGCCAGGTCCCGGTGCGCGCGGGCCGCGTCGAGCATCTCCTCGGCGGTGAAGCCGATCAGCTCCTCGTCCGGCGCGAACCGCCAGAACCGGCTGACCAGCGTCGCCGCGTCCTGGTCGTCCCCGGCGAGCGCGACCGCCTGGGCGACCAGCCGCTCCGCGTTGGGTACGGGTTCGTCGAGCTCGGCGTCCTCCACGTCGTCGGCCAGCGCCTCGGTCGGCAGGCCGAGCTCGTAGATGGTGTCGATGCTCGACCCGGTCAACCCGGTGACGCCCGTGTCGAGCCGGCCGTAGCCGTCTCCGTCGGTCGCCGAATCGAAGCTGTCGTCGTTCCCGCCGGTGTCATTCAGCCGGAGGTCGGGTTCCGGTTTGATCGCCGGACGCCGGTCCATCGGTGCCACTCCCCTCGACGACCCACCGCATTGTGGGTCACTCTGCCGCCCAGCCTAGGCCCTACGGGTCCACCCCTTCGCGGGCGGACCACGGGCCGGACGTCCGGATCTGGACTTTGTCCATTCGCCCCTTGCGGGTCCGAGGTTGGCCGCCTGCCGTGTACCCCTTCGCGCGATGTTCATCACACCGCCCCGCACCGTCTTTCACCACGTCGCGGCCCGTCGCGGACAGTGGGGCCGCCGCGCGCGTACTAGCGTGGGGCGACCCGACCGCGGAGGGAAAAAGCCGCATGCGCCTGTCGTACCCACGTCACGCCCGTCGCACCCGCCCCAACCGTCTCCTCGTCGCCGTCGCCGCGAGCCTGATCGGCGTCGGGGCGCTCACCGCGTGCTCCGGCGAGGACGGCCCGGAGCACAGCGTGGACGCGTTCCTGGCCGGTTGGCGCTCCGGCGACCTGCAGGCCGTCGGCTTCGTGGACGCGACCGGCGCCAAGGTCCCCGCCGACGAGGTGGCGAAGGAGATCAAGGAGCTCTCCGGCGAGCTGGCGGCCACCCCGCCCACGCTGCGCCGGCAGGGCGACGCGAAGATCACCGCTGACACCGCGACCGCCGGGATCCGGATCGAGTGGACGCTCCAGGGCGACACCCGCTGGGCGTACGACCGTCAGGTGCGGCTGGCGCACGGCGACGACGGCCAGTGGCAGGTGATCTGGGAGCCGCAGCTCGTGCAGGAGCAGCTCACCAAGGGCGACCGGCTCGGGCTGCGCCGCGACACGGGCGCCCGCGCCGGCGTGCTGGACGCCGCCGGTCGACCGATCGTGGCGCCGCGTCCGGTCGTCCGGGTCGGGGTGCAGCCCAACCAGGTCAGCGACGTGCCCGGGCTGGTCAGGAAGCTCGACGCCGCGTTCCGGGCCATCCGGCCGGTGATCGTGCCGGCGGTCGACGTCTCGGACCTGCCCAAGCGCCTCGCCGAGGCCGACCCCGGCGCGTTCGTCGAGGTGGTTACGCTGCGGGACGAGGCGTACCGGCAGATCAAGTCGCGCATCTACGACCTGCCCGGCACGAAGTTCCAGTCCGACAAGTCGGACCTCGCCCCCACCCGGGAGTTCGCCCGGGCGCTGCTCGGCTCGGTCGACCCCGCGCAGGCCGACGACCTCGCCGCTCACCCGGAGAAGTACCTGGCCGGCGACCTCGTCGGGCACGGCGGCCTGCAGGGCCGGTACGACGACCGGCTGCGTGGGCACCCCGGCTTCACCGTGATCATCAAGCGCCCGGGCGAGGACGGCACGCTGGTGCCGACCGGCAAGGAGGTGTTCCACCACGAGCCGGAGCCGGGCCAGCCGTTGAAGACGACGCTCGACGTGGCCGTGCAGAACGCGGCCGACGGGGCGCTGCGCGCGCAGCAGCGGCGCTCCGCCCTGGTGGCCGTACGGATCAGCGACGGCGCGGTGCTCGCGGCGGCGAACGGTCCCGGCCCGGCCGGAGAGAACCTCGCCTTCGACGCCCAGGTCCCGCCCGGCTCCACGTTCAAGATGGTCAGCGCCCTGGGCCTGCTGGACCGGGGAGCGGTCACGCCGGACACCACCGTGAAGTGCGACAAGACCTTCACGGTGGACGGCCGGTCGTTCAAGAACTCGGACAACTTCGCGTTGGGCGCCGTGCCCTTCCGTACCGACTTCGCGAAGTCCTGCAACACCGCGTTCGCGGCGCTGGCCCCGAAGCTCGGCCGCGACGGCCTGGCGGTCGCCGGCCGGTCGCTGGGGCTGGAGGGGCAGTGGGACCTCGGGGTCGACGCGTTCACCGGCAAGGTCTCGGCGAACGGGTCGCCGGCCGAGCAGGCAGCCGCCTCGTTCGGCCAGGGCACCACGCTGGTGAGCCCGCTGGCCATGGCGGCCGCCACCGCGGCCGTCGCCCGCGGCCACTTCGCGCAGCCCACGCTGCTGTTGGATCCGGCCCCCGCCAAGGCGGCTCCGCCCGGTCAACCGCTGAAGGCCGAATCGGTGCAGGCGGTACGGGCCATGATGCGGGAAGTCGTCACGGTCGGCACGGGTAGCGCGCTGAAGGACGTGCCGGGCCAGCCGGTGCACGGCAAGACCGGCACCGCCGAGTACGACAACAACCCGGCGCACACCCACGCCTGGTTCGTCGGCTGGCAGGGGGACGTGGCGTTCGCCGTCTTCGTCGAGCAGGGCGGCGCGAGCACCGCCTCCGCCGTGCCGATCGCCGAACGCTTCCTCCGCGCCCTTCCCCGCTGACAACCGGCCCGACGGCCAGGCCAGGGCCGGCATGATCGACTCGGTTTTCATGAAGTCGGCTGTCCGGCTGGGCGGGATGCCCCGGCTTCAATGAACCCGAGTGGATGAGGCGAGCTTCTAGGCGAAGCCGGCGGCTGGGCGTGGGCTGTCGTCGTCGGGTGCGAGGTTCTCCTCCGCCCCGTTCCGCTCAGCCGCCGCTCCCGGCCGGCGGAGGCGCCCAGGCCCGGCCGAGGCAGGCGGCCCGACCGGCTCCCACCCGGACACGGCAGGCGGAACCACGGGCTCCGGATCGTCCGGCGCGGGCAACCCGGTCGGCTCCAGCCCTGACGAGGCGGGCGGCACGACGAGTTCCGGGCCGAGCGGGCCCGGGCCGAGCAGGTCGGTGGGCTCCCCCGCCGGGGCCGGAGCCTGCGCGGTCAAAGGGACCGTCGCGCCCCTCGCCGACACGGCCGGTCGACCGTTTCCCCGGCGCGGCGCGGGTGCCGGCGCGCCCGTCGGGCCGGGCAGCAGCCGTGGCGGTACGGCTCCCGGCGAGGTCACCGGGGTCAGCCCGGCCACCACCGTGTTCACGATCTCGGCGGCGTACGCGCCGTCGGGGTCGTAGTCGGGGTCGAAGACGGTCAGCTCCACGCCCAGGCAGTGCGGGGTGTCCACCAGCCCGGCGAGCAGGATCTCCAGCTCCGCGAAGGCGATGCCGCCGGGGTCGGGCGCGTCGACCGCCGGCATCACCGCGGGGTCGAGGACGTCCACGTCGATGTGCACCCAGTAGCCGGCGCACTCGGCGAGCTGCTCGTGCGCCCACTGGGCGGTCCGCGCGGCGCCCTCGGCGCGCAGCGCCGGCACGGGCCGGGTCAGGATCCCGGCGGCCTGGAGATCGAGGCGGTACTCGTCCTGCGCCCGGATGCCGAGCACCACCACGTCGATGTCGCGGAAGTAGGGCCGGCGCCCCTCGATCGCGGCCAGGTCGGCCTGTCCACGCCCGGTGACCAGGGCGAGGTCCTCGCCGGCCGCGGCGCCCACGTACGAGGCGTTGCCGGGGTGCCGGAAGTCCGAGTGGCCGTCGACGAAGACCAGCCCGATCCGCCCGCCGACCGCCTCGCCGAGGCGGTGCATGGCCAGCGCGGAGCCCAGCAGCACCGAGCAGTCGCCGCCCAGCACGAGCGGGAACTCGCTGCGGTCGATGATCTCGCCGATCCGGTCGGCGAGCGCCGCCGAGTACGCGGAGATCTCCCGGGCGTGGCAGACGCCGTCGCCGGGGCGCCAGTCGCCCGGGTCGTACCGGGGCGGGGTCAGGTGCCCGGCGTCCCGCGCCCGCAGCCGGGCCAGCAGGCCCTGGTGACGCAGCGCGCCCGGCGCCTTCGCACACCCCGGCACCGAGCTGGGCGTCGGCGGGCGTAGACCCAGGTTTGTCGGCGCGTCGAGGACGGCGATCCGGCGCATCATGGGCTCCCGTCCTCGGCGGTCGGGCGGGCCGGCCGGACAGCCGGCCCGCACTGCTCTGCTCTGCTACGTGTCCTGCTCTGCTATGTGCTCGAACCGTTGCGCTGCTGCTCAGAACAGGGCGCTGGCCAGGGCGCGCCGGGCGGTGGCTACCGCCGGGTCGTCCGGGCCGGCGATGCTGAACAGGCCGATCAGGTGCTGGCGTACTTTCTCCCGGTCGTCACCGGCGGTGCGGCGGACCGTGTCCACCAGGCGCTTGTAGGCCTGCTCGGCCAGGCCGCTGATCACCTCTATGTCGGCGGCGAGCAGCTGCGCGTCCACGTCGTCGGGGTTCGCGGCGGCCGCGGCGAGCGCGCCCTGCGGGTCGGCGCCGCCGACCCGACGGGCCAGACCCACCTGGGCCAGGCCCGCCTCGGCCGCGGCGTCGGCCGGGGAGTCGGCCAGGATCTTGCGGTACGCACGCTCGGCCGCGTCGAGGTCACCGGTCATCAGGGCGTCGTCGGCCTCGTCGAGGCGCGGGTCGGCCGGCTCGGTGAGGGCGACGCCGCCGGCCTTGAGGACCGCCTGGATCCACTGCTTCAGCTGCGCCTCGGGAACCACCCCGGAGAAGGCGTCGACCGGCTGGCCGCCGACGACGGCGTAGACCATCGGGATGCCCTGCACCCGGAACATCTGGGCGAGGCGCGGGTTGGCGTCCACGTCGATCTTGGCGAGCACCCAGGCGCCGCCACCCTCGACGGCGAGCCGCTCCAGCACCGGCGAGAGCTGCTTGCACGGCTCGCACCACTCGGCCCAGAAGTCGATCACCACGGGGGTGGTGAGGGACCGCTCCAACACCTCGGACTGGAATGTCGCCTCCGTCACGTCGATGACGGTGACGCCGCCGACGGCGCCACCGGGGGCACCGGCGGGCGGGCCCGCCTGGACAGGCGCGGAGG
>NZ_SMKG01000217.1 GCF_004348525.1 Micromonospora sp. 15K316 | reverse complement strand
GGCCCGCCCCGGCCCCTCCTCGACCGGCCGGACCGCTCGCCTCACCGGGGCCGGCGGTTCCGTCACCCACGGGACCGACGGTGCGGGGCCGGCGCCGCAGACCGAGGGCTCCGCGGCCCTCCGTCTGGTTCCCGGCGGCGGGACGGGCCCGTTCGCCGGTCAGCGCGGGAGGCTGGCCGACGGGTCGGGGGACCGGCGGGACCCGGCCGCACCGCGCAGGTCGTCGTGGCCGACCGTCGCCGAGGAGCAGCCCGCCGACGACCGTCCGGAGACGCCGGTCCCGTATCAACTGCCGCCGGCGCCGCCGCTGATGGTCGGCCGGTCGGCGGAGGTCGGCCGGCTGCTCGCGTCGGCGGAGGCCGAGGCGGCGGTCTGCCTCGTCGAGGGGGCGGGCGGTGTCGGCAAGTCCGCGCTCGCCCTGCACGTGGCGCACCAGATCGCCGGGCGTTACCGCGGCGGCTGCCTCTACACCGACCTGCGCGGAGCCGCCGCCGGGATCGCCGCAGCCGAACCCGCGGACGTGGTGGGCCGGTTCCTGCGTGCGCTGGGCGCGCCTACCGTTCCCGCCTCGCTCGACGAGGCGTCGGCGCTGCTGCGCAGTTGGACCGCCGAGCGGGGTGTGCTGGTGGTTCTCGACAACGCCGCGTCGGCGGCCCAGGTCCGGCCACTGCTGGCCAGCGGCGCCCGGTGCACCACGATCGTCACGAGCCGGTGGATGCTTCCCGACCTGGACGCGACCGCCCGGATCCGCCTCGACCCGTTACCCGACGACGCGGCGCTCGCCCTGCTCACCGGGCTGACCGGTGCGAAGCGAGTGCGGACGGAGCCGGCTGCCGCGACGACAGTGGTACGCCGCTGCGGCGGATTGCCGTTGGCGCTGCGGATCGTCGGTGCCCGTGCCGCGGCCCGGCCGGACGCCTCGCTCACCGGCCTCGCCTCGCGAATGGATGACGAGGGTCTACGGCTGGACGTCCTCGAGGTCGGCGACCTCTCCGTGCGGGCCAGCCTGCACCTGGGCTACCAGGCCTTCGAGGACGCGCCGCAGGCGGAACGACGGCAGGCGGCCCGGCTCTTCCGGCTCGCCGCGCTGCCGGACTGGACGCACTTCACGTCGTACGGCTGCGCGGCGCTCGCCGAGCTGCCGCTGGCGGACGCGGAGCGGGCGCTGGAAGCGCTGGTCGACGCGTACCTGGTCGAGTCGGCCGGCGGCGGTCGGTACCGCCTCCACGACATCGTGCGGCTCTACGCCCGGGAACGCGCGAACGCGGCCGACGACCCGGCCCACCAGGAGACGGCACTCGGTCGACTCACCGGATGGCTGCTCGCGGTGACCGTCAACGCCGCCCGGCTGCTCTATTCGCAGGACACGTTCGGCATCGGCGAACCGGTCACTCCGGCACGTCCAGGTCCTCCGCTCGGTGACACCGCGGACGCATGGGCCTGGTTCGAGCGGGAGCACACCAACCTGCTGCTGGTGGCCCGCCAGCAGACGGCGGCCGGCCGGACCCTCACCGAGGTCAGCGACCTGGCCCTGGTGGCGGCCAAGTTCCTCGACTACGCCGGTCACATCGCCGAGCAGCAACAGTTCGGCCAGCTCGCCGTGACGGCGGCGAGCCGACACGGCTACCGCTCGGGCGAGGCCTCCGGGCTGAACATCGTCGCGGTGTCGATGCTGCGGCAGGGCCGGCTCGACGAAGCGATCCCGCTGCTCGAGCGGTGCCTGGGAGTCCAGCGCGAACTCGGCGACCGCAGCGGCGAGGCCGCCATCCTGAACAACCTCGGCAACGCGCTGCGCGACCGCGACGACCTCACCGGCGCCCTGCACCACCTGGAGGCCGCGCTGGTGATCCGTCGGGAACTCGGTCAATGGCACAAGGAGGCGTCGGTGCTCGACAACCTGGCCCTGGTGCACCGGGCTCGCCACGACTACTCGCGGGCCGTCGCCTGTCACGAGGCGGGACTCGCCGTCGCCGGCGGCGGGACGGATCCGTTACGTGAGGCCCAGGCGCTGGTCAACTTCGCCGAGACGCTGCTGGCCGCCGGCGACCACCGGGCGGCGATCCGACGCGCGGGCGAGTCGCTGGAGATCTGCCGGCGCTACGCGCATCAGCGGGGCACGGGCCTGGCGCTGCAGACGCTGGGCGACGCCCATGCGGGTCTCGGTCACGACGACGTGGCGCGCCGGCACTGGCGGGAGGCGCTCGCCCGGCTCGACGGGCTGGACCCGCAGGCGTGCGCGCGGCTGCGCGCCGCCCTGGCGACGGCCGGGACGGAGCCGACCGCCCACCGGGAGGACGCTCCGTGATCGGCTCGTGACCTGCGGCAAGGCGGCGGGCGTGATCGCGGAACGGGAGGTCAGCGCTAGGCTCGCAGGCATGCCGGACACCCAGTACGAAGACCTGCTCCGCCACGTCCTTGCCACGGGCGCCCGCAAGGCGGACCGCACCGGCACGGGAACTCGGTCGATCTTCGGCCACCAGCTGCGCTACCGGCTCTCCGACGGCTTCCCGCTCATCACGACGAAGAAGGTGCACTTCCGCTCGATCGCGTACGAGCTGCTCTGGTTCCTACGCGGCGACGCCAACGTCACCTGGCTCCGGGAGAACGGCGTCACGATCTGGGACGAGTGGGCGGCGCCGGACGGTGATCTCGGCCCGGTCTACGGCGTGCAGTGGCGGTCGTGGCCCACCCCGGACGGCGGGCACATCGACCAGATCAGTGAGGTTCTGCGTACGCTGCGTGAGAACCCGGATTCGCGGCGGATCATCGTGTCCGCGTGGAACGTGGCCGACATCCCGCGGATGGCGCTGCCGCCGTGCCACGCGTTCTTCCAGTTCTACGTCGCCGACGGCAAGCTCTCCTGCCAGCTTTACCAGCGCAGCGCGGACCTCTTCCTCGGCGTGCCGTTCAACATCGCGAGCTACGCGCTGCTGACCCACATGATCGCCGAGCAGGTGGGCCTCGGGGTCGGTGACTTCGTCTGGACCGGAGGCGACTGCCACATCTACGACAACCACGAGGAGCAGGTCCGCACGCAGCTCGCACGCGACGCGAGGCCGTTCCCGACGTTGAGCCTGAAGCCGGCTGACAGCCTCTTCGACTACACCTACGAGCACTTCGCGCTCGACGGCTACGACCCGCATCCCGGCATCAAGGCCCCGGTGGCGGTGTGATCGGGGTCGAGTGGGCGCAGTCGTCCAACGGTGTCATCGGCCGTGACGGCGCGCTGCCCTGGCACCTGCCGGAGGACCTGAAGCACTTCCGCGCCCTCACCTCGGGCGCGACCGTGCTGATGGGTCGCCGGACCTGGGAGTCGCTGCCGCCGCGGTTCCGCCCGCTGCCGGGTAGGCGCAATCTCGTGCTGTCACGTACGCCGCAGGAGGGCGTGGAGACCTTCCCCGACCTGGCGCAGGCGTTCGCGGCGGTGACCGGCGACGTGTGGGTGATGGGTGGCGAGGCGGTGTACCGGGCGGCGCTGCCGTTCGCGGACCGGATCGTGGTCACCGAGATCCAGGAGCACTTCGAGGGCGACACGTACGCACCCGAGGTGGGGCGCCCGCCGGACTCCACCGGGGAGTGGCTGGAGTCGTCGACGGGGCTGCACTACCGGTTCCTGACCTGGGGCTGAGGTCTCAGAGCCGGTAGTAGGCGTCGATGGGGGCGCGTGCCTCGTCGAACAGCGCCGGGCCGTCCTGGGGAACCGCGGGCCAGGCGCCCGAGGCCGGGTGGAGTTCGACGAGCTGATCGGTGGCCAGCGCGTAGACGACCCGGCCGAGTCCGGAGCGGGCGATGCCGCCGGCGCACATGCCGCACGGCTGGCAGCTCGTGTACATGGTGGTGCGGGCGGCTGTGTCCGGGGCGAGCTCGCGGGCCGCCCAGCGGGCGAGCTTCAGCTCCGGATGGGCGCTGATGTCGTTGTCACGCCGGACCGTGTTGTGGGCCTCGGCGAGGATCGCGCCGTCCGGGCCGGCCAGCAGGGAGCCGTAGGGGGCGTCGCCCAGGGTGACGGCGTGCGCCGCGATGGCGATGGCACGCCGCAGGAGTTGCTCGTCGGCAGTGGTGATCACGATGATCTCCTCCAGTGTGTGGCCAGGGCGGTCGGCGCCTGGCACGCCGTGCCGGGTCTGCCAGCATCTTCCGGATCGATCGCCACGGGTCCCGCTCATGCGGTGGCCCGACGCCGGGAACGACGGGCCAGGTTCCACCACCAGAGCTGCTGTACGGCGAGGGTGAGCAGCCCGGCCAGTACGATCGCGCACACGTTGATGATCAGTTGGAGGGCCGAGCCGCCCGCCTCGTCCCAGACGCCGTACGCCCCGGCGACCGCGACGTTCGCGGCCGCCGGGACCGTCGTGACCGAGATCAGCACGCCGACGAGGCTGCCGGACTTCTTCGAGGTGAGCGAGAGCATGCCAGCGACTCCGGCGAGCAGACCCACCACCCAGGAGAGCGCGTCCGGGCGCCAGATGAAGTCGGTCAGCGGACGGTCGGCCAGCAGCATCGCCCGGTTGACCAGGCCCACGGCGGTCAGCGCCCAGGTGCTCAGCACCGTGGCCACCATGGCGGCGAGGAAACCCACCACGAGGGCCTGGAGCGACCGCCACACGGTGTCGAACCGGCGACGCAGGAGCCCCACGCAGATCGCCGCGAGCGGCCCGAACTCCGGGCCGACCACCATCGCGCCGACGATGAGGATCGGCTGGTCGAGCAGCACCCCGATCCCGGCGATCATGGTGGCCACGATGATCAGGACCAGGTAGGTGCCGCTCAGTTCGGTCTGCTCACCGGTCTTCGCCGCGACCTCGTCCCAGACCACCGCGTCGGCGCCGCTGCCGGGCGCCTCCCGCGCCGCCCGGTCGGCGGCCACCGAGATGGCCAGCTCGACGTCGTCGGCCGCGATGCCGCCCTGCGCCTCCACGCCCAGCCGTTGCAGGCCCTGCAGCACGCTGTCCGCGCTCTCCCGGACCACGTCGCAGGTGATGAGGTCACCCGCGGGCTGGCGGGCGGCGCCCGGAAGCACCACCAGATGCGTCACGCCACGTTCGGCGACCAGCAGGTCGGTGACCGCGGCCGACTGATCCGGCGTCGCGATCACCCTCAGGTGCAGCACGCTCTCCCCCTCGAACGACCGGCCGATCCTCCCTCGCCCGGCCAGCCGTCGGGACTCTACCGCCCGATCCGCGGCCGGCGCGGACCCCGTACGGGCCCGGGCGCGGCGATCGGCACCCGCACGATCCGCTCATGAGACAGGTGGCCCTGGTCAGCAGCGGATCCGTGCCGCCAACCGGATGTCGGCCGGGCCGCTCCGGTCCAGGTAGGTCGACTCGGCGAAGGAGAGGAAGCGTTGCGCGTCGGCCGCGGTCGAGGCCAGCCCGAAGGAGATGCGTACCGCTCCGCCGGTCGGCAGCCGCAGCGTGGCGAGGTGCGCGTCGATCGTCTCGGCGTGCGTGAGGATCGCGCGGCGCAGCAGGCCCGGGTCGATCCCGAAGGCCGCCTCGGCGGAGCCCGGATTACAGAAGCAGCCGGTACGCAGGGCGAAGCCGGCCGCCGACGACTCGACCGCGACGAGCCGCTCGTCGACGAGCGAGCCGTCCGGATACAGGAAGTTGAGCGCCACGGTGCCACCCCGGGCTTCCCCGGTCGCCGGTCCGTAGACGCGCACCAGCGGTCGACCGTTGCGGTGCCGCCGCGCGGTCAACTGCCCCAGCAGCCACTCGGTGAGCACTCCGACGCGGGTGTGGACGAGGTCGACTCCGATCGCGTCGAGCCAGCGCAGCCCGAACTCCACGTCGGGGATGCTGAGGAAGTTGAGGGTGCCGTCCTCGAATCCCGATTCGTCGCCCATCGGCTGGTGCCAGTCACCCTGGATGCTGACGGCGCGGATGGTGCCGCCGGCGAACCAGGGCCGACGCAGCCGGGCCAGCGCCTCGCGCCGGGCGAGCAGCGTCCCCACGCCGGTGGGGTAGCCGAAGAGCTTGTACCAGCTCAGGCAGACGAAGTCCGGCCGGACGACGCTCAGGTCGAGCCGGTTCGTCGGGGCGAACGCGGCGGCGTCGAGCAGCACGTCGTACCCGTGCCGTCGGGCCAGGTCCACCCAGGCCAGCGGATGCTGCACGCCGGTGAAGTTGCTCTGCGCCGGGTACGCGAAGAGTCCCGCGCCGCGGGACCGGTCCCGGCGGGGACGGGCGGCCGGGCCGCTGGGGCCGGCGGTCAGCGCGGCCGTCACGTCGGATTCGGCCACCCGTAGCTCGGGCCCGCTCACCGGCACGTAGCGGACCGGCGCGTGAGCGGCGCGGGCGTACTCCCGGATGCCGTTGACGGAGTTGTGGTTGTCCCAGGTCAGCACGAGCGGGCAGGCGCGCCCGAAGGGGTAGGCCTCAGCCACGAGGCGGCAGGCGCCGCTGGCGTTCGGGGTGAAGATGACCGCGTACTCGGCCGGGTCGGCGCGGAAGAAGTCGAGCACGGCGCGTCGGGCCGAGTCGACGAGTGATCCGGCCGCCTCGGAGGTGGGGTTCTCCGAGTGCGGGTTGCTGTAGAGACCGGCGAGCAACCGGTCGTGGTGTGCGGTGACCTGCGCGCGGGCGGCCACCCCGGCGCCCGCGTAGTCCAGGTAGACCCGGCCGTCGCGGTCCAGGTGGCGGTACTCGGTGGCGCGCAGCTCGTCGATCCGGGCGGTCCGGGCGTACGAGGCGGCCGCCGCGACACCGACGCCGGCGGGTGCTGCGGGGGCGTGTTTTTCGGTCGTCATGTGGGGTGCGGCCAATCCGGGCGGTGGGTCGAGCCGTCAACCCCCCGAGCATCACACGACATCGATGTAACCTGTCTGTCGCAATTCCGCCGCTCGGCGGAAGCCTGACCGGACGGCCCATCGTGGCGCTCCCCCGGTCGGCCGGTCCGGCTCAGGGCGCCCCGGTCGAGCTTGCCGTTCGGAAGGCTCGGCAGCCGCGGCACCCGCTCGAACACGGTGGGCACGGCCACCGCCGGCAACCGGTCGAGCAGATGCGCCCGCAGCGTCTGCTGGTCCACCGGTTCGGCGCAGACCACGAACGCGACACCCTGGTAGGGGACGGCGACGCCGGCCAGGAGCACCGCCGGGTGGGACATCAGGGCGTGTTCGATCTCGGCCGGTTCGATGCGCACGCCGCCGACCTTGAGCTGCTCGTCGATCCGCCCGTGGTACCGGAGCAGGCCGTCCGCGCCCACACTGACCCGGTCGCCGGTGCGGTACACGGGACCTCCGGAGACCACGCCGGGCGAGCAGACGCAGAGCTCGCCGTCGTCGACCGAGATCGTGGTGCCGGGGATGGCCCGGCCGATGGGGACCGGGTCCTCCCCCGCCGCGCACCGGTGCACGGTGCTCCAGACTGTGCACTCGGTCGGGCCGTACTCGTTGTAGAGCGTCGCCTGCGGCATCCGCTCGTAGTGCAGGTCGACCAGGTCGGGCGGGCAGCTCTCGCCGGCCACGATCACGGTGGAGAGGCTGCGTATCGGCGACCGAAGCGTCAGCCGGTACAGCGACGGGACCATCAGCGTGTGGGTGGGCCGGTGCGCGTCGCCGGCGCGGAGCAGTGCCCGCACGTCGAAGGGCCGGTCGCTCGGGATGATCAGGGTCCCGCCGGTGCACAACGTCCAGTAGATGCCGGCGACGGAGCTGTCGAACGAGATGGACGAGCAGAGCAGGAACCGCCTCGGCGGGAGGCCGTAGTACGCCAGCCGGGCGCCGGTCGAGTAGCTCAGCGCCGCTCGTGACACGGTGACCGCCTTGGGCACGCCGGTCGACCCACTGGTGAACATCGTGTAGGCGTCGGGTCCGTCGCGCCAGGGCGAGGAGGTCGGCGACAGCGACGCCAGCAGCTGCTCGGTGAGGGTGACGCGGGCGCCGCTCCCCGAGGCCATCAGCTCCCGGCGGCCCGCCGGGAACGCCGCGTCGACCGGGACGTAGCGTGCTCCCGCCCGCAGCACCCCGAGCATGGCCACGACGGCCCACCGCGACAGCCGGGTGTGCACGATCACCGGCTCCCCGACGGCCACGTGCCGCCGCCGGAGGTGGGCGGCGACCGCGCCGCTGAGGCCGTCCAGGTCCGCGTAGGTCAGGGCCTGCTCCGGATCCACCACGGCCGGCGCGTTCCCGTGGGTGCTCAGCTGGGCGGCCAGCGTCTCGGGGATCACCGCCGCCTGCCCTCGACCGGCATCCGCTTGATACCGCCCAGCCAGTTCGACCGGACGCGCTCGATGTCGCCGGCGAGTTCGAAGGACGCGAAGGTGGTGAAGAGCTCCTCGAAGAAGACCCGCAGCGTCAGTCTCGCCACGGCCGCTCCCAGGCAGTAGTGCCGCCCGTCCCCGAACGCGAGGTGCCGGTTCGGGTGGCGGTCCAGGGTCAGCGTGTCGGGGTCGGCGAAGACGGACTCGTCGCGGTTGGCCGACCCGAGCCACACCACGACGGCGTCGCCGGCCGCGATCGGTACGTCGCCGACGCTGGTGTCCCGGGTCGCCAGCCGCATGAAGTGCCCGGCCGGTGAGGTGAAGCGCAGCGCCTCCTCGACCGCGCGGTCGACCCGCTCGGGCTGCCGGGCCCAGTCCTCGTAGCGCCCGGCGCGGATCAGCTCGGCCAGCGTCGCGCGGGGCACGTGCGGTATGGCGGCGCTGCCGCCGAGCAGCAGGCTGTAACAGTTCGCCACGACCGCGCCGGGGCGCAGCGGCATCGCACCCAGCACGTCCACCAGGTCGCCGCGTGGGTGCCGCCGGTGCGCCAGCACCAGGTTGAGCAGGTAGGCGAAGAGCTCCCGGTGCCCCCGGTCGAGGGTCGCCGACGGGCCGTCCGGCAGCACGACGTCGGGGTCGTGCTCGGCCACCGACATGGACACCCACCGGGCCAGGTCGGGCCAGTCCGCGACGGGAATGCCCATCAGCGGCCCCAGGAAAGCCAGCGGAAGGGCGGAGGTGATCTCGGCGAAGTCCACCACTCCGTCGGCGGGCCGGAGCAGCTCCCGCACGAAGGAACGGATGGCGGGTGCGTGCCGGGCCACCGCCCGGGTGGTCATCCGGTGGTGCAGCGGCCCGCGGATGAGGCCGTGTCGCGGCGGGTCGCTCGCCGCGAACTGCTGGTTCTGGGCCGGCTCCGGACGGCCGAGCATGTTGAGCATCACCCCGCCGGTCGAGGTGAACCTGCTGTGGTCGTTGAGAACGGCCCTGGCGTCGGCGTAGCGGGTGACGGCCCAGAAGCCCGAGCGCCCCTCGACCGGCTGCCAGCGGACGGGATCCCACCGGCGCAGCGCCCGCCAGAGGCTGTGCGGGTCTCCGACGCCGTGGAGGTCGGGGTCGGCGAGGTGGAGCCTGCCCGGAGGGCGGGTGTGGCCGCACGGTGGGGTTCTCATGCGGCCAGTACCTCGTCGACCAGCTCGGCGATGGTCGGCTTGAGGAAGAGCACCGCGGCGTCGACCTCGACGCCGAGCCGGTCGTAGAGGTCCATCAGCAGGTCGGCGGCGAGCAGCGAGTCTCCGCCGAGGGCGAAGAAGTTGTCCTCGACGCCGACCGGTGTGACGTTCAGCTTCTCGCTCCACAGCCGGGTCAACATCGCCTCAAGCTCGGGTCGCGTGGGCATCGATCTCCTCCCATCGGTCGATGAACCGCCCGATCAACGCGCGCATCTCGGCCTCCCGGTAGGAGCGGTGGTGGCGCAGGCAGACGGTGTACGCGCCGCCGGCGCCCGGCTCGAGCCAGAACGTCAGCCCGTTCACCGGCAGCACCGGGCCGCCCAGCCCGAGCCCGGGCGGGATCGTCAAGGGTTCGATCCCACCGCCGGCGGGCACCTGGATGACCTCGAACTGGGCCAGACTCGGCCCGCCGTCGGTGAAGAGCGCGTCGGCCTGCGGCACCGCGTCCAGCAGCACCGGGAACGGAATCTCGTTGGCGTACGCCTCGGCGAACGCGCCGTGCACCGCGTTCACCGTCGAGGGGCCGAGCCGCACCGGCAAGACGTTCATGTACAGCCCCACGGTGTCCCAGTCGGAGCGGCGCCGGCCGTGGGTGAGTACCGGAACGACGGCCTCGCCCTGGCGCAGCGGGTCGAGGGCCCGGGTGAACGCGGTGAACAGGACGACGAACGGGGTGCTGCGTACGGCGCGGGCGACCGCCCCCGCCCGAGCCTGGGTGATGCCGCTCGGTGCCCGGACCTCGGCCGTGCCGACGTCGGCGCCGCCGCCCGGGGCGAGGGCCGGCACGTCGGTGAGCACCCGGTTCCAGAACGGCGCGAAGCGGGCGACGCGGTGGGGTGGGTGGGTGGCGGCGCTGTCGCGGTACGAGGG
>NZ_SMKG01000216.1 GCF_004348525.1 Micromonospora sp. 15K316 | reverse complement strand
GGCCGCCCCACCGCCCGCACCGCGACCGCTCCCCGCCGCACCGCCGAAGCAGCGCCGGTCGAAGCGACGGGAGACGCCCCCGCCGGCCGCGCCGCCGCCCGGCTGGCGAGCGCCGAAGGGGTACGTCCCGGTCCCCGTCCGGAAGCGGCGCCGCTGGCCGTGGCTGCTGCTGCTCGCCCTCGCCTGCTGCTGCGGCTGCCCGGCGTACTACGGCCTGCCGATCTGGTCGCAGTACCCGGCCCACGCCGCGCTCCCGGCCCAGGTCGACGACCTGTCGCTGCGCCAGGACGGCCGCAGCACGCAGGCCGCCCGGCAGTTGGAGACCGAGGTACGCAAGGCGCACCTGCTGGCCGAGGACACCTTCGCCGGCGTCTACACGAACCCGGACGGCAAGCAGGTGCTCGTCTTCGGCGGCACCGGTTTCCGGCTCGACCCGGGATCAGCCGCGGACGACGAGATCGCGCGCCTCGCCCAGCAGTACCAGCTCGGCGCCGCCGAGACCGTCGACACGGGGGTACGCGGCCGGCACCAGCGCTGCGCGGTGGGACGCGCCGACGGTGACGCCGTCGTCGTCTGCACGTCTGTCGACCACGGCAGCATCGCCACCGCCGTCTTCACCCGCCTCTCCGTACAGGACAGCGCCGGCCTGCTCGACACGCTCCGCAGCCGGATCGTGAGCCCGGACCGGAGCTGATCCGGCCCGGTCAGACCGGGTCGGTGCGGGTCTGATCCGGCTGGACGCGCAGCATCGGCGCGTACCGCGACACGTACTCCTGGCCGGTGAGCTTCTGGATCTCGCTCATCACCTCGTCGGTCATGACCCGCAACGAGGCGCTGTCGTCCGGACGCCCGGTGAAGTCCAGCGGCTTGCCGAACCGGACGACGACCTTGCCGGTGCCGGGACGCGGGATCCGGACGCCGATCGGCTGCACCTTCTCCGTACCGATCGTGCCGACCGGGATGATCGGCACGCCGGCGGCGACGGCCAGCCGCACCGCGCCCGTGCGCCCCCGGTACAGCCGCCCGTCCGGCGACCGGGTCCCCTCCGGATAGACGACCACCAGCTCGCCGGCCTTCAACGCCGGGATGGCTGCGTCGAACGCGGAGAGCGCGGCCCGTCCCCCGGCCCGCTCGACGGGGATCGCACCGAGCCCGGTGAGGACGAACTTCGAGAAGGCCCCCCGCAGCCCGACGCCCTTGAAGTACTCGGACTTGGCCCAGAACGCCAGGTGCCGCGGTACCACCGAGCCGAGGAAGAGCTCGTCGGCGACCGAGAGGTGGTTACCGGCGAAGATCGCTCCACCGGTCTCCGGCACGTGCTCCAGCCCCTCCACGGTCGGGCGGAACGCCAGCCGCATCGTGGGCGCCACGGTGAGCTTGCCGATGGTGTAGAGCAGGGGCACTGGTCCTCCGGCAGGTCGTGTACGTGCGGGCGGTGTCACGGTAGCGGACGTACCCCAGATCCCCGAACGGGTGGTGCTCGGGTGGGGCCGGGTCGCAGGCGCGCGTACCTCTGTACCCGACGCGCGGCCGGCGGCACCGGCGGACGGCGTCCCCGTCACCCGAACGTGCTGCCGAACCGCGGGCCCCGGACGGGGCGGTGGCGGGTTCCCGCAGCCGGTGGCGGCCCGGTGCTCCGGGCCGCCACCGTCGATCGCCGACCGGGTCAGCGGGTCGGGGCCGGGAGCGTCCGGCTCCAGAGCGAGACGCCGTCCCGGTCTCGCAGGTGGACGGTGAACGCGCCGGTGTCGCCGTCGATGCCCACCTCACCGAAGTGCTGGAAGCCCTCGGCCGGAGAGGTGTTCGCCCGCGGCGGGGCGTGCACGAACACGGCCTCCGGGCCGAACGTGCCGTCCAACGCGTTCGGCCCGAACGCGCCGGCGTGCGCCGGGCCGGAGACGAACTCCCAGAACGGGGTGAAGTCGCCGACCGCCGCCCGGGCCGGGTCGTAGTGGTGCGCGGCGGTGTAGTGGACGTCGGCGGTGAGGAAGACGATGCCGGTCACCCCGGCCCGGTGCGCGGTCCGCAGCACCTCGGCGAATTCCAGCTCCCGCCCGGCCGGCGCGCCCGGGTCGCCCTGGGCCACCCCCTCCTGGGTACCGGGCCCGTCCGGAACCACCACACCGATGGGCAGGTCGGCGGCGATCACCTTCCAGGTCGCCCGGGACCGCTTCAGCTCCCGGATCAGCCATTCACGCTGCTCCCGGCCGAGCAGCCCCCGCTTCGGGTCGGCGTACGTGTTGCCGTCGTTCGGGTCCTTCCAGGTCCGCATGTCCAGCACGAAGAGGTCCAGCCGCGACCCGTACGACAGCCGCCGGTAGAGGCGTCCGTCCAGCGGGGTGGGCACCCACTCGTGGAACGCCCGGCGGGCCCGGGCGGCGAGCACGTCCACCCGGCGCTCGGTGTACCGGTCGTCGGTCAGCACCTCGCCCGGGTACCAGTTGTTGGTCACCTCGTGGTCGTCCCACTGGTTGACCTGCGGCACCTCGGCGACGAACCGGCGCAGGTGCTCGTCGAGCAGGTTGTACGCGTACTGCCCCCGGTACTCGGTCAGCGTCTCGGCGACCTTGCTCTTCTCCGGCGTGACCAGGTTGCGCCAGATCCGCCCGTCCGGCAGGGTCACGGTCTCGCTGAGCGGGCCGTCCGCGTAGACGGTGTCCCCACTGCACAGGTAGAAGTCGGGGCGGGTGGCCCGCATGGCCCGGAAAATCGACAAGCCGCCGAAGTCCGGGGCGATGCCCCAGCCCTGCCCGACGATGTCGCCGGTCCAGACGAACCGGACGTCCCGGCGGTCGCGCTCGCGGGGGGCGGTGGTCAGGGTGCCGGTCAGCGGCTCGCTGACCAGCCCGTGCCGGTCGAGGCTCTCCACCCGGACCCGGTAGTGCAGCCGCTCGCCGGCGGGCAACCCACGCAGCCGCACCTTGCCGGTGAGGTCGTCGGACGGGTCGAGCACCGGGCCGGTGAGCCGCCGGGCGCCCCGGAAGTCGGGCCGGCGGCTCACCTCCACCAGCATCCGGCCCGGTCGGTCGGCGCGGGTCCACACCAACGCCGACTCCGCGGTCGCGTCTCCGCTCTGGACACCGTGGGTGAGCACCGGCCGGCCGGCCGGGCGCCACGCGGGTGCGGCCGTCGCGCCGGCCGCCCCGAGCAGCCCGCCGCCGACCACTCCGGCGCCGGCCAGCACACCGGCCCGCAGTACCGCACGTCGATCAAGTTCGGTCATCGTTCCTCCCGGATCGGGGACTGATCCCGTCGGTGTACCGGCCGGACGTGTCCGGTTCCCGGGGCCCGAGTGGCCGTCACCGGAACGGCGGCTGACGACCGGCACGAGCGAGGTCACAGGCGCCGGCTGTCACAACCCGACCGGCCCACCCGTCCTGGCGGTGTCGGACACGAAAAGGGGAGGTAGTCATGCGTGTGGACGCCGTTCTTCGACGAGCGGGAGCGGGCCGCGCTCGCGCTGACCGACGCGGTCACCCGCCTCGGCGAGGACGGCGTGCCGGACGACGTCTGGGAGACCGCCGCCAAGGTCTGGTCGGAGGAGGAACTCATCGACCTGATCATGGCCATCGCGACGATCAACGTGTGGAACAGGATCCTGGTGGCGACCCGGAAGCAGCCTTCGACGCAGGAGTGAGCAGTGCGGCGGCGGCCGACGCGGGTGCGAACGCCGCCGACGCGGTGGCGGCCGGGTGCCAGCCGGCGTGCTGACCCTGGCCGGCGCGGCCGGCCGGATCACCGACCTGTTCGTGGTCGGCGATCCGGAGAAGGTGACCGTCCCGCCGGCCTGAGCCCGGCGGACGACGTCAGGCCAGCTCGGGGAACCAGAGCGCGATCTCGCGCTTGGCGCTGTCGACGGAGTCGGAGGCGTGCACCAGGTTCTCCCGGTTGGAGAGGGAGAAGTCGCCGCGGATGGTGCCGGCGGTCGCCCGCCGCCCGTCGGTCGCGCCGACCAGGTTGCGGACCACGTCGATGACCTGGTCGCCGGAGAGCACCAGGGCGACGAGCGGGCCGCCGGTCATGAAGGCGTGCAGCGGCGGGTAGAAGGGCTTGTCCACGTGCTCGGCGTAGTGCTCGTCGGCCAGCGCCGCGTCCATGGTCCGGACGTCCATGGCGTCGATCCGCAGTCCCTTGCGCTCGAAACGCGAGATGATCTCGCCGACCAGACCACGGCGAACCGCGTCGGGCTTGATCAGTACGAGCGTGCGCTCCTCGGGGATGCTGCTGGACACGCTGGGTTCCTCCTGTGCGCGGAAGCGGGCCTGGCTGGGTACGGTCAGCCTAGCGACCCGGCCCCGGCGCCGGCGCGGCGGCTGGCCTTTCCCCCGGTGGCCGCCGCGGCCTAGCCTGGCCCTTGACCCCCGGGAGGTCCACTGTGGCGAATGGCGGGAGCCGGCCCATCGCACCGGTACGCAAGCTGATCGCCGCGGTGCTCGGCACCGTGGCCACCTTCGTGATGCTCTTCGGCCTCGGCATGACGAGCTGGCCCATCGTGGCGCTCGGCACCGCGCTGCTGGTGCTGGCGATCGCGCTCGCCACCGTACGCGCCGGCGGACGCACCTGGGTGATCGGCGAGGGGCACGTGCACAGCGCCTCCGAGCCGCCCACCCAGTACGCGTTCGGTCGGTGCGAGCTGCAACTGGTCATCGACGCGCCGGGGCTGCCGCCCCGCAGCAAGAAGATCATCGAACCACGGGTGCCGGTGGCCAAGTGGCCGTCGCTCGGGCAGACCCTGCCCATCCGGGTGGCGCTCGACGACCAGCGGCACGTCCGGGTGCTCTGGGACGAGGTGCCCACACACGCCGAGACCGCCGCGGCCGCCGCCGACCTGCCGCCCGAGTACGCCGGCCCCGAGCCGGTGGACGAGGTGCTGATCGCCCAGGATGCCCCGCCGTGGGCGGGTCGCTCCGTCGACGACGACTTCCGCGACCCGCTCGGCGATCCGCTCGGTGGCGACCCGCTCGCCGGTGACCCGCTGCGCGACGACCCGGGCCCGCCGGAGGAGCGCGAGCCGGTCGTGGTGCACCAGCGCCCGGGCGGACCGGTCGTGCTGGAGGGCACTCTCGTCGAGCCGCCGGTCGGCAACCCGCTGCCGCGCCGGGCCACCCCGGCCCCACGCCCACCCGCCGAGGAGGACTTCGACGCCGTCACGCCGGCGGCCACCACTCCGGCCACCGCCCCGGAGGCCGTCCGGGACGATCCGCTCGACCCGCTCGACCTGCCGCTGGACGAGCCGACCCCGGCTCGCGAGCCTCGCGACGAGCGGGTCGCCCCGACCGACCTGGACGAGGCGATCTTCGGCGACGACCCCGCGGACGACAGGTCCGACCCCGCCGCGCCGATCAGCGGGATCGGTCTGACGGTGCTGGTCACCGACCTGTCCCGGTCGCTCGGCTTCTACCGGGACGTGCTCGGCTTCACCGAGATCGACCAGGGCAGCGGCAACGCGCTGCTCGCCTCGGGCGCGACCCGGCTCGTGCTGCGCCAGGTGACCGAGGCGGCGCCGGTGAGCCGCCGGCTGGTGCACGTCAACCTCGAGGTGGACGACATCCAGGCGGCGTACGGGCGGCTACGCGACTCGGGCGTGCGGTTCACGTACGCCCCTCGTGTGGTCAACCGGGGCACCAAGTTCGAGGTGTGGGCGGCGGCCTTCCGTGACCCCGACGGCCACGGCATCGCCCTCACCCAGCTGCGCGAACGCGCCGACGCCTGACCCACCCCGCCACCTGAGACGCCTCGTACACGGAAAGAGTGGCCATTCCTGACGGAATGGCCACTCTTTCGGTGAGAGCGTGCGCCGTGATCGGGGCGGACGCAACGGCGGGGCGGATCAGCCGAGGATGACCCGGCGCACGTGCAGCGCGTAGCCCCAGGCGAGGGCGAAGATGATGCCCAGCACCAGCAGCGACCAGTGCAGCAGGCCGGAGAGGAGCAGCAGTCCCTGGAGGACGGTGCCGGCGTGCCACGCCCACGGGCGTCGCATCATGCCGGCGAGTACCACCGCCAGCACCGCCAGCGCCACCACCACGCCTATCGCGCTGCCGCCGAGGTCACCCCCGACCACCCGGATCGGCTGGATGGCGAGCAGCAGCACGAAGGCCTCGATGGCCAGGGTGGCGGCGCCGAGGCTGCGGACCGACCGCTGCGGGTTACGCAGCCCGGAGGGGCGGCGCTGCTCGGGCTCGGTCATCGCTTCAACAGCCGGCGGGCGTCGGCCACGGTCACCACCGATCCGGTGATCAACACGCCCACCCCGCTCAGCTCCCCCGGTACGTCCTCCTCGGCCAGCGCCACCGCCGTCTCGATCGCGTCCGGCATCTCCTCGGCCACCTCGACCCGCTCGGGTCCGAAGACCTCGGCCGCCAGCGCCGCCAGTTCCCGCGCCGGCATCGCCCGGGGCGAGCTGTTGCGGGTGACCACCAACTGGTCGACCACCGGTTCCAGCAGCTCCAGCAGGGCCGGCGCGTCCTTGTCGCCGAGCACGCCGACGACCGCGACCAGCTTGCTGAACGCGAACTCCTCCTGGAGGGCGGTGACGGTGGCGGCCATCCCGTGCGGATTGTGCGCGCCGTCGAGCAGGATCGTCGGGGCGCTGCGTACCCGCTCCAGCCGGCCCGGCGAGCTCGCCGCCGCGAACCCCTCGCGGACCGCCTCGATGTCGAGCTGCCGCCGGGCGCCGGCGCCCAGGAAGGCCTCCACCGCGGCGAGCGCCACCGCCGCGTTCTGCGCCTGGTGGGCGCCGTGCAGCGGGATGAAGACCTCCTCGTAGACGCCGCCGAGGCCCTGCAGGGTCAGCACCTGCCCGCCGACGGCGACCGCCCGGCGCAGCACACCGAACTCCGAGCCCTCCCGGGCGATGGTGGCCCCCACCTCGGCGCAACGCTCCAGGATCGGCCGGGCGGCCTCCTCCTCCTGCGCCGCGGAGATGACGGTGGCGCCGGGGTGGATGATCCCGGCCTTGTGCAGCGCGATGTCCTCGATCGTGTCGCCGAGCCACTCGGTGTGGTCCAGCCCGATCGGGGTGATCACGGCGACGCCGGCCTGCAGCACGTTCGTCGAGTCCTCGGCCCCGCCGAGCCCCACCTCGACCACCGCGATGTCGACGGGCGCGTCGGCGAAGGTCGCGAAGGCCAGTGCCGTGGTCATGTCGAAGTAGGTGAGCGGCTCCGCCGAGCGCTCGTCGACCAGCCGGGCGAGCGGGGCCACCTCCCGGTAGGTGGCGACGAACCGCTCCTCGCTGACCGGCTCCCCGTCCAGGCTGATCCGCTCCCGGACGGTCTCCAGGTGCGGGCTGGTGTAGCGGCCGGTGTGCAGGCCGAACGCCCGGAGCAGGGAGTCGATCATCCGGGCCGTCGACGTCTTGCCGTTCGTCCCGGTCAGGTGGATCGACGGGTACGCCCGCTGCGGGCTGCCGAGCAGGTCGAGCAGGGACTCGATCCGGTCCAGCTCGAAGACCATCCGGGTGAAGCCCCGCTCGGCCAGCTCGGCCTCCACCTCGGCGAAGGCGTGGTGATCGGTCATGAAAGCAGCGCCTCCAGCGCGGCGTCGACGCGGACCAGGTCCGCCTCGGCCACCGCCAGTCGCTCACGGATCTTGGCGACCACGTGTTCCGGGGCCTTGCCGACGAACGCCGGGTTGTCGAGCTTCGCCCGGGCCTGCGCGACCTCCTTCTCGGCGGCCGCCCGGTCCTTGGTGAGCCGTGCCCGCTCGGCGGCGACGTCGATCGAGCCCCGGGTGTCCAGGGCCACGCTCACATCGCCCGGCATGGCCAGCGTCGCGCTCGCCGTGAAGTCGTCACCGGCCGCGTCGAGCCGGGCCAGCGACCGGATCAACGGCTCGTGCGCGGCGATGCCCGCCGGCGCGAGACCGTCGAGCCGGGCGGCGACCCGCTGCGTCGGCCGCAGCCCCTGGTCGGAGCGGAACCGGCGGATCTCGGTCACCACCCGCTGCAGGGTGCCGACCTCCGCCTCCGCGGCGTCGTCGACGAGCGTACGGTCGGCCACCGGCCAGGCGGCCACCATCACGCTCTCCGCGCCGGTGAGCGCGGTCCACAGCTCGTCGGTGACGAAGGGGATCACCGGGTGCAGCAGCCGCAGCAGCTGGTCCAGCACGTGCCCGAGCACCCGGCGGGAAACCTCGGCGGCCGGCCCGCCCTCGGCGAGCACCGGCTTGCTCAGCTCGACGTACCAGTCGCAGACGTCGTCCCACGCGAAGTGGTAGAGCAGGTCGCAGATCTTCGCGAACTCGTACGCCTCGAACTGCTCGTCGACCTCGGCGGTGACGTGCGCGAGCCGGGACAGGATCCACCGGTCGACGGTGGAGAGCTGCTCGGCGGCCGGCAGCGGCCCGTCGGTGTGCGCGCCGTTCATCAGCGCGAACCGGGTGGCGTTCCAGAGCTTGTTGCAGAAGTTGCGGGAGCCCTGGCACCACTCCTCGCTGACCGGCACGTCCTGGCCCGGGTTCGCGCCGCGCGCCAGCGTGAACCGGGTGGCGTCGGCACCGAACCGGTCGATCCAGTCCAGCGGGTCGACCACGTTGCCGAACGACTTGGACATCTTCTTGCCGTGCTCGTCGCGGACCATGCCGTGTAGGGCGACCACGTCGAAGGGCTGCACCCCGTCCATCGCGTACAGCCCGAACATCATCATCCGGGCGACCCAGAAGAAGAGGATGTCGTACCCGGTGACCAGGACGCTGGTCGGGTAGAACTTCGCCAGGTCCGGGGTGCGTTCCGGCCAGCCCAGGGTCGAGAACGGCCAGAGACCGCTGGAGAACCAGGTGTCAAGGACGTCCTCGTCCTGCCGCCAGCCCTCGCCGGTCGGCGGCTGCTCGTCCGGGCCGACGCAGACGATCTCGCCGTCCGGCCCGTACCAGACGGGGATGCGGTGGCCCCACCAGAGCTGACGGGAGATGCACCAGTCGTGCATGTTGTCGACCCAGGCGAAGTAGCGCTTCGCCAGCTCGGCCGGCTCGATCTTCACCCGCCCGTCCCGCACGGCGTCACCGGCGGCCTTGGCCAGCGGCGCGGTGTTCACGAACCACTGCAGCGACAGGCGCGGCTCGACGGTGGTCTTGCACCGCGAGCAGTGCCCGACCGCGTGCACGTACGGCCGCTTCTCGTTGACGATCAGGCCCTGCTCGCGCAGCGCGGCCACGATCGCCGGGCGGGCCTCGTACCGGTCCAGCCCCTCGAACGGGCCGGGCGCGGTGATGATGCCCCGCTCGTCCATGATCGTCAGGGCGGGCAGGTCGTGCCGCTGGCCGATCTCGAAGTCGTTCGGGTCGTGCGCCGGGGTCACCTTGACCATGCCGGTGCCGAAGCTCGGGTCGACGTGCTCGTCGGCGACGATCGGGATCCGCCGGTCGGTGAGCGGCACCGGCACCTCGGTGCCGATCAGGTGCTGGTACCGCTCGTCGTCCGGGTGCACGGCCACCGCGGTGTCACCGAGCATCGTCTCGGCCCGCGTGGTGGCCACCACCACGTCGTCGCTGTAGCGGATCGAGACCAGCTCGCCGTCGTCGTCGGTGTGCTCCACCTCGATGTCCGACAGCGCGGTGAGGCAGCGCGGGCACCAGTTGATGATCCGGTTCGCCCGGTAGATGAGGCCGTCGTCGAAGAGCTTCTTGAACATGGTCTGGACGGCCCGGGACAGCCCCGCGTCCATGGTGAAGCGCTCCCGGTCCCAGTCGACCGCGTCGCCGAGGCGCCGCATCTGGCCGAGGATCGCGCCGCCGGACTCGGCCTTCCACTGCCAGACCCGCTCCACGAACTTCTCCCGGCCCAGGTCGTGCCGGGACAGCCCCTCGCCGGCGAGCTGCCGCTCGACCAGGTTCTGGGTGGCGATGCCGGCGTGGTCCATGCCGGGCAGCCAGAGCGCCTCGAAGCCCTGCATCCGCTTGCGGCGGTTGAGCGAGTCCATGAGGGTGTGCTCGAACGCGTGCCCCATGTGCAGCGAACCGGTGACGTTCGGCGGGGGGATGACGATGGTGAACGGGGGCTTGTCGCTCTCCGCCGACGCCCGGAAGTGGCCGGCGGCTACCCACTGCTCGTACCGTCGCTGCTCTACCTCACCCGGCTGGTACTGGCCGGGCAGGGTGGGGGCGTCGGGGCGTCGGGCATCGAGTCTCTCGGTCACCCGAGAAAGTCTACGGAGGGCTTCGGCGGACCTGACGTGCGCCACCTGCCATTCGCGTACGGTGTCGGCTATGTCCGACGCACATCTCACCGAGCGCCAGCACTTCGACGGCCCGGAGCCCGTCGAGCTGACCGAGGAACCCATCCAGCTCAGCAACCGGGACCCCGCCGCCGTCCCGGAGCGGCGGGTGGGCTGGTCCCGCCGCCGACGGATCGCGTGGGGCGCGGCGCTCGTGGTGGGCCTGGCGG
>NZ_SMKG01000215.1 GCF_004348525.1 Micromonospora sp. 15K316 | reverse complement strand
GTGGGGGGTAGGGGGGTGGGATGAGCACACCTGAGAAGAGCCGGCGGCAGCAGGAGGACGAGGCGCTCGAGCGCGGCGAGGCGTACCAGGACGTCGAGGGGCGCCGGACCGAGGACCCGGGCGCCGGTGCCGCCCACGCTCGTGGCGAGGCCGACCGCAACGCCGAGCACCTCCGGCACGGCGAGGTCGGTCCGGGGGCTCCGGCGCAGTAGCCCTGCCGTGCGCGGCCGACCGCAGCGTTGGGCACCTCCGGCGTGGCGGGGTCGGTCCGGGGCTTCCGGTGCCCGTAGCCCTTGAACCCGGAGCCGCCCGAACGGCCGACTTCTAGGGCCCGTCGGCGGGCGCCGGAGCGGTCGGCTGGTGCGTCCGCCGCATCTCGAGCCCGGCGATGAGGAGCGTGACTCCGAAGTCGAACGCTTCCGGGCGGCCGGCGGCCTCCGTGGGATCCTTCCGGTCGAGGGCGTGCGCGTGGGCGACGGCGCCGAGGCTGTCGGCCTGGATGCGCTGCTGCTCGTGGAAGGCGTGGCCGACGATGAAGTGGACCATGGTGGCGGCGGCGAGTTCGCTGGTCTCCTCATCGAATCCGCCGGCGTCGATGGCCCCGGCGAGGCGCCGTTGGAGCCCTTCCGCGCCGAGGCCGAGGGCGAGGGTGCTCGAGACGACCTCGGCGCCGTCCTTGAACGCGAGGAGCGCGTCACGCAGGGCGCCGGCCTCCGCCCGCACCCGGTGTTGCCAGCTGCGTCCGGTGGTGTCGACGGTGCGTGCGCCCGCGATGATCCGGTCGGAGACCGCGGCCAGGAGTGCCTGCTTGTTGGGGAAGTGCCAGTAGAGGCCGCTCGGCTGGATGCCGAGTGTAGCGGCGAGGTGACGCATCGTGAGGTCCGGCAGTCCCTGCTGGTCCAGGATGCCCAGGGCCGCCTCGACGACGTCGTCACGGGAGTTGCGGGCGTACGCGGCTGTGCTTTCCTGCCTCGGCATCCCGCAAGTATAGTGAACGCCGTTCAGGAGAACGGTGTTCAGGTGAACGCCGTTCTCCATGTCGTCCGAACGCCTGCGCCCTGCCGCCGGGCGAGAGGCCGTCCTCGGGTGACCCACGCGGGCGGAGAAGGAGCCGATCATGGAGCGACGTCGCAGTCTCGACACGCGGGACGTCACGAGGATCGTGGTCTTCGCCGCGATCCTGGCGGTCCTGGGTATCCCCGGCGCGATCTCGGTCTTCGGCGGAGCCGTGCCGATCACAGCGCAGACACTCGGCGTGATGCTCGCCGGCGCCGTCCTGGGACGTTGGCGGGGCGCGGCGGCCGTCACGCTCTTCCTGGTGCTCGTCCTCGCGGGGTTGCCGCTGCTGTCGGGTGGCCGTGGTGGGGCGGGCGTCTTCGTCGGCCCTTCGGCCGGCTTCCTCTTCGGTTGGGTCGCCGGAGCCTTCGTGGTGGGGGCCATCGCGAGATTCGGCAACCGGCCGCCGACGTGGTGGCGGACGGCCCTCGGCTGCCTCATCGGCGGCGCGCTCGTGGTCTACGCGGTCGGCATCCCGGTCCAGGCGCTCGTCACCCGGCTCCCGCTCGGGAAGACGGCCCTGTCCAGCGCCGTCTTCCTCCCCGGAGACCTGCTGAAGGTGCTCATCGCGACGGCGGTCGCCATGGCGCTCTGGCGTGCGTACCCCCGGGCGTTCGGTCCCGCGACGACGGCCGCGCCCCGGCCGCGGGCCGCGCAGCCGCGGACCGATGCGAGCGTACGGTGACGAGCGAACGAGCCGCCGTCCGCTGCGGGCCGACCGCGCTGACCGACGCGCAGCTGAGCGAGCGGATCGCGGCCGCCGGGGCGGCAGGAGTGGACGCGCCCGGTCGCGTGGTGCCGATCCTCGACGCCGACCGGGTCGCCGCCCTCACCACGGCCCTCGCCGTGCGGGCGGCGGGCGGTGTGCCACTGATCGGCGACGACCGGTGGCACGGCGAGTACTGGGCCCGCCTGGTCGCCACGGTCGCCGAGGCGGATCCCGTACCGGGCATGGCATGGGCCACCTTCAGCTCGGGCAGCACCGGGACGCCGAGGGTGATCGTCCGCACCCACGACTCCTGGTCCACGTCGTACCCGGGAGTCGAGCGGCTTTGCGACCTCACCGCCGACGACGTCGTCTACCTCCCCTCGCCGCTCGTCTCGTCGGTGACGATGTTCTCCGTCGTCCACGCCCGCGCGGTCGGCGCGAGCATCCTCCTGCCCCGGACGCACACCGTCTCCGACCCGGACCTCGCGCACGCCACGGTGCTGCACGGCACGCCGTACGCCCTGCGCGGCGTCCTCGAACGGATCGAGGCCGGCCTGGCGCACCGGCTCCGCGTCGCCCTGGTCGGTGGCGCCCGGCTCGACCCGGACCTGCGGAGCAGGAGCGAGGCGGCCGGTATCCGGCTGGTCTCCTACTACGGGGCGGCCGAGCTCTCCTTCGTCGCCGTCGACCCCGACGGCCGCGGGCTGCGCCCCTTCGACGGGGTCGAGACCCGCGTCGACGACGGCGTGCTCTGGGTCCGGTCCCCGTACTTCGCCGGCGGGTACCTCGGCACGGTCCCCGGGCCGTTCCGCCGCGACGAGCAGGGCTGGGGCACGGTGGGTGACCTGGTCGGCGGTGACGAGGCCGATCCGCTGCGGTTCCGTGGGCGCAGCGACGGCGCCATCCTGACCGCCGCGGCGACGGTGATCCCGGAGGACGTCGAAGCGGCACTCCAGCGGATCGACGGGATCGAGGACGCGGTGGTCTTCGGGCTGCCCAACACGAGGGCGGGATCGCTCGTCGCCGCGGTCATCGAGACCGGCCCCGGCGCCCGGCCGCCGTCGGTCCGCGAGTTGCGCAGCCGGGCGGGCGCGCTGCTGTCCGGCACGCACCTGCCCCGCCGCTGGTTCTGGACCGAGCGCCTGCCGCGTACCGCCACCGGCAAGCCCGCCCGGAACCGGATCAGGCAGGACGCGATCGAGGGGACGGTGAGCCGCGTTGTCTGAGCCCGCCCACGCTCTCCCGGTCGTCGTCGCGGCGCGGCGCACCCCGATCGCCGGCAAGGGGGCCCAGCTCGCCGAGGTCACCGTGGAGCGGCTGGCTGCTCCCGTCGTCCGGGCCTGCGTCGACGACGCCGCGCGGGCGACGGCCACGCCGCTGGAGATCGGCGACGTCGTGCTCGGCAACTGCATGGGTCCGGGTGGCAACATCGCGCGGCTCTCGGCGCTCGCCGCCGGGCTCGATGTCTCGGTGCCGGGAATGACTCTCGACCGGCAGTGCGGGAGCGGCCTGGCCGCGATCGTCACCGCCGCCGACGCGATCCGGGCCGGCGACGCTCGCGCCCGCATCGCGGGCGGCACCGAGAGCGCCTCCACCGCGCCGACCCGCATCGCCGGCGGGGTCGCGTACACCAGGGCGCCGTTCGCCCCCGCCGGCTTCGCCGACCCGGACATGGTGCGCGCCGCCCAGGACCTCGCCGTGCGCGACGCCGTCAGCCGCGACCGCCAGGACCGCTACGCCGCGCGCAGTCACCGGCTCGCGTCCGCGACCCGGGAGCGGGGCGGCTTCGACGACGAACTCGTGCCACTCGACGGGCTCACCCGCGACAGCGGTCCACGTCCACGTATCCCCACCATGCTCGACCGGTTCCCGGCGCTCTTCCCCGACGCGGCCGACGGCGGCACCGTCACGGCGGGCAACTCCTGCCGGAACAGCGACGGCGCCGCGGCGGTCGCGATCGTGCCGGCCGGCGCCCGTGGTGGCGCGCCGGGGCTCGCCCTGGTCGCCAGCGCGACCGTCGGCTGCGACCCGGCCCTGCCCGGGATCGGGCCAGTGCCCGCGGTCGAGACCCTGCTCCGCGGCGCGGGCGTGACCCTCGCCGACGTCGCCGCCGTCGAGATCGTCGAGGCGTTCGCCGCGCAGACATTGGCTGTGCTCACCCGACTCGGTCTGGCCGCCGGTGACGAGGTCGACGACCGCGTCTGCGCCGACGGGGGCGCGCTCGCGCTCGGTCACCCCTGGGGCGCGAGCGGAGCGGTCGGCGTGGTGCGCCTCTTCTCCCGGCTGGTGCGATCGGGCGCCCCGGCCGGGACGCTCGGCCTCGCCACGGCGGCCGTCGGTGGCGGGATCGGCGTGGCCGCCCTCTTCGAGGTGGTCCGGTGAACTCCGGGATCCGCTTCGAGGACGTCTCGGTCGAGTTCTCCGGTCGGCCGGTGCTGCGCGATCTCTCACTCGACCTCGACCACCGCCGGATCGCCGTGATCGGCGCCAACGGCTCCGGAAAGTCGACCTTCGCCCGGATGCTCAACGGTCTCGTCACCCCGACCCGCGGGGAGGTACGGGTGCACGGGATCGACCCGGCCCGGCAACCGAAGCGGGTGCGCCGCCGGGTCGGCTTCGTCTTCAGCAATCCGGACGCGCAGATCATCATGCCGACCGTGGCCGAGGACGTCGGCTTCTCCCTGCGCGGGCAGGGGCTCTCCCGTCCGGAGATCCAGGCGCGGGTCGCCGCGGCGCTCGACCGCTTCGGCCTCACCGAGCAGGCCGACGCGCCCGCCCAGACCCTCTCCGGTGGGCAGAAGCAACTCCTCGCGCTCTGCGCGGTGCTGATCCGCGAGCCCGGCCTCGTCGTCGCCGACGAACCGACCGCGTACCTCGACGCCGCGAACAGCCGCCGCATCGCGGGGTTCCTGCTCGACGAGATGCCGCAGCAGCTCGTCATCGTCACCCACGATCCCCGGCTCGCCGTCCGCTGCGACGTCGCGCTCCGGTTCGAGGCCGGCACGCTGGTGGACCACGGAGACCCGGTGGCCGTCGTCGCCCGGTACGAGGAGGAGCAGCGCTGATCACGATGTACCGGCCGGGCGGCAGTGTCCTGCACCGGATGCCCGCCGGCCCGAAGCTGCTCGCCGTCATGGCGCTCGCGTTGACGATCTCACTCGCCCCGGCGAGTCCGTGGCTGCTCGCCGGGGCTGCCGCGCTCGTGCTCGGCGGCTACCTGCTGACCGGCCTGGGGCTGCCCGAACTCGGCCGGCAGCTGCGGGGCCTGCGCTGGCTCGTCCTCGTCATGCTCGTGCCCCAGGCCGTCTTCCTGTCGTTGCCGGCGGCGGCGGTCAACATCACCCGGGTCGTCGTGGTCGTCCTCCTCGCCGCCCTGGTCACCCTCACGACCCGCACCGAGGATCTGATCGACGCCGTCGCCCGAGCCCTCGGGCCGCTGCGCCGGCTCGGGGTCAACCCGAGCCGGATCGCCCTCATGCTCTCGATGACCATCACCACCGTGCCGGTCATCGCGGGCTTCGCCGTACAGGTCCGCGAGGCGCAACGCGCGCGTGGCGTACCCGTGCAGCCGCTGGCCTTCGTCGTGCCCCTGCTCGTCATGGCGCTCAAGCACTCCGACGACCTCGCCGACGCCCTCACCGCCCGGGGCGTCGACTGATCCCGGGCCGGGCCACCGCCGCCGGGCGGCGGCTGTCGGATCAGCCGCTGATCCGCAGGCTGGAGATCAGACCGTCACGCAGGTGGAAGGTCATCGGGCCGGTGCCGTTGTATCCGTTGCCGGAGACCGTCAGCGTCACCACGTAGCTCTCCGGCTCGGCACCGGGCTTGATCCCCTTGAACTCGAAGTGCGACTGCACCCCGATGTTGTCGGTGCGGTCCCAGTCGCGGACGCCGTCGCGGCCGCGGAACTCGCGGCCCCAGTCGTTGAGGTACGCGTCGTCGGTGAACGCGGCGACGAAGGCGTCCGAGTCGGCGCGGTTCGTGGCGTCGATGAACGCCTGGATCGGGGTCGGGATGTCGCTGGTCGTCATGAGCGAGTCTTTCGGCGGTCGTGCGATGCGCGGGACAGCGCGTCGCGAGCGTGATGGTTGCGGACGGCGTCTCGAAGCGGAGGCCGATGGCGACGTCCCGTCCGGTCCGTGGCCGGCGTCGCGCGACGACCTCCCGGCTGAGCGTAGAACATCGATTCGGGCGGATCGGGCGGAACGTGCCCGCTGGCCCGGGCGGCTGCGTCGCGTCGTACGCGGTCATCCGTCCGCAGTGGTGTGGCGCCGGATCGGGGCCACCCGGCGGTCGTCGGCTGTCCCGGCGTCGCGTGCTCGCCGAAACGGGGGAGTGAATGCGGCCGGGATGCGGCTCGGTGCGGCGCCGGTTGATTTCCGCCATTCGCCGACCTCGGGGCGGGCGGAGTTCACGACTCACCGTCGAAAGTGTTACTCCGGTGACTGTTGGTGACGCCTCGGCATCGATGATTGCCGGCGTGTCCGGAGCCGATGGGAATCGGCCTCGAAAATCCTCACGGTGTGCTTGACCGTCGTTACCTGATGAGCTCGATCGGCGGCGTGATCGGTGGGCTGGGCAGGGATGATCCCGATCACAAAAGGCCCGTTGGCGGCGGCGTGAAAATAGTCGCCGGATCGGGCAGGTAGCCTCGCCCGCGTGCCGGAGAACGTACCACTCCTTGTTACCGATCGGTATGACGTCGTGGAGCTGCTCGGCCAGGGCGGAATGGGTCGGGTGTGGAAAGCCCGTGACCGCATGCTTCACCGGGACGTGGCCATCAAGGAAATCGTTCCGCCGCCCAACCTGACCGACCAGGCGCGGCAGGAATTGCGGGTGCGGTCGCTGCGCGAGGCGCGCGCCATCGCCCGACTCGACCACGTGAGCGCCGTCAAGGTCTTCGACGTGCTGCTGAGCGCGGACGGCGACCCGCAGATCGTGATGGAGTACGTGCCGTCCCGGTCGCTGCACGACGTGATCACCCGCGAGGGTCCGATCGCGCCGCTGCGGGCGGCCGAGATCGGGCTGGCCGTGCTCGGTGCGCTCCGCGCCGCCCACCGCGCCGGGCTCGTGCACCGCGACGTCAAGCCGGCCAACATCCTCATCGGCGCCGACGGTCGGATCGTGCTCACCGACTTCGGTCTGGCCACCGCTGTCGAGGACTCGAACCTGACCCTCACCGGCGTCGTGCTCGGCTCGCCCGCGTACGTGTCGCCCGAGCGGGCCATGAAGAACGTCGTCGGCCCGGCCGGTGACCTGTGGTCGCTCGGGGCCACCCTCTTCGCGGCCGTCGAGGGCCAGTCGCCGTACGCCCGGCCGTCGAGCATGATGAGCCTCACCGCGCTCGTCACCGAACCGCCGCCCCGGCCCCGCCACGCGGGTCCGCTCCTGCCGCTGCTGGAGGGGCTGCTCCGCAAGGACCCGGCCGAGCGGATGGACGCCGACACCGCGGAGCAGTCACTGCGCCGGATGCTCGCCGAGGCGCCGCAGCACGTGGCGCTCAGCGCGAAGACCCAACTGGTGCCGCAGCACCCCGGGGGCCTACCGAGCGGGTCCCGGACGGCGTCCTCGCCGGAGTCGGCCGGCGCCGAGCCGCCCACTTCCGAGGTGCCGGCCACGCTGCCGGCTTCCGTCGCCTCCGACCGGGGCTCGTCGCCGACCGGGGCGACCGAGGGCGGGCCGTCCCCGATCACCGCGGCGGGCCGCCGACGGTCCCTGCTGGTCGGCGTGCTCGCCGGCCTGCTGCTGCTCGGGCTCGGAATCGGCATTCCCCTGGCCAACCGTGGGACGTCCGATGACGGTGCCGACGTGGGCGAGATGGTGGACGCCGCCGGCCCGCAGACGGCCGCGTCGGACTCGTCGACCTCCCCGGCGCCGGGGGCGCTCGCCTGGTCCGTCTACCGGGACCGCAGCGGCTACTCCGTGCCGGCGCCGCGGGACTGGCGGATCGTCCGGCACGGGACGACTGTCGAGTTCCACGAGCCGGACGGAGAGCGGATGCTCGCCGTGAGCCGGGGCGACGCGCCCGGCGGCGATCCTGTGGCCGAGCTGACCGAACGGGAGACGGACGCGGTCGACGGGACGTACCGCGACTACCGCCGGATCGAGATCGTCGCCGTCAACTACGGGCTTCGGGCCGCCGACTGGGAGTGGGTCTACACGGCCGACAGCGGCACCGTCGTCCACGCGCGTCAGCGCACCTTCGCGACCGCGGGCCAGCAGGGTTTCCGCATCCTCTGGTCGGCGCCGGAGGAACTCTGGGCCGCCAGCGCGAGCGCGTTCCAGAAGGTCACCGCGGGGTTCAGCGCGGACTCGGGTAAGCCGGACGGCGACCGGCCGAACACGGACGTCCCGACGAACGCCGACGCGCCGCGGACGCCGCAGGCGGATCCGTCGGTGGACACGGTGAGCCCCGTCCCGCGTAAGCCCGGCAGCCGGATCGTCGGCGTGGCGAGCGACAGGTGTCTGGACGCCAAGGACCTCGACGCGCCCGGCTCGCCGCGCCTGCTCATCCGGGACTGCCTGGCCGGCCGGGACCGCAACCAGCTCTGGACCTTCGGGTCGGACCAGAGCATCCGGTTGGACGGCCGGTGCATGGACGTGGCCAACGCCTCGAGCGACGACGGCGCGGTGGTCCAGCTGACCGACTGCAACGGCACTCCGGCGCAGAAGTTCAGGTTGACCGAGGAGCGCCAGCTGGTGAACGTCAGCAGCGGCAAGTGCCTGGACGTGGTCGACGGGCGTACCGAGAACGGCGCGCCGCTGCAGCAGTGGACCTGTGACGACGCCACGGAGAACCAGAAGTGGCTGCTGAGGTGAGGACACGGACGGGCTGCCGGCGCCGGTGATCCGTCGCGCCCGGGCCGGTGCGGGCTTGCCGGCGTCTGCCATGCTTCGTCCGGTGACGACCGGCAGCCCGCGCAGACGCCACACCCACCGCCGCCCCCGCAGCCGTACGGCCCGGATCGTCCTCGCGTTCGTCGCGGCGGCGGCCGTCCTGGTGGTCGCCGCGCTGGTCGTACCGATGCTCCTGCCGCCGGGACCGCGTCCGCTGTTCCAGCTTCCGGTCGCCTGCGGCGAGACGTGGCAGCTCGGCACCTATCCGGGTCACGACGACTACGACGTCGACCTGTTCCCCATCGAGGGCGAGGCGTGGGGCAGGCCGGTGCTCGCCGCCGCCGCGGGGACGGTCACCGTGGCCGGGATCAACGGTTCGCTCGGCGGGCGTACGCCGGAGAACCCGGAGGGGCCGCGCGGACGCGGCGGCGGCTACTGGGTGAAGATCGACCATGGTGGCCGGTGGGAGACGCAGTACCTCCACCTGCTCGAACCGCCGTCGGTGCGGGAGGGTCAGCGGGTCGCCCAGGGGGAGCAGATCGGCCGGCTCGGCAGCACCGGCAACTCCGGGGCGCCGCACCTGCACTTCGAGCAGCGCCGGGGCTGGGAGAAGGTCGAGACGTGGTTCGACGGCTCGCCGTCGGGCATCACGCACGACGACCGCGAGTACACGGTTCGCCGTACGAGCAACAACTGCGGCTGATCGCAGGTCCCGGCCGGCGGCAGATCAACCGGGCCCGTCATCGCCTGATCTTCCCCGTGTGGTGCCCGCCTGAGGGTCGGCCGGCGAGACCGGAGCCGGGGACGCCGCCCCTCCCGGCGCGACGGTCAGCGGTCGCCGGCCAGCTTGTTGAGGTGCCGCAGGGCCGACCGGGACGCGGAGTCCGGCATCATCACGTGCAGGGTCTGCTCGCGGTCCTCCGTCGTCTGCACCGCCTCGAGATGCAGACGGATCGGGCCGACGACGGGATGCTCGATCACCTTCGAATCAAGGATGATCTTCTTCGCGACGTGCCGCTCGGACCAGAGCTGCCGGAAGGCGTCGCTCTTGGCGGTCAGCTCGGCGACGAGTTCCGCCGCCCGTGGGTCGTTCGGGTGGCGTCCGCAGTACATCCGCAACATCCCGACCAGGCCGGCCGCGGAGGCCTCCCAGTCCCGATGGATGAGGCGGGCCTTGTCGGAGAGCAGCACATGGCGGACGCCATTCCGCTCGCGCGCGGGAATCGCATGGAAATCGTCGATGACGAGTCGGGCGGCGGGATTCGCCGCGAGGATGTCGGTACGTCGTCCGGTGAGAATGGCCGGCACTTCGCCGAGTGATTCCATCAGGCGGATCATTCCGAGGCTTACGCGTTGCGTCGGCCGGTGCCTCGGTTTCGGTTGGCTGTCCCGCCGGGCCAGGTCGAACAGGTGCTCGTGGGCCGCCTCATCGAGCTCCAGGACGTCGGCGAGAGCGTGCAGGATGTTGTCCGACGGGGTGACCCGCCGCCCCTGTTCGAGTTTCACGTAGTAGTCGACACTGACGCCGACCCGCTGCGCGACCTCCTCGCGCCGCATTCCCTTCACCCGTCGGGACGGCGCCGACCGCAGGTCGCCCTGGCCCGGCGCGACCGCCGCACGGCGCGCGCGTAGAAAATCGCCCAGAGTGAGCTCTTGCACGCTTTCGTTCCACCTTCATCCGATATTTCTTTGCCATTTTACAGGGTGGCACTGCCAGTCCTAGGAACGATGGGCCGCTCTCGGCCCACCCGCCGTCGATATCGGGCTGCTTTCCTTGTGATGGCCCCTGGCCCCTGGCC
>NZ_SMKG01000214.1 GCF_004348525.1 Micromonospora sp. 15K316 | reverse complement strand
GGGTAGGCCGGGGGCTGGGGGTCAGGTGCGGCGGAGGAGGCGGTAGGTGGCGACGCCGCCGGTGCCGAGGGCGGCGAGGAAGACCAGCCAGACCACCGTGCTGCTCACCCCCGCGTTCGGGCCGGTGTTCGCGGACGCGGCCGCCAGCAGACCGTCGGCGCCGGGTGCGGGCAGCGCCGCCGGCGGCAGCTCGGGCCAGCGGACCAGGTTGGTGCTCTCCAGCATCTGCATGTGGTGCAGCACGAACCGGTTGGCGTCGTCGCAGAGCTTGCGGACGGTGGCGTCCCGGGTGCTCGCCCGGACGGCGCCGATCACCGGGAAGATCTTGCCGTGGGCGACCCGGAGCCGGGTCACGAAGATCTGGTCGAACCGGGCCCCGGAGGCGTTCTGCATCTCCTTGAGCCAGCCCTTCTGCTCGTCCGTGGGCTCCGACGGGATGCTCGCCCCCAGCTTGTTGGCGGCGTCCACGACGAGTTGGTCGAGCACCTGGTGCTCGCCGGCGATGCCCGCCCCGATCTCGCGTACCTTGGCCGACTGGCCCTTCTCGGCCGCCATCTGCCCGGCCGGCATCTCCCAGAGCCCGGCCAGGCGCACCCCGTTGAGCAGGGTCATGTCGGCCGCGTTGAGCTGCTGGCCACCCGCCGGTGCGGCGATCGCCGCCCCGGGCGACACCCCGAGCGTCGCCAGGATCGCGACGAGCAGCAGCGCCGCTCGGTGCGGGTGGTGTCCCGGGCGGCGACGGGCGGTTCTGAGCGCGGCCATGTCTGCGGTGCCTCCTCGGTGCGGGCCGAACGTGCCGGGCCGGGCGGCCGGTTGAGACGGCCGCCCGGTCGGAGACTGGTACGGACGGATGGCCCGTTCAGTTCACGGTCGCCGGGGCGGCTCGCGACCCGGTGGCGCCTGCCCTGGAAAAAGGGCGAACGCCGTCAGCCGTTGTCGAGCGGATCGGCCAGCAGCCGTTCGAAGGCCAGCTCGGCGGCGCCGATCAGGGCGGCGTCGTCACCGAGCTTCGGGGTACGCAGCCGCACGTGCTCCAGGCAGGCCGGCAGCGCGTTGGCGTTGAGCCGGCTGCGGATCTGGGCGGCCGCGGCGAGGTAGAGGTCGCGCATGGTCCCGCCGAAGATGACCATTTCCGGGTTGAAGATGTTCACCAGGTTCGCCACGCCGAAGCCGAGCCAGTCGCCGGCCTGCCGCACCGCCGCACCGGCCCGGGCGTCGCCGCGGTCGGCCGCGTCGAAGACGGCCAGCAGCGCCTCCCGCCCCTGCGCGTCGGAGCGGCCGGCGTTGCGCAGCAGGCCGTGCTCGCCGATCTGGGTCTCCCAGCAGCCCCGGGAGCCGCACTCGCAGCGCTCGCCGTCGCGGACCACCTTCATGTGCCCGACCTCGCCGCCGTACCCGCCGTGCCCGGTCACCCGCCGGCCGCCGGCGATGATGCCGGCGCCCACACCGACGTCGCCGTAGAGATAGACGACGTTGTCGCAGCCGGCGGCGACCCCACGGGCGTGCTCCGCGAAGGCGGCCACGTCGGCCACGTTGCGGACGGTGACCGGCACGTCGGCGCCGAGCTCGGCGCCGAGCGCCGCGCCGACCGGCTCGTCCACCCAGCCGGTGGTGGGGGCGAGCCGGACCAGGCCGTCGTCGCGGCGGACCATGCCGCAGACCGCCACGCCGATACCGACGCAGACGGGGTCGCCGGGCACCTGCTGCTGCATCTCCTTGACCGCGCCGGCGAGCAGCGGCGCGGCCTCGGCGACGAGCAGCCCCCGGGGCCGGTCCAGCTCCCGGCGGTCGAGTACCACGCCGCCGAGACCGACGCGGGCGGCCCGCAACCGGTCCACCTCGATGCTGTACGCGTACGCGTGGATCCGGGTCGACTCGGGCCGGACGACCGGCGACGGTCGCCCGGCCCGGCCGGTCTCCTTCGGCGCGCCCTCGCTGACCAGCCCCGCCGCGGCGAGGTCGGCGGTCAGTGCGCCGATGGTGCTGCGGTTCAGGCCGAGCGCGGTGGTCAACTCGGCGCGTGAGGTCGCCCCGTGGACGTGGACGTGACGAAGCAGGGCACCGAGGTTCTGCCGACGGATCTCCTCCTGGCTCGGTCCTGGGGGCATGTGGGGCTCCGGTGGCGCGGGGTCAGCGGGTGCCGGTCGCGGCGGAGCGGCGGCGGGAGATGGCGTCCACGGTCGCGGCGAGCAGCAGGACCACGCCGGTGAGCACGTACTTGACGCCCGAGCTGTACCCCATGAGGCCCATGCCGTTGTCGATGACGGCGATCACCGCGCCGCCGAGCACCGCGTCGAGCACCCGGCCCTTGCCGCCGAAGAGGCTGGTGCCGCCGATGACCGCCGCGCCCACCGCGTAGAGCAGCACGCTGCTGCCGCCGGTGTTGGGGTCCACCGAGTTGGCCCGGCTGGCCGCCACGATGCCGCCGACCGCCGCCATCGAGGAGCAGATCACGAAGACCGAGATACGGATCCGGTCGACGTCGATGCCGGCCCGGCGGGCGGCCTCCCGGTTGCCGCCGACCGCGTAGACGTGCCGGCCGTAGCGGGTGCGCTGGAGCACGAAGGTCCAGACCACCAGCAGCACCGCGATGACGGGCACTACGATCGGCACGCCCTTGAGCGAGGTGATCAGGACGTTGCGGCTGCGCTCCAGGTTGAGGATGAAGACCGCCACGCCGAGGATCAGCGCCAGACCGCCGATCCGGGCGAGGACCACGGCGATCGGGTCGGTGACCAGCCCGCGGGCGGCCCGGTTGCGGTGCCGCAGCAGTTGCGCGGCCCCGTAACCGGCGACCGCGACGAGCGCGAGCAGCCAGCCGAGCAGCGGCGGGAGGTTGCGGTTGGAGATGGCCACCAGCACCTCGTCGCGGACGGCGATGTTCTTGCCCTCCTCCATGAGCATCAACGCGATGCCCTGGAAGGCGAGGAACCCGGCGAGGGTGACCACGAAGGACGGAATGCCGATCTTGGCGACCAGGACGCCGAGCAGCGTGCCGATGACCACGCCGGTGACGACCGCCGCGAGCACCGCGACATACCAGGGGTGGCCGAGCACCGTCACCACGTTGGCCAGTACCGCCGCGCAGACGCCGCTGGCGAAGCCGGCGGAGAGGTCGATCTCGCCGAGCAGCAGGACGAAGATCAGCCCCATCGCGATCAGCGTGGTCGCCGCGCCCTGGGTGAGCAGGTTGGCGAAGTTGCCGGCGGTGAGGAACGACGGGCGGGCGATCGAGAAGACCGTGCAGAGCACGACCAGCCCGAGGACCGCGGGCAGGCCGCCGATGTCGCCGCCGCGTACCCGGCTCCAGTAGTTGCGGGCGTGATCCGCGACGGTGGGCGCCGGGGTGACGGCCGCCGGACCCTGCTGCTGTACGGCTGTGGTGGTCATCGGTCGCCTCCTGCGGTCGAGCCGGCCGGCTGCTCTCCGGTGCCGGTGCCGGTGCCGTTGCCGCCCTGGCCCGGCTCGCCGGTGAGACCGAGGCCGCCGGAGCGGCCGGCGGTGATCAGCTCGACCACCTGGGCGTGGGTGATGTCGGTAGTCTTCACCTGGGCGACCATCTGACCGAGGTAGAGGGCCGCGACCCGGTCGGAGACGGCGAAGACGTCGTTCATGTTGTGCGAGATGAGCACGACGGCCAGGCCGTTGTCGGCGAGCCGGCGGACGAGTTCGAGGACCTGCGCGGTCTGCGCCACGCCGAGGGCGGCGGTCGGCTCGTCCAGGATGACGAGGCGGCTGTTCCAGAGCACCGCCTTGGCGATCGCCACCGTCTGGCGCTGCCCGCCGGAGAGGCTGGAGACGTGCTGCCGCAACGACTTCACGGTGCGTACGGAGAGGCCGGCCAGCGTCTCCGCGGCCATCTGCTCCATGGTCGGCTCGTCGAGGACGATGCCGTTGCGCTTCTCCCGGCCGAGGAACATGTTCTGCACGATGTCGAGGTTGTCGCAGAGCGCGAGGTCCTGGTAGACGACCTCGATGCCGAGGGCGGCGGCGTCCCGGGGGCTGTGGATGGCCACCGGGCTGCCGTCGAAGAGGAACTCGCCGGCGTCGGTGGGGTGGATGCCGCTGATGCACTTGACCAGTGTCGACTTGCCGGCGCCGTTGTCGCCGACGAGCGCGGTCACCTCGCCTGCGTGGGCGGCGAACGCGACGTCACGCAGGACCTGGACGGGACCGAAGCTCTTGTCGATCCCGCGTAGCTCCAGCAGGGGAGTTGCGGACACGGGGTGTCTCCTTCGGATGGACGGCAGATCTTTCCTCGGCCCGTCCGGCGAGTGCCGCCCGGCACGGGAGGGACTCCCGTGCCGGGCGGCGGTTGCGCCTCGGCGGGTACGGCGTCAGGTCAGCTGATGCCGGCCTCGGTGCAGAACTTCGCGTACGCCTCGGTGCAGATCTCGTCCTTGGTCACGTAGCCGTCGGCGATGACGTCCTTGACGTTCTCCTTGTAGATCGCCTTCGGGGTCAGCAGCACGGACGGGACGTCCCGGCCGCCCTCCGGGTCCTTCACGGTCTGGCCGGTCTCCTTCCGCTCGCCCTTGGCGAGCCCGATGGCCAGGTCGGAGGCGGCCTTCGCCTCCTCCTTCACCGCCTTGTAGACGGTCATGCACTGGTCGCCGGCGAGGATGTTCTGCAGGCCCTCCGGGGTGGCGTCCTGGCCGGTGACCGGGACTCGTCCGTTGAGCTTGTTCTTCTTGAGGATGGAGATGGCCGCGTTGCCCAGCCCGTCGTTCGCGGCGAGCACGCCGTCGATCTTGCCGCCGGTCTTGGTGAGCTGCTGCTCGAAGATCGTGGCGGCCTGGGCGTTGTCCCAGTCCGGCACGGCGTCGTCGGCGGCCTTCGTGTACTCCTTCGCGTCGAACTTCGGCTTGAGCACCGAGTCGTACCCGCTCTTGAAGAGGGTGGCGTTGTTGTCGGTCGGCGAGCCGTTGAGGTAGGCGATCGCGGGGCTCTTCACGTTCTTCTCGCCGAGGCACTTGACCAGGCCCTCGCCCTGGAGCTTGCCGACGGCCACGTTGTCGAAGCTGACGTAGTACTCCGCGGAGCCGCCGAGGGTGAGCCGGTCGTAGTCGATCGTCGCCACGCCCTGGGACTTCGCCTTGTCGAGCACGGCCTTGCCGGTACCGGAGTCGAGGTTGACGATCATCAGCACGGTCACCCCGCTGGTGATCATCTGGTCGGCGATGGTCTGGAACTGGGTCTTGTCGCCCTGGGCGTTCTGGATGTCGTACTCGACGCCGGCGGCCTCGAACGCCTCCTGCAGGAACTTGCGGTCGGCGCCCTCCCAGCGGGCGGAGGACTTGCTGTCCGGCAGGATCACGCCGATCTTCGGGGTCTGGCCGGAGCCGGCCTGGTCGTTCCCGCCGGAGTCGTCGCCGCAGGCGGCCAGGCCACCCGTCGCCAGCAGTCCCACGGTGGCGATGGTGAGGAGCCCTTTACGCATGTTCAGGGTCCTTTCGGAGGGTGGGGGAAGGTGTAGTTTTGTTGTGCCCGGCAACGTATGGCGCTTGTGAGCCCGCACACAAGAGAGCCGGTGGGTCGATTTTGTTGGGGGCAGTAACAATTCAGCAACGCGCCCCTCACCCTGCGGTCACCCGCGGGCAGGCAGACCGCCGGCCGGTGTGGCAGGTGGACGGTCAGCCGGCGGCGAGCGGCGCGGTACGCGCACCGGTCAACGCCACCAGGTCGGCCGGGGTGAGCTGGAGCTGGAGGCCGCGTCGGCCCGCCGAGACGTAGATCGTCGGAAAGTCCAGTGCGGACGAGTCGAGCACGGTGGGCAGCCGCTTGCGCTGGCCGAGCGGGCTGATGCCGCCCCGGACGTAGCCGGTGGCCCGCTCGGCGGCCGCCCGGTCGGCGAGCGTGGCGCGTTTGCCGCCGACCGCCGCGGCGAGCGCCTTCAGGTCCAGCTCTCCGGTGACCGGCACCACCGCCACGGCGAGCCCGCCGTCGACCACGGTGACCAGGGTCTTGAACACCCGCTCCGGAGGTACGCCGAGCGCCGCCGCGACCAGGGCGCCGTAGTTGGGCGTGTCGGGGCTCACGTCGTACGGGTGGGTGCTGTGCGCGACCTTCCGCTTCGCCAGCAGCGCTGTCGCCGGTGTGCCCTGTCCCGCCACGACCGGGAATCTAGTCCCGCACCGGCCGGCAGACCAGCACGGTCGGCGCGCCGGCGATCCGGGTGAGCACGAGGCTCGCCGCCGCGTCGCCGGCCAGCCGCAGGTCCCGCCGGAGCTGCTCCGGGGTCAGTGCCGAGCCGCGCTTGAGGATCTCCACCCGGCCCACGCCCCGCTCCCGCAGGAGCGCGCGCAGTCGCTTCAACGAGAACGGCAACACGTCGGTGACCTCCAGGCAGCGGGCGTACGGGCCCGGCGTCGGCTCGTCGGCGTACAGATAGGCGATGGCGGGATCGGCGAGGGTGGCGTCCAGCTCGTCGGCGAGCTCGGCGACCAGGTGCGCGCGTACCACCGCCGGGTCGGGGTCGTGCAGGAACCGGCGTACCGGGCCGACCTCCGCCTCCCGATCCCCGGTGCCCGTCAACCGGCCGCCGGCGTGCCCCTCCTTCTCGCCGAGCAGGGTGGCCCGGCGGGGGACCTCGGCGAGCACGCCGCACCAGAGCGCCGCCTCGACCAGGTCACCGTCCACGCTCACCCACTCCGCCTCGGCGCCGGCCGGGATCAGCCCGTGGTCGATCCCCGGGGCGACCTTCACCACCGTCCGGGGCACCCGCTCGGCGAGCCGTGTCACGAAGTCCCATGGGGGTGAGTAGGCGTTCGGATCGAAGATCCGCCGGCCGGTGCCGCCGGCGCGTCGCGCCGGATCGCAGAAGACCGCGTCCACCCCGCCCACGTCGAACTGCGTCGCGTCGCCGCACTCGACGGTGAACAGGTCGGCCAGCCCGGCCGCCTCGGCGTTGGCGGCGGCCATCGCGGCGGTCAGCGGGTCGGCCTCCACCCCGTACACCCGGATGCCGGCGCGTGCGGCCGCGAGCGCGTCCGCGCCCAGCCCGCAGCCGAGGTCGGCCAGGGCGCGTACCCCGGCGGCCCGCAGCCGCGCGGCGCGCCGCGCGGCGACCACGCCCCGGGTGGCCTGTTCGAGGCCGGCGCGGGTGAGGAACATCCCGGCGGCCGCCGCCCCGAACTTGGCCGCCGCCCGGCGTCGCAGCTCGACCTGGGTCAGCGCCGCCGCGGAGAGTCCGGCGGGCACCCCGGCCGCGCGGAGGGCGGACGCGGCGGCCAGCGGGTCGCCGGCGCTCACCCGGGCCGCCGCGTCGAGGGCGGCGGCCCCCTCGGCGGTACGCAGGGCGGCCAGCTGATCGAGATCCACCCGGTCATTCTGGTGGTCGAGCTCGACGCGCCGCCCGGTGGGTTGGCACTCTCCTTGACGGAGTGCTAGCCACGGAATAACCTGCGATTAGCACTCTCAACCTGAGGGTGCCAGCTCCCGGGTCGACCGACCCGAGCGCTGAACGCCAGGCGGACCGGCACCCGCGACGACGGCCCCGCCCGGTGGCATGTGGCAGATTGACGCTGGTCGGCCCCGCCGACCAGCACAGAAACCAGTACCCCAGGAGGGTATGCCCGTGACTACCGCGACCAAGGTTGCGATCAAGCCGCTCGAGGACCGGATCGTGGTCCAGGCGAACGAGGCTGAGACCACCACGGCGTCGGGCATCGTGATCCCCGACACCGCCAAGGAGAAGCCGCAGGAGGGCACTGTCCTCGCTGTCGGCCCGGGCCGGATCGACGACAAGGGCAACCGCGTGCCGATCGACGTCAAGGTCGGCGACACCGTCCTCTACTCGAAGTACGGCGGCACCGAGGTCAAGTACGCCGGCGAGGAGTACCTGGTGCTCTCCGCCCGCGACGTCCTCGCGGTCATCGAGAAGTAAGCAACCGATCAGTGTCGTTGCCCCGGTCCGGTTCGCCGGGCCGGGGCACCGCCGCTTGAAGGGACATTGATGGCGAAGATCCTGAGCTTCTCGGACGACGCCCGACACCTGCTCGAGCACGGTGTCAACGCCCTCGCGGACGCGGTGAAGGTCACCCTCGGCCCGCGCGGGCGCAACGTCGTCCTGGACAAGAAGTTTGGTGCGCCCACGATCACCAACGATGGTGTGACCATCGCCAAGGAGATCGAGCTCACCAACCCGTACGAGAACCTCGGCGCGCAGCTGGTCAAGGAGGTGGCGACCAAGACCAACGACGTCGCCGGCGACGGGACCACCACCGCGACCGTGCTGGCCCAGGCCATGGTCCGCGAGGGCCTGCGCAACGTGGCGGCCGGGGCCAACCCGACCGGCCTGAAGCGCGGCATCGACGCGGCGAGCGCCAAGGTCTCCGAGGCGCTGCTGGGCCGCGCCGTGGAGGTGGCCGGCAAGGAGGCGATCGCGCACGTCGCGACGGTCTCCGCGCAGGACGCCACGATCGGCGACATGATCGCCGAGGCGATGGAGAAGGTCGGCCGCGACGGTGTGATCACCGTCGAGGAGGGCTCCACGCTCGCCACCGAGCTGGAGGTGACCGAGGGTCTGCAGTTCGACAAGGGTTTCGTCTCCCCGCACTTCGTCACCGACGCGGAGTCGCAGGAGGCGGTCCTCGAGGACGCGTACATCCTCATCACCACGCAGAAGATCTCGGCGATCGAGGAGCTGCTGCCGCTGCTGGAGAAGGTCCTCCAGAACAGCAAGCCGCTACTGATCATCGCCGAGGACGTCGAGGGCCAGGCGCTCTCGACCCTGGTGGTCAACTCGATCCGCAAGACCCTGAAGGTCTGCGCGGTCAAGGCCCCCGGCTTCGGCGACCGCCGCAAGGCGATGCTCCAGGACATGGCGATCCTGACCGGCGCCGAGCTGGTCGCCCCGGAGCTGGGCTACAAGCTCGACCAGGTCGGCCTGGAGGTGCTGGGCTCCGCCCGGCGCGTCGTGGTCGACAAGGACAACACCACGATCGTCGACGGTGGCGGCCAGTCCGCCGACGTCGCGGACCGGGTGGCCCAGATCCGCAAGGAGATCGAGGCCTCCGACTCCGAGTGGGACCGGGAGAAGCTCGCCGAGCGGCTGGCGAAGCTGTCGGGCGGCATCGCGGTCATCAAGGCCGGCGGCGCGACCGAGGTCGAGATGAAGGAGCGCAAGCACCGCATCGAGGACGCCATCGCCGCGACCAAGGCCGCGGTCGAGGAGGGTACGGTGCCCGGCGGTGGCGCCGCCCTGGCGCAGATCCTGCCGGCGCTCGCCGACGACCTCGGCTTCACCGGTGACGAGAAGGTCGGTGTCTCGATCGTCCGCAAGGCGCTCGTCGAGCCGCTGCGCTGGATCGCCGAGAACGCCGGCCACGACGGATACGTGGTGGTGCAGAAGGTCGCCGCCGCCGAGTGGGGCAACGGCCTGAACGCCGCCACCGGCGAGTACGTCGACCTGGCCAAGTCCGGCATTCTGGACCCGGTGAAGGTGACCCGTAACGCGGTCGCCAACGCCGCTTCCATCGCCGGCCTGCTGCTCACCACGGAGAGCCTCGTGGTGGAGAAGCCGGCCGAGCCGGAGCCGGCCGCCGCCGGTGGCCACGGCCACTCGCACGGTCACGGTCACCAGCACGGCCCGGGCTTCTGACCCACGTCGTACGCCCGGTCGGGGCACACCGTCATCCGGCGGTGTGCCCCGACGCGTTCGTGGCGGTGATTACCGAACGCTGACGTCACTACCGGCCGGCCGGGTCGATCGGAAACACTGGGCCGATGAGCAGCACCACCCGCGGGTACGCCGCACTGGCCGGGATCACCGCCGCCGCCGTGGCCATCGGCGTGGCCGAAGTGGTGGCCGTACTGACCGGCCCCCGATCCGCCCCGCTGGTCGCGGTGGGCTCGGTGGTCGTCGACACGGTTCCCGAGCCGGTCAAGCAGTTCGCCATCGACCTCTTCGGCACGTACGACAAGATCGCCCTGCTGATCGGCACGGCCGTGCTGCTCGCCGGTATCGCGGCGCTGCTCGGCGTGCTCGCGGTACGCCGCCTCGCGGTCGGCCTCGCGGGCGTTGCCGCCTTCGGGGCGCTCGGGGTGGCCGCCGCCCTGACCCGGGCCGGCGCGGACCCCGTGGACGCGCTGCCGTCGCTGGTCGGCGGCGGTTTCGGCGCGCTGGTGCTCTGGGCGTTCATCGCCGGACCGCTGGAGCTCGACCCCTGGCCGTGGACCCCGCCCAGCGAAGGGCTTACGCCCGCCGCACCGGCCGCGCTGAGCTCCGCCAGGCCGGATGGCGCCGTCCGCGTCGGTTCCGTGGCGGTGGCGCCCGCGCCGCTGGAGACGACCGATCCGGGGTCCCGGCGGCGGTTCCTGACCGGCACCGGTGCGCTGCTCGGCGCGGCGGCGGTGGCCGGGTTCGGCGGGCGGTGGCTGGCGGGCCGGCGTGGGGTGTCGGCGGCCCGGGAGGCCGTTGTGCTCCCCGCC
>NZ_SMKG01000213.1 GCF_004348525.1 Micromonospora sp. 15K316 | reverse complement strand
GCCCTGCCCTCCCCCGGCTCGTGGTTGACTGGGGGAATGGGAGAGCTCCTGCTGATCCGGCACGGCGAGACGACCTGGAGCGCCAGCCGCCGGCACACCTCGTACACCGACCTGGAGCTCACCGCCGACGGGGAGCGGCAGGCCCGCACCCTCGCCGCGTTCCTCGCCGGCCGGCGCTTCGCGCGGGTGCTGGCCAGCCCCCGGGTCCGGGCGCTGCGCACCGCCCAGCTCGCCGGTCTCACCGTCGACGCGGTCGACGAGGACCTCGTCGAGTGGAACTACGGCGACTACGAGGGACGCACCACCGTCGACATCCACGAGGACGACCCGCGGTGGAACATCTGGACCGACGGCTGCCCGGGCGGCGAGACCCCCGGGCAGGTCGGGGAGCGGCTGGACCGGGTGCTCGACCGGGTCGCTCCCCTGCTGGACCAGGGCAGCGTCGCGCTGGTCGGGCACGCCCACAGCCTGCGGGTGCTCGGCGCCCGCTGGATCGGCCTACCGCCGTCGGCCGGTGGGCTCCTGCGACTGGACACCGCCACCGTGAGCGTGCTCGGTCACGAGCACGGGCGGCGGGTCATCCTGCGGTGGAACCAGCCCGCTCCTCCGGCGCCCGGGACCGCGCCCGACTCGCCGGCCCGCCACTGATCTTCGGCGGCCGGTTCTCGTACGGGGTGGAGAGCACCACCGTCGTACGGGTGGTGACGTTCGCCGCGGTACGGATCTCCTGGAGCAGCCGCTCCAGATCCGCGGGGCCGGCCACCCGCACCAGCAGCATGTAGAAGTCCTCGCCCGCCACGGAGTAGCAGGAGTCGATCTCCGGCAGGTGCGCCAGCCGCTCGGGCGCGTCGTCCGGCTGGGACGGGTCGAACGGCCGGATCGCCACGAACGCGGTCAGCGGCAGCTCCAACGCCTCGAACGCGACCCGCGCCGCGTACCCCTTGATGACGCCACGCTGCTCCAACCGGCGTACCCGCTGGTGCACCGCGGACACCGACAGGCCGACCTTCTCGGCCAGGTCCGTGTACGAAAGCCGGCCGTCAGCGGTCAGCGCGGCGATGATGGCGCGGTCGGTCTCCTCCACGGCGTGCAAACTACCGGGAAAAACGTCGGACGGCGACGAAGCGGCGCGGGCCGGCGCGCGGTGATGAACCCAACGCGCCGGCCCGAACACACCGGGTCGCCTCAGCCCTTCGACAGCGCCCGCGAGATGACCAGCCGCTGGATCTGGTTGGTGCCCTCGACGATCTGGAGCACCTTCGCCTCCCGCATGTACCGCTCGACCGGGTGGTCGGCGACGTAGCCCGCGCCGCCGAGCACCTGCACGGCGTCGGTGGTCACCCGCATCGCCATGTCGGTAGCGAAGAGCTTCGCCTTCGCGGCCTCGACCGCGTACGGCCGCCCGGCGTCGCGCAGTCGTGCGGCCGAGAGCAGCAGGGCGCGGGCCGCGGAGATCTGCGTCGCGTTCTCGGCCAGCAGGAACCCGAGCCCCTGGAAGTCGATGACGGCCCGGCCGAACTGCTGCCGCTGCTTGGCGTACCCGACCGCGTAGTCCAGCGCGGCCTGGGCCAGCCCGACCGCGCAGGCGGCGATGCCGAGCCGTCCCGAGTCCAGTGCGGACATCGCGATGGTGAAGCCCTTCCCCTCCCCGCCGACCAGCCGCTCCGCCGGCACCCGGGCGCCGTCGAAGGCGATCTGCGCCACCGGCGAGGAGTGCAGGCCCATGGTGCGCTCGGGGGCCTGCGGCTCGATGCCGGGCGTGTTCCGGTCCGCGACGAGGCAGGAGATGCCCGCCGGGCCCGGCCCGCCGGTACGGCAGAAGATGTTGTAGAAGTCCGCCGACCGGGCGTGGGTGATCCACGCCTTGGTGCCGGTCACGACGTACGCGTCGCCGTCGCGGACCGCCTTCGTGGTGAGTGCCGCGGCGTCCGAACCACCCTGCGGCTCGGTGAGGCAGTACGCGCCGAGCAGCTCGCCGCCGATCATGTCGGGAAGTAGTTTGCGCTGCTCCACCGTGCCGAACTGGGCCACCGGGTAGCAGGAGAGGGTGTGCACGCTGACCGCCTCGGCGACCGCGAGCCAACGGCTGGCCAGGATCTCCAGGACCTGCACGTAGACCTCGTACGGCTGGGCCGCCCCGCCGTACTCCTCCGGGTAGGGCAGGCCGAGCAGCCCGGCCCGGCCCAGGGTGCGCAGCACCTCGCGGGGGAACTCGGCGCGCCCCTCGTACCCGGTGACCTTGGGCGCGAGTTCCCGGTCGGCGATCTCGGTGGCGAGGTCCAGCAGGTCGCGGGCCTCGTCGCTGGGAAGGATCCGATCGACAGTCATAGTGCGGTGAGCTCCGTGGAAGTGGTGTTGAGCCGCTGCCCGCCGTCCGTCGTGCAGACGACGATGTCCTCGATCCGGGCGCCGTGACGCCCCGCGAGGTAGATGCCGGGTTCGATGGAGAAGGCCATGCCGGGCTCCAGCGCTCGGGCGTTGCCGGCGACCACGTACGGCTCCTCGTGACCGTCCAGGCCGATGCCGTGCCCGGTGCGGTGCAGGAAGGCCGGGCCGAAGCCGGCGTCGCTGATGATGTCCCGGGCGGCCGCGTCGACCGCCTCGGCGCTCGTCCCGGGGCGTACGGCGGCCACCGCGGCGTGCTGCGCCGCCCGCAGCACGGCGTAGTAGTCGGTGAACTCGGCCGGCGCCGGACCACCGGTGACGTAGGTGCGGGTGCAGTCGGAGCGGTAGCCCGACGCCATGGTGCCGCCGATGTCCACCACGACCGGCTCACCGGCGCCGATCGGCCGGTCGGAGGTGTCGTGGTGCGGGCTCGCGCCGTTGGGGCCGGCGGCGACGATGACAAAGTCGACGGTGACGTGGCCGGCGTCCCGGATCGCGGCGGCGATGTCGGCGGCCACCTCCGCCTCGGTGCGCCCGGGACGCAGCCACTGCCCCATCCGCCGGTGCACGGCGTCGATCGCCGCGCCGGCCTCGGCCAGCGCCGCCACCTCGGCCGGCGACTTGCGGATGCGCAGGTCGCGCAGCACCTCGCCGGCGAGTCGCTGCTGCGCGCCAGGCAGCGCCGCGCGCAGGGCGAGGACCTGCTCGGCCCACATCCGGTCGGCGAGCCCGACAGCGGTCACCGGCCCGCCGAGGGCCGCGGCGACCAGCGGGTAGGGGTCGGTGCCGTCGGCGTGGTCGACGATGCGGACCCCGGTGGCCGGGGCGGGGGACGCCTCGGCGGCGGGTCGTTCCAGGGCGGGCACGATAAGCGTCGGCGTTCCCTCGACGGGCAGCACGAGGCAGGTCAGTCGCTCGGCGGCGCGCGCGTGGTACCCGGTCAGGTAGCGCAGGTCGGCGCCGGGGGTGAGCAGAAGCGCGTCCAGTCCGGCCGCGGCGGTGGCGCGGCGCGCGGCGACCAGCCGTTCCGGCGGGTAGAGGTCGTCGATTTCCACGGCGTCAGCTTAACGGTCGTTCGGGGGGTCACCTAGCCGGCCGGCGCGCCGGGAAGCGCTCTCCCATTCATTGAACGACATCATTGACTCAGACAGTTAACACTCTTTAAGATTTGGCTTCCTCGAGGAAGACAAACCTGTCCGACCCGTACGCCCCGGCACCCCACCGGGGGGCACCCACCGCAACCCGTCCACGGGAAGGCCCTCGATGTCCACGACACGCCCCCGCCGCTCGGCCCTCGCGGCCGGCCTGCTCGCGCTCGCCACCGCCGGCGCGACCCTCGCCCTCTCCCCCGCCACCGCCGAGGCGGCGGTGCTACCGAACAACTTCAAGAGCGTCGGCTACATGCCGTCCTGGAGCGGCAACGTCACCAGCATCCAGTACAGCAAGCTCACCCACATCAACTACGCGTTCGTCCTGCCGAACAACAACGGCACCCTCCGGGCGGTGGAGAACCCGAGCAAGCTCTCCCAGCTGGTGTCGCTCAGCCACGCCAACAACGTGAAGGTGTCCATCGCGATCGGCGGCTGGAACGACGGCGATGACTCGGCCTTCGAGGCGCTCGCCGCCAACTCCGGCAGCCGCACCACCTTCGTCAACAGCGTCGTCAACTTCGTCAACCAGTACAACCTCGACGGCGTCGACATGGACTGGGAGTACCCGGACCCGGGCGCCTCGGCCAACAACTACAGCCTGCTGATGCAGCAGCTCAGCAACGCGCTGCGCCCCCAGGGCAAGCTGCTCACCGCCGCCGTCGTCTCCGAGGGCTACTACGTCCAGGGCGTCCCGACGGCCGTGTTCGGCTACGTCGACTGGCTCAACATCATGGCGTACGACGGTGGCAGCCCGCACGCCAACTACGACTGGTCGATCAACAGCCTGAACGGCTGGAAGGCGCGCGGCCTGCCGGCAGCCAAGGCGGTGCTCGGCGTGCCCTTCTACAGCCGGCCCGGCTACTACACCTACTCCGCGCTGGTCGGCATGGACCCGGCCAACGCCAACCGGGACTGCACCACGGTCAGCGGCGTCCAGCAGTGCTACAACGGCGTACCGACGGTCAAGCGGAAGACCCAGTGGGCGATGGCCAACGCCGGCGGGATGATGAACTGGGAGCTGTCACAGGACCGCAACGACTCGACCTCCCTGGTGAGCGCGATCTACGACACCGTCATGGGCGGTGGCGGCAACCCGCCCACCGGCCGCACCGGGCAGATCACCGGCATCGGCGGCAAGTGCGTCGACGTGGCCGCGGCGAACACCGCCAACGGCACGCCGATCCAGCTCTTCACCTGCAACGGCACCACCGCCCAGCGCTGGACGGTCGGCACCGACGGCACGCTGCGCGCGCTGGGCAAGTGCGCCGACATCACCAGCGCCGGTACGGCGAACGGCACCAAGGTCCAGCTCTGGGACTGCAACGGCAGCGGCGCCCAGGTCTGGCAGGCCCAGTCCAACGGCACACTGCGCAACCCCCAGTCGAACAGGTGCCTCGACGCCACCGACAACAGCTCGGCGGACGGCACCCGGCTGCAGATCTGGGACTGCTTCGCCGGCGCCAACCAGCGGTGGGTCCTGCCCTGATCCGCGCCGCGGACGCGGTTCAGGCCGGCCGGCTCCGGTGGACGAGGTCGAGCATCTCGTCCACCGAGCCGGCCGGATCGGTCACCGGGAACTGGACGGCACGGACCACCGCGGCCGCGTCGACGAGCAGCGTCAACCGTTTCAGCCGCGCGACACCGCCGGCACGGAACGTCGGCAGCAGCAGCCCCGCCGCGAGGCGACCGTCCTGGTCGGACAGGAGCGGGAACGGCAGCCGGGCGTACGCGGCGAAGTCGGCGAGCTGGTCGGGGCGCTGCGTGCTGACGCCGCGCACCTGCGCCCCGGCGGCCCGGAAGTCCGCGTACCGGTCGGCGTAGGTCGCCGACTCGACGGTGCAGCCCCGGGCGCCCGGGATCTCCCCCCACCCCGGCGGGTAGCCCGCGGCGCCCGGCGCGTAAGCCCCCGGGAAGAAGTAGAGCACGGTCCACTCGCCGGCGGCCGCCGGTGACACGGGCAGCCCGTCCGGTCCGGGCAGACTCACGTCGGGCAGCCGCCGCCCGACCAGCTGGTGCGCCCGCCGCGCCTCGGCCGAGCCGGCCTCGGCCGTCGCGGTCAGCTCCCCGTCGCCCATCAGGTGTCGCGTGCCCCAGTCCTGGAGCGCGAGCAGCACCGGCAGCAGCGCCTCCCCCTTGCGGGTCAGCAGGTAGTCGTAGCGGGGCGGGTGCTGCGAGTACGGCCGGCGCTCCAGTACCCCGTGCGCGACCAGGGCGCCGAGCCGCTCGGTCAGCGCCCGCCGGCTGACGCCCAGTTCCCGCTGCAGCGCGTCGAAGCGGGTCGTCCCCCCGGCGACGTCGCGCACGATGAGGAACGTCCACCAGTCCTCCAGGACGCCCAGCGCCTGCGCTATGCCGCAGTCCGCGTCCGCGAGGTCGGCCCGTCGCACATCTCACCTCCACTGCTCCGATCCGCCTCGACTATAGTTCGTTTCAAACTGAAACTATCCGGCTCGCGTCAACGGGGATGGACGACTCGAACATCGCGGGCGCGGGCCGAGTGTTCCCGTTCGGCGAACCGGCGCCGCCCGGCCGGCCCCGCTCCAGGCCGACTCGTGATCCCGAGAAGTCGGGTGTCACGCGGTCCGCAGACCCCGACCTACCGGGAACCCGAGTCGATCAACCGCCGGAAGCGCCCGGCGGGCAGCCGCTCGCCGCATCGTGGTTCCGGGCCTCCGGCTGCCCCGCCGTCGATACCCTGGGGCGAGGTGCCCGCCCGGGCGCCGGGACCGGAAGGACTGACGGTGACAGGCAACGAGCCCAGTCGTCACGCCATCCGTCGGCGGCGGCAGCTCTGGAGCGGAGTGCTCGCGCTTGTCGGCCTGGTGCTGCTGGTCATCGGGCTGACCGTCGCCGACGGCGTGGCGGCCTGGGTCGAGGTCATCGTGGCGGTCGTGCTGCTGGTCGTGGCCTACCTGGTCCAGGCGGTCGCCCGCCGGGACACGCTCTACCGCCGCGACGACGACCGGCGCTGACCGGCGCGGCGCTGTCGTTCGTCACAGGCCTGTGCCAGGCTGTCCGGCGTGGCACACCGACCCCCGATCCTGCTGATCGACTCCGCGAGCCTCTACTTCCGGGCCTACTTCGGCGTCCCCGAGTCCGCCGCCCGGGCCGAGGACGGCACCCCGGTCAACGCGGTACGCGGTTTCCTCGACATGCTCGCGACCCTCATCCGCACCCGGCGGCCCGACCGGATGGTCTGCGCCCTCGACCACGACTGGCGTCCCGACTGGCGGGTGGCGCTGCTGCCGTCGTACAAGGCGCACCGGCTGGCGCCCGAGGGCGGCGAGGTGGTGCCCGACACCCTCACCCCGCAGGTGCCGGTGATCCTCGACGTGCTCGCCGCGATCGGCATCACCACCATGGGCGCCGCCGGCTACGAGGCCGACGACGTGCTCGGCACCCTCTCGGTCACCCAGCCCGCCCCGGTCGAGGTCGTCTCCGGCGACCGGGACCTGTTCCAGCTCGTCGACGACACCCGGCCCGTGCGGCTGCTCTACGTCGGTCGCGGCGTGGCCAAGCTGGAGGACTGTGACGACAGCGCCGTCCACGCCCGGTACGGGATCCCCGCGGCGCGTTACGCCGACTTCGCGGCGCTGCGCGGCGACCCCAGCGACGGGCTGCCGGGTGTGCCGGGCGTCGGCGAGAAGACCGCGGCCCGGCTGCTCGAGCGCCACGGCGACCTCGCCGGCATCCTCGCCGCTCTCGACGACCCCCGCTCCGGGTTCGCGCCCGGCCTGCGCGCCAAGCTCGAGGCCGCCCGGGACTACCTGGCCGTGGCCCCGAAGGTGGTCCGGGTGGCGCTCGACGTGCCGCTGCCCGAACTACCCACCGCGCTGCCCAGCGCGCCCGCCGACCCGGACGCCCTGCTGGCGCTGGCCCGCCGGTGGAACCTCGCCGGCTCCACCCGACGCCTCGTGGACGCGCTCGCCGACAACGCCTGAGCCCGGCGGACGACCGGCCCCGCGCCCACGGCGCGGGGCCGGAACGATCAGGTGGCGTGGTAGGCCAGCACACCCCGGTTGATCGCGGCGATCGCCTGCCGCGCGGTGGAGCGCAGCTCGGCCGACGCGCCGCCGGAGTCACCGAGCTGGCCGAGCAGGTCGACCACCTGCCGCGCCCAGCGGACGAAGTCACCGGCCGGCATCTCGCCGTCGAACTCGTGACCGCTGGCGAGCACCTTGCCCAGCGCCTCGCCGCGCGCCCACCGGTAGATCGGCCACGCGAAGCCGAGGTCCGGTTCCCGGGTCACCGACAGGCCCCGCCCGGACTCGTCGGCCTCGATGTCGCCCCACAGCTTCAACGTCTCGTCCACCGCGTCGGCGACCGGGCCGCGCGGCAGCGACGCCCGCTCGTCCACGTCGCGGCGCGCCTCGAACACCACCACGGAGACCGCAGCGGCCAACTCGGCCGGGGAGAGCCCGTCCCACACACCCCGACGAAGGCACTCGGCGACCAGCAGGTCCGCCTCGCTCCAGATCCGGCCGAGGGTACGACCCGCGTCGGTGACCTCGCCGCCGGCGCTCAGGTAGCCGCGGGCGGTGAGCAGGGCGACGATCCGGTCGAAGGTACGGGCGAGGGAGCCGGTACGCCCGGCCACCCGCTGCCGCAGCTCCTCGGTGTCCCGCTCCAGCCGGCGGCGCCGCTCCGCCCAGCGGGCGTGCTCCTCCCGCTCCGGGCAGGCGTGGCAGGGGTGCCGGCGCAACTCGGTGCGGAGCTGGCTGAGCCGGTGGTCCTCGCCGATCGGCTGCCGGGACCGGCCGCCCCGGCGGCCGCCGTGCCGGTCGAGCCCGGTGGCGGCCACCGCCGCCGCCAGGTCCCGGCGGGCCGCCGGCGAGCGGTGGTTGAAGTGCTTCGGCACCCGCACCCGGGCGAGCACCTCGGCCGGGCTGGTGAAGTCCCCGGGGCCGACGCGGCCCGCCCAGCGGTCCTGGGTGAGCACCAGCGGGCGAGGCTCGCCGAACCCGCCCGCGGCCGGATCCAGCACCACCGCCAGTCCGGCCCGGCGGCCGGAGGGCACCCGGATCACGTCGCCGACCCGCAGCCGCTCCAACGAGGCAACCGCGGCCGCCTTGCGCTGGGTCTGCCCCTGGCGGGCGAGCGCCCGCTCCCGGTCGGCGATCGCCACCCGCAGGGCGAAGTACTCGTCGAAGTCGCCGTGGTGGCAGGCGGCCTCCGCGCCGTACGCCTCGATGGTCTCGGTGTTGCGCTGCACCTGCCGCGCCAGCCCGACCACCGACCGGTCGGCCTGGAACTGGGCGAACGACGACTCCAGCAGCGCCCGGGCGGGCTCCGCGCCGACCGAGCCGACCAGGTTGACGGCCATGTTGTACGAGGGCCGGAAGCTGGAGCGCAGCGGGTAGGTGCGGGTGGAGGCGAGGCCCGCCACGTGCCGGGGGTCGGTCTCCGGGGACCAGACCACCACGGCGTGCCCCTCGACGTCGATGCCACGGCGCCCCGCCCGCCCGGTGAGCTGGGTGTACTCGCCGGGCGTCAGGTCGACGTGCGCCTCGCCGTTGTACTTGACCAGCCGCTCCAGGACGACACAACGGGCCGGCATGTTGATGCCCAGCGCGAGGGTCTCGGTGGCGAAGACCGCCTTCACCAGGCCCCGGACGAAGAGTTCCTCGACGACCTCCTTGAACGCCGGCAGCATCCCGGCGTGGTGCGCGGCGAGGCCACGTTCCAGGCCGTCGAGCCACTCCCAGTAGCCGAGCACGGAGAGATCCTCGCCGGGGATGGCGGTCACCCGCGACTCGACGACCTCGCGGATCTCCGCCCGCTCCTCCGGGCTGGTGAGCCGCAGACCGGCGGCGAGGCACTGCTGCACGGCCGCGTCGCAGCCGGCCCGGCTGAAGATGAACAGGATCGCCGGCAGCAGCCCCTCCCGGTCGAGCCGGTCGACGATGTCCGGGCGCATCGGCCCACGCCAGCGCGGCCCGCGCCGCCCGCCGCCCGGGCCGGCGCTGCGCCCCTCACCCAGCTCCAGCCGGCGCGCCGTGTCGCGCGTGTAACGCAGCAGCTCCGGGTGCACGTCGTGTTTGCGGGCCGCGTCGGCGTCGTGGAACAGGTCGAACATGCGCTTGCCGACCAGCATGTGCTGCCAGAGCGGCACCGGGCGGTGCTCGCTGACCACCACCGCGGTCTCGCCGCGTACGGTGACCAGCCAGTCCGCGAACTCCTCGGCGTTGGAGACGGTCGCCGACAGCGACACGAGGGTGACCGAGGCGGGCAGGTGGATGATCACCTCTTCCCACACGCCGCCGCGGAACCGGTCGGCGAGGTAGTGCACCTCGTCCATCACCACGTAGGCGAGCCCCTCGAGGGTGCTGGAGCCGGCGTAGAGCATGTTGCGCAGCACCTCGGTGGTCATGACCACCACGGGCGCGTCCCCGTTGATCGCGTTGTCGCCGGTGAGCAGACCGACCTGGTCGGCGCCGTAGCGGTCCACCAGGTCGTGGTACTTCTGGTTCGACAGCGCCTTGATCGGGGTGGTGTAGAAGCACTTGCGGCGTGCGGCCGCCTCACCCTCGGGCGCCGGCGCGCCGCCGCGCAGCGCCAGGTGCACGGCGAACTCGCCGACCACCGTCTTGCCGGCGCCGGTGGGCGCGCAGACCAGGACGCCGCTGCCCCGCTCCAACGACTGGCACGCCTCCCGCTGGAAATCGTCGAGATCGAACCCCAGGTCAAGGGCGAACTCGTCCAACGCCGGGAAGTGGGAGGCCTGCGCGGCCCGGCGGCGCGCCGCGGCGTACCGCTCGGCGGGGCTCGACATGGCACCAAGATTAATGCGTGCCGGGAGGCGACACCGGACAAGGCCGACCGGATGGGCCGTCGGAGGCGGTCGGTAGGGTGCACACGTGCCGCAGCAACCCGAACCGTCCCAGACTCCCCCCGCGGGCGGCGCCGATGCGGTCGCCCCCCGAC
>NZ_SMKG01000212.1 GCF_004348525.1 Micromonospora sp. 15K316 | reverse complement strand
GGCCGGGTCACCGCCGTCCCGCGGCGGGCCGAACGGCGCCGGCGGGGTGCCCGGGACCGATCCCGGCTGGGGGCCCACCGGCTCACCCGAGCCCGGCCGGGGAGCCGACGCACGCGGCTGGGGACCGGTCGGACCACCGACGTTCGGACGAGCCTGCGCACCCGTCGGACCACCGACACTCGCGCGAGCCTGCGGACCCGTCGGACCACCGACACTCGCGCGAGCCTGCGGACCCGTCGGACCACCGACACTCGCGCGAGCCTGCGGACCCGTCGGACCACCGACACTCGCGCGAGCCTGCGGACCCGTCGGACCACCGACGTTCGGGCGCGGGCCGGGGCCGGGTACCGCCGCGGCGCCACGGCCGGGCTGGCCGGAGGCGCCGGGCCCGGACTTGGGTGGCGGCTGCGGCGCGGCCGGTCCGGGACCGGGGACCTCGGACGGGGGCGCGGAGGGCCGCTGCTCCGGCCGACGGGCAGCCGGGGGCGGCGCCGGCGCGCCGGGCCACGGCCCGTCCACCGGGCGCGGCCGGTCCACGGGAGTCTCCGGGCCGCCACGACGCACGGGTGGCGCGGCGTTCGGCATCGTCGGACCACCCGCGGGCGGCGGGCCGTCCGGTCCGGGGCGACCGGCCGGCGCTCGACCGGTGCCCCCAGGTGCGGGCGCGGGCGCGTCCGGCGCGTCGGGTCCCAGCTCGGCTCGCTGCTGCTTGGCCGACCGCAGGTCGTCGATCCAGCCGAACTCCTCGCCGCTGACCGGCTCCTCCGGCTCGGCCTCGGCCCGGTTCCGTCCCCAGCGGCGGCCCTTGGCGCGGGGATCGCGCCGCTCGTCCGGGCCGTCCTCCGGTCGCTCCCCACCACGCGATCTCACTGCTGACCCTCTCCGACGGCTGGTCTGCCGCCATCCTTCTCCGCGTCGGCGTCGCGCGACCCCGCCGCCCGGCCACCGTCGGCCGCCGCGGCGGTCGGGGTCGACCGGGTCGCCGGGGGCGCCACCGGCGAAGCCACCGCCGGATCGTCCGAAGCCCGCTGCGGCCCGCTCCCCCGGCCGTCCGATGCGTCCGACGCCTGCGCCGGAGCGGCTGGGGCGTCGGCACGGGCCGTGGGCGCGTCCACTCCCTCCGCCGCCTCGGGGCGGGTCGCCGGGGCGGGCAGGCCGCGCACGATACGGCGCAGCAGCGGCAGCCGGCCGGCCACCGCCCGCTCCGCGCCGTGCTGGGTCGGCCGGTAGTAGTCGGTGCCGACGAGGTCGTCCGGCACGTACTGCTGGGTGAGCACGCCGCGCTGGTCGTCGTGCGGGTAGCGGTAACCGGTGCCGTGGCCGAGACCCCGGGCGCCGGCGTAGTGGGCGTCGCGCAGCCCGCGGGGCACCGGGCCGCCCCGGCCGGCCCGTACGTCGGCCATCGCCGCACCGATCGCGCTGGTCGCCGAGTTCGACTTCGGCGCCGTCGCCATGTGGATCACCGCCTGGGCGAGGTTGAGCTGCACCTCCGGCAGCCCCACGTACTCCACGGCGTGCGCGGCGGCGGTCGCCACGCTCAACGCGCTGGGGTCGGCCATGCCGACGTCCTCGCTCGCGAAGATCACCAGGCGGCGGGCGATGAACCGGGCGTCCTCCCCGGCCACCAGCATCCGGGCCAGCCAGTGCAGCGCGGCGTCCACGTCCGAGCCGCGCATGCTCTTGATGAACGCGCTGATCACGTCGTAGTGCGCGTCGCCGTCCCGGTCGTAGCGAACGGCCGCCACGTCCACCGCCTGCTCGGCGGTGCCGAGGTCGATCCGTCCGGTGCCCAGGGCTCCGGCCGAGGCCGCCGCGGCCTCCAGGGCGGTCAGCGCCTTGCGCACGTCGCCGGCGGCGAGCCGGACGAGGTGATCCTCGGCGGCCGGTTCCAGCACGAGCGCACCGGCGAGGCCCCGTTCGTCGGCGACCGCCCGGCGCAGCAGCCCGCGGACCGCGTCGTCGTCGAGCGGTTGGAGGGTGAGCAGCACGCACCGCGACAGCAGTGGCGAGATCACCGAGAAGTACGGATTCTCGGTGGTGGCCGCCAGCAGCGTGACGGTGCGATCCTCGACGGCGGCGAGCAGTGAGTCCTGCTGGGTCTTGCTGAACCGGTGTACCTCGTCGATGAAGAGCACGGTCTGCGGACCGCCGCTGCGGCGCTGCCGACGCGCCGAATCGATCACCGCCCGGACGTCCTTGACCCCGGCCGAGAGCGCCGACATGGCGACGAACCGGCGGTCGGTGGCCCGGGCGACCAGGTGCGCGATGGTGGTCTTGCCGCTGCCCGGCGGTCCCCAGAGGATGACCGACATGGGCGCGCCGCCGGAGACCAGCTGCCGCAACGGCGCACCGGGCGCGAGCAGGTGCTCCTGCCCGACCAGCTCGTCGAGGCTCGCCGGGCGCATCCGGACGGGTAGGGGCGAATCCGGCCCCACGTCGGTGAACCCGTCGGCACCACCGGAACCCGCGGGGGCGCTGGGCGCTCCGGCGGGCTCGCCGAGGGAGAACAGGGCATCGGACTGCATCACGAGAACAGTACCGGGCCGAGCCCGGGACGCCGGAATCGCGCCGCGGACCCGACCCGCACTGATCGGTTCCGGTCAGACTGTCGTGAGACCTCGCCGCAGCCGCCGCAAGGTTTCTCGACAGTCTCTCAACCGCGACCAGGCCGGCGACCCCGGTACCAGCGCCCGCCGCCGCCACCGGGGCCACGGCCGACCCCGGCCAGGTAGAGCGCGAGCAGCAGCAGGCCGATGAGCACGAGGGTGTTCCAGTTGAACAGGTCCGGTGCCCCGAAGTTGGTGTCCATCAGGTCGAGCAGCAGGGCGAAGCCGAATACGATCGCCGCGAGAATGGCGAGCATGACGTCCTCCGGTGGGGGTTCCCAGTAGGTTGTCGCCGGATGTACCCGATCGGACCGCTCGTCAATCTCCACCGTGGACGACCCGCCCCGGTCCGGGCACCGGCGGCAGCGCCTTCCCCGGCGCCTCCTAGGCTGAGGACATGATCATCGCCGACCAGATCCTCGACGGTCGGTCCGCCGTCCTGGCCGCCACCGGCGACCACCCGTACGCCCGGCACTCGCTCGGGCGCGACGGCGAGCCGCGCGGTTGGCGTCGCGACGGGGCCGTGGTGTGGCTGCTGCCGGCGGGGCAGAGGCCGACGGTGGCGGCCCTGGGCGCGGCCGGGCCGGTCCTGGACGTCTGCGCCGACCTGGTCGCCGAGGGCGTGCTCGGCGCGGGCCGCTGGCTGAACCTGCCCCGGCTCGACCCGGCCGACCTGACCGGTCGACTGCCCGTGGCGCAGCACGACGAGTGGTACTTCCTCTGGACCACCGAGGCGCCCCCGCACCAGCCGGGCGAGGAGGAGGTCGTCCGCCTCACCGAGGCGGACCACCCGGCGCTCACCGCGTTGATCGACGAGGCCTTCCCGAGCACCACCTCCCGGCCGGGCGCGCCGGGGGTGGTCGGCTGGTACGGCATCCGCGACGGCGACCGCCTCGTCGCCTGCGGGGCGGACCGCAGCCGGGGCGACCTCGGGTTCCTCGCCGGGCTGACCGTCGCCCCGCAGCAGCGCGGCCGTGGTCTCGGCGCGGCCCTCACCGCCGCGATGACCCGGGCCATGCTCGCCCGGTACGACCACGCCGCGCTCGGCGTCTATCCGGTCAACGTCGGCGCGATCCGGCTCTACCGCCGCCTCGGCTTCACCAACACGGCGACCCGTAACTCCGTCCGTCTCGCCTGAGCCACCCGCACGGCCCGCCTCGGGCCATGATCAGTTCGGCCTGCCGCACCTCAACCCGCCGACCCGGCGACCGGAGTCCCGTCGCTCGTCGACGACCGGGCGTCGGCGGGGCTACCGGGCGACTGCGGCATAGCGCCCGGCACCGGCGGTGTAGGGCCAGGCGCCGGCGGTGCGAGGCCGGGTGACGCCGGTGTGGCGCCGGCCCCGTCCGGTGCGTCGGCCTCCTCGGCGGGTCGCCGGGCGGAGCGCCAGGCGGGCAGGTAGAGCGGCGCGGCCACGGCGAGCACGACCGCGCCGACCAGCATCGCGGTGGTGACGCTCGACCGGTCGGCGAGCGCGGTGAGCAGCACGGCGCCGACCGCGAACCCGGGCTGGCCCATCATCGAGTTCAGCGAGATGACGCTGGTCCGGTAGGGGCCGTCGACCTGCCGGTGCAGCAGCCCCACGTGCAGCGGGTTCGACGCGCCGTGCACGGTGTAGCAGGCCAGGTACGCGACGAGCACCCCGACCGGCCCGGCGAAGAACCCCATGCCGACGACCGTCGCCCCCTGGGCGATCCGCAGCAGCGCCGCGCCGGGAGCCGCGCCCGGCCAGCGCAGCAGGAGCGGGGTCAGCGCCGCACCCGCCGCGGAGGCCAGCCAGGCCGCCGAGTTCGCCGGTCCGAGCAGCGCCGCGGCGCGGTCCGCGTCACCGACCACCTCGGAGAGGCGTACCGGCAGCAGCGACTCGAACGTGACCATGCCGAAGCCCCAGAACAGCTCGACGGCCACCAGGGCGAGCAGCACCCGGGAGCGGCGCAGCAGGCCGACCGCCTGCCCGATCATCCGGGGAGCCTCGACGATCGACGCCCGCAGCGCGCCGCGCCGCCTCGCCGGACGCACCTCGGTCAGGAGCACGACCAGGAACCCGATGGCCAACGCCTGGAGCGCGGCGGCGACCAGGACGGGCACGGTGAGCGCGCTGACCGGCCCGATCGGGCCGAGGGCGATCAGACCGCCGCCGAGCAGCGCCCCGGCGCTGATCGCCACGCCGATGACGGTGCCGGCGTACCCGAGGCCGGGCTCGTAGGCGGCGTCGGGGTCGGCGGCCAGGGTGGCGTCGACGTACCAGGATTCCAGCGGGCCGCTGTCCAGTGCGCGGAAGACGCCCTGCAGCGCCCAGACCAGGAAGAAGAGTGCGAACGAGTCGGCCACCGCGAAGATCAGCAGGGAGATCAGGCCCACCAGCCAGGCCGCCAGCAGGACGGGGCGCCGGCCGAGGGCGTCGGCGAGCCCGCCGGTCGGCAGCTCCAGCGCCAGTACGACCACCCCCTGGGCGACGCTGACCAGGCCGATCTGGGAGAGCGACAGCCCCCGCTCCTGCATCAGCAGGATCATCACCGGGATGGTCAGCCCGGCGGGAAGCCAGCGCAGCCCGTGCAGCAGCAGGAAGCGGAACCGCACCTGGCGTACGGAGAGCGCGCTCACCGCTCCCCCTCCATCCGGGGGACCGCGGACAGGAAGATGTGCACCTGCCGGGCGTCCTGCTCGCCGGTCGTCGGCTCGTCGTGGTACCGCATGATCACTTGCCACAGCTCGTCGGTGAGCGCCCGCAGCCGGGCCGGCGGCAGCGTCAGCACCATGTCGCTCAGGTTGGCGGCCTCCCGCCACTCGCGCGACTGGTCCGGCGCGGCTGCCAGCCACCGCTCGGCCTGCTCGGCCATCATCCGGACCTGGTTGACCTCGATCCACCGCACCGCGGCCTGCGCGTCCGGGTCGTCGTCGAAGTCGGTGGGCGTGAAGTTGCTGATGTCGTGCGCTGCCCGCCACCACCGCTGGCGGCCGGTGCCGAGATCGGGGTCCTCGGCGACCAGCCCCACCTCGGCGAGTTGCCGCAGGTGGTAGCTGGTCGCCCCGGTGTTGGTGTCGAGTTTCTCGGCGAGGGCGGTGGCCGTCGCCGGCCCGTCCACGCGGAGCGTGCCGAGCAGGCGCATGCGGAGCGGATGGGCGAGGACGCGGATCTGCCGGGCGTCGATCTGCACCTCGCGCGGCGCGGTCCGATCGGTGTCGGGAGCGTCAGACATGCGTACACATTAGCTATGCACAAGTTCTATGCACAAGTTCTGTGCACAGAACTTGTGCATCTACTGGTTCGTCCCGCACGGAGGTCGCGGAGCGGGCGGAGCGGCGGGAGCTCAGGCGGCGAGCAGTTCGCGCACGCCACGCAGCCGGGTACGCAGCAGACCGGCGGCGCGGCCGGAGTCGAGACGTACGTCGGTGGGGCGCAGCAGTCCGGACTCGGCGCTGGTAGTGGTCTTCATGACGGTCGGGTCGAGCCCCTCCCGGCGGGCCACCAGCAGGCCGAGCTCGGCACGGCTGACGGCGTCCGCGCCGGCCACGTTGATCGTGCCCGCGTAGTCGGTGCCGGCCAGCTCCCGCACCGCTGCGGCGAGGTCGGCGACGTCGACCGGACAGCGGAGCTCGTCGGTGAAGAGAGCGGCCCGCCCGGCGAGCGCGTCCCGGCAGAGCTGGATCTGCTTGCTCCGCTCCCCCAGGATCAGCGACGTCCGCACCACCGCCGCGTCCGGATCGATCACCCGGACCGCGGTCTCGGCCGCCGCCTTCGCCGCCCCGTACGGGAAGATCGGAGTGGGCGGCTCGTCGTCGCCGTACGGCTCGGAACGTCCGGCGTGCAGCGCGTCGCTGGAGATGTGCACGAGCCGCGCCCCCACCTCGGCGGCCGCGTACGCGATGTGCGCCGCCCCGTCGGCGGTCACCGCCCAGTCCCCGTACCGGTAGGGCGTGCCGATGACCACCGTGGGTCGCACCCGCGCGACCAGGGCGCGGACCGCGGCCCGGTCGGTCACGTCGAGCCGGTGCGCCTCGACGCCGGTGACGTCGACGCCACCCGAGTGGTACGTCCCCACCACCCGCTCATCCGCCGCGACCGCCTGCCGGCAGACCTCCGCGCCCAGGAACCCGCTGGCCCCCACCACGAGCAGCGTCACCGCGCCTCCCCTCCGCCTACGTTCGGTCGATCATGAGGTTGACGGGTCACACGGCCGGTATCGGCCCCGCCAACCTCATGATCGACGGCAGCCTCCGGACGGCGCCGGTGGCCGAAGAAGACCGATCAGGTCGGGTCGGCGACCGGGGCGGCCGGACCGGTGGTACCGACCTGCGGCGCCGCCTGCGGCTTCGGCTTGGCGTCGATGCCGGCCTCGGTGCGCTGCTGCGCGGTGATCGGGGTCGGCGCGCCGGTGAGCGGGTCGAAGCCGCCCCGGGTCTTCGGGAAGGCGATCACCTCGCGGATCGAGTCCGCGCCGGCGAGCAGCATGCAGACCCGGTCCCAGCCGAAGGCGATGCCGCCGTGCGGCGGGGCGCCGTACTTGAACGCCTCCAGCAGGAAGCCGAACTTGTCCTGCGCCTCCTCGGGGCTGATGCCGAGCAGGTCGAAGACCCGCTGCTGCACGTCGCCGCGGTGGATACGGATCGAGCCGCCACCGATCTCGTTGCCGTTGCAGACGATGTCGTACGCGTACGCCAGCGCCCGGTCCGGCGCCTCCTCGAAGCGCTTCACCCACTCGCCGTTCGGCGAGGTGAACGGGTGGTGCACGGCCGTCCAGCCGCCCTCCTCCGTCTTCTCGAACATCGGCGCGTCGACCACCCAGCAGAACGCCCAAGCGCTCTCGTCGACGAGCCCGGAGCGCTTGGCGATCTCGATCCGGGCGGCACCGAGCAGCTCCTGCGCCTCCCGCGTGTTGGCGCCGGCGGCGAAGAAGATCGCGTCACCGGGCTTCGCGCCGACCGCGTCGGCCAACCCGGCCAGGTGCGCCTCGGAGAGGTTCTTCGCCACCGGACCGCGCGCCTCGCCGGTCTCCGCGTCGAGCACCACGTACGCGAGGCCACGCGCACCGCGCGCCTTCGCCCAGTCCTGCCAGCCGTCCAGCTCCTTGCGGGTCTGGCTCGCGCCGCCCGGCATCACCACCGCGCCGACGTACCCGCCGGCGTCGATCGCCCCGGCGAAGACGCGGAACTCGGTGCCGCGCAGGTAGTCGGTCAGCTCGGTCAGCTCGACGCCGTAGCGCAGGTCCGGCTTGTCGGAGCCGTACCGGGCCATCGCGTCGTGCCAGGTGATCCGCGGAATCGGCCGGGGGATCTCGTGGCCGGCGAGGTCGGACCAGAGCTCGGAGACGATCGCCTCACCGAGGTCGATCACGTCGTCCTCGGTGACGAAGGACATCTCGATGTCGAGCTGGGTGAACTCCGGCTGCCGGTCGGCGCGGAAGTCCTCGTCGCGGTAGCAGCGGGCGATCTGGTAGTAGCGCTCCATGCCGCCCACCATCAGCAGCTGCTTGAACAGCTGGGGCGACTGCGGCAGCGCGTACCAGCTGCCCGGCTGCAGGCGCACCGGCACCAGGAAGTCGCGGGCGCCCTCGGGCGTCGAGCGGGTCAGCGTCGGGGTCTCGATCTCCAGGAAGTCCCGCTCGTGCAGCACCTTGCGGGCGAGCTGGTTGGCCCGCGAGCGCAGCCGCATGGCCTTCGCCGGGCCACCGCGTCGCAGGTCCAGGTAGCGGTACTTGAGCCGGATGTCGTCGCCGGCCTCGACCTGGTCGTCCACCGGCAGCGGCAGCGGCGCCGCCTCGGAGAGCACCTCCAGCTCGGCGGCGGTGACCTCGACCTCGCCGGTGGGCAGCTCCGGGTTCTCGTTGCCCTCCGGGCGGCGGGTGACCTCGCCGGTGACCTTCACGCAGAACTCGTTGCGCAGCGCGTGCGCGTCCTCCTCGCGGAACACCACCTGGACCACGCCGGAGCCGTCGCGCAGGTCGACGAAGATGACACCGCCGTGGTCGCGCCGGCGGGCCACCCAGCCGGCGAGCGTCACCGTGGTGCCGGCGTCCGTCGCGCGCAGGCTTCCGGCGTTGTGGGTACGGATCACGGCTGGCAACTCCTCATCGTGGAACAGTCCTCACCGGCATTCTGTCAGGGGCGGCCGTCGTTGCTCCGAGCACCCGGCACGCCGGCCCGAATAGGCGGTGGCTGAACCGGCGAACCCGGGTCGGCGGGCCGCCGGGCCGATTACCGTGGCCGGATGCGGGCCGTACCCACGTGGGCCGTCGCCACCGCCGCGGCGGCGCCGGTGCTGCTGGCGACGGGCTGGACGGTCGCGGGCGCGCGGCAACCGGCGGAGTACGACCCGGTCCGGGACACCATCAGCGAGCTGGCCGGGCCGGACGCCGTGGACCCCTGGATCATGACCGGCGCGCTGGTGCTCTTCGGCTGCTGCTACCTGGCGATCGCCGCCGTGCTGCACGCGGCCGGTCTGCCCAGCCGTTTCCTGCTCGCGGTCGGCGGCGTGGCCACCATCGCGCTGGTCGCCTTTCCCCGGCCGTCGGTCGGTGGCTCCCTCGGTCACGGCACCGTGGCGACCGTGGCGGTCCTCGCGCTGGCGCTCTGGCCGGCCGGTTCGGCGCTGTGGCTGCCCCGCGGCTCGCGCGCCCGTCAGGTGGCTCTTCCGGAGCCGCCGTGGGCCTTCCGCCGGGCGGTCGGGCTGAGCGTGACCGCGCTGCTGCTGGGCCTGTTCGGCTGGTTCGCGCTGGAGGTGAACGTCGGCTCCCGGACCGGGCTGGCCGAGCGGGTGACCGCGCTGGCTGTCGCGCTCTGGCCGCTGCTGGCGGTGCTCTCCGCCCGACGGGCGCAGCGGTCCGGACCGGCTCGGGCTCGGGCTCGGGCTCGGGCTCAGTGAGGATTCCGGCGGGGCCGGCTCGACGCCCGGCACCGGCCGGGACCCGCGACGCGGGCCGCCGGATGACTCCGGCGGCCCGCTGGCGAGGTGACGATCAGATGATGCTGACGCCGTAGACGCTCAGCGCCTCGGTGACCGGCTGGAAGTAGGTGGTGCCGCCGGTGCGGCAGTTGCCGCTGCCGCCGGAGGTCAGGCCCAGCGCGGTGCTGCCGCTGAAGAGCGAGCCGCCGCTGTCACCCGGCTCGGCGCAGACCGTGGTGCGGATCAGGCCGCGGACGGTGCCCTCCGGGTAGTTGACGGTGGCGTTGAGCGCGGTCACGGAGCCGCTGCGCAGGCCCGTGGTGCTGCCGGAGCGCTGCACGGACTGGCCGACGGAGGCGTTGCCCGCCCCGGTGACGTCCCGGTAGCTGCCGTTGTAGAGGTAGACGTTGCCGGTGGCGTTCGCCGAGTTGCTGTGCCGGACGATGCCGTAGTCGTTGCCCGGGAAGCTGGTCCCGGCACGGGTGCCGAGCAGGCTGGTCTGGGAGGAGTTCGAGTACCAGCTCGACGAGATGTTGGTGCAGTGCCCGGCGGTGAGGAAGTAGTAGGTGCTGCCGCTGCGGACGTTGAAGCCCAGCGAGCAGCGGCCACCGCCACCGGCGTAGATGGCCTGGCCGCCGGAGATCCGGGTGCTCAGCACGCCGGCCTCGGACTCGATCCGCAGCGCGCCGTCGGCCCGCGCCACGGCGGCCTTGACGCGGTCCAGCTTGGCGCCGGTCACGGTCGGGTCGACGGAGACGACGACCTGGTTGCTCACCGGGTCGGTCCACCAGGCGGTGCCCGGGATGCTCACGCTGCGCTCCAGGTCGGAGGTGACCCGGGCCAGCTCGGCCGCGCCGCGCTCGACGAACTTCGGAGTCGCGCCGGCGGCGCGGACCTCGCGGGCGGCGGCCTCGTCGGTCACGGTGACGACCATCTTGCCGCTGGCGTCGGCGTACGCGCCGGCGGAGCGGGCGCCGAGGCGCTCGGAGAGGGTGGTGG
>NZ_SMKG01000211.1 GCF_004348525.1 Micromonospora sp. 15K316 | reverse complement strand
CCCCTGACCTCCCGCCGCCCCGGACGCCGCCGGTACGCCCCGGCGCAGCGTCACCGAACGCTCGGCCACTCCGATCCGGCGCCGTCACCCGAACGGGTGCTCCCGCGCCTTCCGGCACCGGTCCGGTTTGCCCGCTGAGCCGGTTGGGCACCGGAGAGTCACCGGATCACCGCCGAGGAGGTCGAGATGCCGCGCTGGTTACGCAACAACGCCCTGGCAGTCGCCATGTTCGGCGCGTTCTTCGTCTTCCTCACGCTGCAGAGCGTGTTCGGTTGGCAGAGCCACAACGAAGAGCTGGCCGAGTTCGGGGCCGCCCCGTTGAGCTGGCCCGCGTACCTGGCCACCGGACACTTCGCCGAGGCGGTCTTCGAGAACTGGGAGTCGGAGTTCCTCCAGATGGGCGGCTACGTCCTGCTCACCGCGTACCTGATCCAGCGGGGCTCGGCGGAGTCGAAGTCGGAGGACGAGACCGAGCGGCCCGAGGACGACGAGCGTCGGGCCACCGCCGCCTCACCCTGGCCGGTCCGCCACGGCGGCCTACCGCTCGTGATCTACCGGAACAGCCTCTCCCTCGCCCTGCTGCTGATCTTCGCCGGCTCGTTCGTCGGGCACCTCCTCGGCGGCACCGCGCAGTACAACGCCGAGCAGGCGCTGCAGAGCGGCGCCCCGCCGATCAGCTCCCTCCAGTTCCTCGGCACCAGCGACTTCTGGTTCCAGTCCATGCAGAACTGGCAGAGCGAGTTCCTGGCGGTCGGCACCCTGGTCGTGTTGAGCATCTTCCTGCGCCAACACTCGTCGCCGGAGTCCAAGCCGGTCACCAGAGCGCACGCCGAGACCGGCGCCTGAGCCGGGCGACGGCCGCCCGGGAGGCGGCCGGACCCACGCCGGTCAGGCGGGCACCGGCAGGCGCTTGGCGAAACAGACGCTGTACGGGTTGCCGGCGTACTCACCGTAGGTCGGAATCGGCTCGTAACCGCACGAGGTGTAGAGCCCGATCGCGGCCGGCAGGTACGTGCCGGTCTCCAGGCGGATAGTGCTCTGCCCCCGCTGGTACGCCAGCTCCTCCAGCGCGGCCAGCAGCTGCCGGGCGATGCCCCGCCCCCGGTACGCCGGCCGGACGTACATCCGCTTGATCTCGCCGGTCTCCGCGTCGAGGGACTGGAGACCTCCGCAGGCGACCGCCCGGCCGTTGACCACGACGGCGAGGTACCGGATGCCGTCATGGGTCTCGGTCGCCTGGCCGTCCAACCCGCCGTCAGCCTCCCGCAGCTCACGCTGCTGGGCGGTGACCAGGGCGGCGATCTCCGGATCGGTGGCGACGCGGAACTCGATCAGCATCGTTTCACGGTAGGCCGGGCGGATTTCCGCCAGGTTTCCGCGAAACGACCCGATCGCGGACGGTACCGAGCTATTCGGCGTCGTCGACGTCCCCGGTCGCGCCCGTACGAGCTATTCCGCGTCGTCGGCCGCGTCGGCTCCGATCCCGTCGGTCGCGTCAGTCGCGTCGGTGCCGATCTCGTCGGCGGGTCGCTGCCGGCGCGCCTTCCGGGCGGCGAGCCGCTCGGCCGCCGAGGCCCGCGTCGACTTCTCCTCCAACCGCTGGTCGGCGCCGCGCACGGTGGGAACGTACTCCACGCCGGCGTAGAGCGTCGGCTGCCAGTCGAACTCGCGCTCGCCGATGCGGACCAGGTCACCGGGCTGGGCGCCGGCCTTCGCCAGCTTCTCCTCGACGCCGAGCCGGGCCAGCCGGTCGGCGAGGTAGCCGACCGCCTCGTCATTGTCGAAGTTCGTCTGCCGGACCCAGCGCTCGGGGCGCGAGCCGCGGACGGTGTAGGAGCCGTCCGGCTCCGCCTCGATGGTGAAGCCGGCGTCGTCCACCGCGGCCGGACGGATCACGATCCGGGTCGGCTCGACGATCGGTGTCGCGGCGCGGGCCTCCTCGACGAGCTCCGCCATCGCGAACGTGAGCTCCTTCAGCCCCTCGCGGGTGGCGGTGGAGATCTCGAAGACCCGGAACCCGCGCGCCTCCAGGTCCGGCCGGACGATCTCGGCCAGGTCCCGGCCGTCCGGTACGTCGATCTTGTTGAGCGCCACCAGCCGGGGCCGGTCCGCCAGACCGCCGTACTGGTTCAGCTCGTCCTCGATGGCGTCGATGTCGGCGAGCGGGTCCCGGCCGAGCTCCAGCGTGGCGGTGTCGATGACGTGCACCAGCACCGCGCAGCGCTCGATGTGCCGGAGGAACTCCAGGCCGAGACCCTTGCCGCTGGCCGCACCGGGGATCAGGCCCGGCACGTCGGCGACGGTGAAGGTGTGGCTGTCGACCCGGACCACGCCGAGGTTGGGCACCAGGGTGGTGAACGGGTAGTCGGCGATCTTCGGCTTGGCCGCGGAGATCACCGAGATCAGCGAGGACTTGCCGGCCGACGGGAAGCCGACCAGGCCGACGTCGGCGACGCTCTTCAGCTCCAGCACCACGTCGAGGTGCTCGCCCGGCTCACCCAGCTCGGCGAAGCCCGGCGCCTTGCGGCGGGAATTGGCAAGCGACGAGTTACCCCGGCCGCCCCTACCGCCGCGCGCCGCCTCGAAGGTCGTGCCGGCGCCGACCAGGTCGGCGAGGACCGTGCCGTCCTGGCTCAGCACCACCGTCCCGTTGGGGACCGTGAGCACCAGGTCGGTGCCGTTGGCGCCGTCCCGGTGCGACCCGGCGCCGCCCTTGCCGTTCGGCGCCTTGACGTGCGGACGGAAGTGGAAGTCGAGCAGTGTGTGCACCTGCGGGTCGACGACCAGCCGCACGCTGCCACCGTGCCCGCCGTTGCCACCGTCCGGACCGCCGAACGGCTTGAACTTCTCCCGGTGGATCGAGACACAGCCGTGCCCGCCGTCGCCGGCCTGCAGGTGCAGAACGACCCGGTCAACGAACGTCGTCACGCCGTCAATCCTTCCAGCGGGGAGCGCCCCGCACGAGAAAAAGCGAAGCGGGCCGGGACACCAGGTCCGCGGCCCGCTTCGCTCGAGAACTACTGCTGCGGCACGATGCTGACGGTCTTGCGACCGCGCTTGGTGCCGAACTGGACCGCACCGGCGGACAGCGCGAAGAGCGTGTCGTCCCCGCCACGGCCGACCAGGTCACCGGGGTGGAACTTGGTGCCGCGCTGCCGGATGATGATCTCGCCGGCGCTGACCACCTGGCCACCGAAACGCTTCACGCCGAGCCGCTGAGCCGCGGAGTCACGGCCGTTACGCGAGCTGGACGCACCCTTTTTGTGAGCCATCTGAGGACGACCTACTTCCCGCTGGAGATGCCGGTCACCTTGACCTGGGTCAGCGGCTGGCGGTGACCCTGGCGCTTGTGGTAGCCGGTCTTGTTCTTGAACTTGTGGATCCGGATCTTGGGGCCCTTGGTGTGCGCGGCGATCTCGCCGGACACCGCGACCTTGGCGAGCTGGGCCGCGTCGGTCACCAGGTCGTCACCGTCGACGAGGAGCACCGCGGCCAGCTTCACCGCGTCGCCGGGGGCGCCGGCGAGCTTCTCGACCTCGATCACGTCGCCCTCGGCGACCTTGTACTGCTTGCCGCCGGTCTTGACGATCGCGTACATCGGAGGCGGACTCCCTGTCGTTGAGGCTGCTGGTGGTCGTCCCCACGGCGGCTCGCCGGGTAGCAGTGGCACGGCGGCGCGGGCACGCGGGAACTCGGCACACAAGAGTGCGCCGCAGGCCAGCGTACGCCATGCCCACCCCGCAGCCCAAACCGACCCGGCGGATCAGCCCGGGCAGAGCCGGTCGAGACGCTGCCGGAGGCGGTCCAGCCCGGTCTCGTCGAAGCTGTCCACGTCGGCGCCCATCGCCGCCACCTCGCCGGCCAGGTCGTCGAGGAGCGCGCCCAGCTGCGGGTCGGCGGCGCGAGCCGACTGCTCGCGCAGCACTGTCCGCCAGCCGTCGAGGGCGGCCCCGGCACGCCCGCGGGCGGTCTCGGCCGCCGTGCCGTCACCGGCGCCGACCGCCGCGACCATCCGGCCCAGCTCCTCGTCGTAGGTCCGGACCGCGACCTCGCCGGCTCGCCGGACCGCGGCGCAGACCGCGGGGCTGTCCCCACCGGTCGGAGCGCCATCCCCCGCCGTCGGACCGGCTGTCGACCCGGCCGGGCCGGCGGTGGTGCTCGGCGCGGCGGCGGGCGGCTCAGCCGCGCAGGCGACCGCCGGACAGAGGCCCGCGACCAGCACCGCCACCATGATCACTCGGCGCATCCGCGGTCCTCCCGCCCGGCGGCCCGCCGGAGACGACTCGGGCCCCCACCGGCCTCATGGTGCCGGAGTGGGGGCCCTGCCGTCCACGGGCGGAGCGACCGGTCAGGTCACGGGCGGGTACGCCGCCGGGTACCGCCGCGCCGGGAGCGGCGCCGGGTGGTGCTCTCCTCCTCGCCCTCCTCGGAGAGCGCGTCCGGGTCGTCGGCCCCGGCCAGCCGGGCCGACTCGCCCTCCTGGCTGTCGGCCACCGCCGGCGCGGCCTCGGTCGCCGTCTCGTAACGGGAGAGGTCGTAGCCCATCGTGTCGTAGTACTCGGCGTCGTGCCCCGAGGTCGTGTCGGCGCCGGTGACGGCGGCGGTGCTGGTGGTGGCGTCCACCTCGGTGGTGTCGGCGACGGGGTCGGTCTCGCTGACCTCGGCCACCGCGCGCTCCACCGGGGCCGCCTTGCGCGCCCGCCGCCGGCTGGTGCCACCCGACTCGGCGGGCGGGGTCACGACCGCGGAGGCGACCGCCTTGACCTTCTCCCCCGCCCCACCGGTCCGCGGCTTCTCCGGCACCGGCTCGGTGTGAATGATCACGCCGCGACCCTTGCAGCACTCGCAGGTCTCGCTGAACGCCTCCAGCAGCCCCGCGCCGATCCGCTTACGGGTCATCTGCACCAGACCGAGCGAGGTGATCTCGGTTACCTGGTGCTTGGTGCGGTCCCGGCCCAGGCACTCGGTCAACCGGCGCAGCACCAGCTCCCGGTTCGACTCCAGCACCATGTCGATGAAGTCGATCACCACGATGCCGCCCAGGTCGCGCAGCCGGAGCTGGCGCACGATCTCCTCGGCCGCCTCGAGGTTGTTACGGGTGACCGTCTCCTCCAGGTTGCCCCCGGAGCCGGTGTACTTGCCGGTGTTGACGTCGATGACGGTCATCGCCTCGGTGCGGTCGATCACCAGCGAGCCGCCCGAGGGGAGGAACACCTTGCGGTCCAGCCCCTTGAGGATCTGCTCGTCGATCCGGTACTCGGCGAAGACGTCCGTGATGCCGGCGTGGCGACGCAGCCGGGGAACCAGGTCCGGTGAGACGTGCGACAGGTACGAGTCGACCAGGTCGTACGCCTCGTCGCCCTCGATGACCAGCTCGCGGAAGTCCTCGTTGAAGAGGTCCCGGACCACCCGGATGACCAGGTCGGGCTCCTCGTAGAGCAGCACCGGAGCGCCGCCCTCGGCCGCCTTGGCCTGGATGTCCTCCCACTGCGCCTGGAGCCGCTTGACGTCCCGGGCCAGCTCGTCCTCGCTGGCGCCCTCGGCGGCGGTGCGGACGATCACACCCGCGCCGTCCGGGACCAGCTTCTTCAGCACGTCCCGCAGCCGCTTGCGCTCGGTGTCCGGCAGCTTCCGGCTGATCCCGGACGCGTTGCCGTTCGGCACGTAGACCAGGTGCCGGCCGGAGAGCGCGATGTGGCTGGTGAGCCGGGCGCCCTTGTGCCCGATCGGGTCCTTGGTGACCTGCACCAGCACCGAGTCGCCGGACTTGAGCGCCTGCTCGATCGAGCGGGCCCGCCCCTCCAGGCCGGTGGTGTCCCAGTTGACCTCGCCGGCGTAGAGCACCGCGTTGCGGCCCCGGCCGACGTCGACGAAGGCCGCCTCCATGCTCGGCAGGACGTTCTGCACCTTGCCCAGGTAGACGTTGCCGGCCATGGTGCCCGACGAGTTGCGGGTGACGTAGTGCTCGACCAGGACGCCGTCCTCGAGCACCGCGATCTGGGTGCGGTCGCCGCGCTGGCGTACCGCCATCACCCGGTCCACCGCCTCCCGGCGGGCCAGGAACTCCGACTCGCTGAGGATCGGCGGCCGGGTACGCCGCTGCTCCCGGCCGTCACGGCGGCGCTGGCGCTTCGCCTCCAGCCGGGTGGAGCCGGAGACGCCCTGGACCTCGTCCACGGTCCGGCGCGGCTCACGGATCTTGACCACGGTCGGGACACCGTCGTCGGCGCCCGCCTCCACGTCACCGGCGCCGCGACGACGGCGACGGCGGCGGCGACGGGTCATCCCGTCCCCGCCCTCGGTCTCGTCCTCCTCCTCGACCTCCTCGGCTTCGGGCTCGGCTTCGGCCTGCGCCGCCTCCTCGCCCTCGTCCTCCTCGGCCTCGTCGGCACCGCCCTTGCCCCGGCCACGACCGCGCCGGCCGCGCCGACGCCGGCGCCGGGCGGCGAGGGTGTCCTCGTCGTCCTCCTCGGCCTCGTCCTCCTCGGCCTCGGCGACCTCCTCGGTCGGCTCCTGCTCCGCCTCGGCCGGCTCCACGAGCTCGGCGTCCCGGCGGCCCCGCCGCCGACGGCGGGCCGGCTCGGCCGGTTCCTCGGCGGCCGGGGCCTCGGCGGGCGCGGGCTCGGGCGCCCGGACGACCGGCTCCGCGTCCGGCTGCGGGGCCATGAACAGCACGGTCGGAGCGGCGAGCGCGGCCCGCCGGCGGCGACCACGCGGCTGATCCACCACCTCGGCCTCGGTCGACTGCTCCGCGGTCACGGCGACCCCGGGCGCGACGTCGCCGGACTGCGCCCCGGCGTTGCTGTCGGGTTGCTCCGCGTCCTCGTCGGTGGTCTCCGGCTCCTCCGCTCGCGCGGTGGCCGGCGGAAGCTCACCGGTGCTCTCCTCGGCGGCTGCCGGCGGCACCGCCTCCTCGGCGGGCGTCTCCGCCACGGGTTCGGCCGGAGTCGCCTCGACCGGCTCGACGGCGGGCGCGGCCTTCCGCCGCCGGGTGCGGGTGACCTTGACGGGCGGGACGAGCTCCGCGGAGCCCTCCTCGACGGCCTCCGCGACCACCGGCTCCTCGACCGCCTTCGCGGCGGTCGCCTTGCGGCGCCGGCGCGGGGTCTTCGGGGCGATGTCGGAGTCACCGGAGATGGGCGCGAAGACCTCCGCCTGCGGGGACTCGGCGCTGCCCACGCCGCTGGTGGAGGCCGCCACGGGCGCGTCGGCCTGCTCCGGCTCGTTCACCGGCGTGGCGCGCCGCCGGGTGGTACGCCGCCGGGCCGGCGGCGCGAGCTCGGCGGTGCCGGACTCCTCGGCGCCCTCCGCGCCGATGCGGCTCTCCGTGCCGCCCCCGTCGACGGGGTTGTGCTGCTGATCGGCGGTGTCACCGGCCGGCTGTGAACCGGTCCGTTCGCCGCCCTCGGGCTCGTTCTCGAGCATGGACGTTCTCCAGTTCTGGCTACCCCGGGCGCGGGTGAGCGCTGCCACGCAGGGTCGCCGCAAAAGGTGTTCCGCCGGTGCGCGAGGTGCGCGACCGCCGAAGTCTGCCTACCCGAACGCCGACCGTCGGTCAGTGTTCGCCGATGGTTGCCCCGTCGCGGTCCGCATCCAACGGATCCACGATCTCGCCCTGCGCGGTCAGCGTGCCCTGAGCCAGCCGGGTCACTCTCGGCGGAACCGGCGGCTCCAGGCCGGCCACCACGCGGAGGCCGGAAAGGACGTCATCGGGTCGTACGGACGGGGTGACCTGCCGCACGACCACTTCGAGTATCGCACACGGTACGGCCGGTGCCCCGGAAGGCGTCTCCGACGGTGGGAGCACATCGACGGCGATGACGGCGGCACGGGCGTCGAAGGTGCGCCGCCCCTGCTTGGTCATCCGCTCGACCTGGATCTCCTCCGCGGCTGTGAAGGCCCTCACCGCGGGCTCCAGCGTCGCCGGGTCGACCTCGGGCAGCTCGATCCGCCACCGGGACGCCTCGATCCGGTCGGCGAGGCTGCCGCCACCGGCCACCACGGCGTCGAGCACGTCGAGGCCGGGCGAGAGCGCCGCGTCCAGGGCGATGCGCAACTGCTCCGGGTCGACCGGCTCACGCAGGCCGATCTCCAGGTACTCCGCCTCACTGCCCACGCCGGTGGGCGCCGCGGAGGCGTACGAGATCTTCGGGTGCGGGGTGAAGCCCTGGGAGAAGGCGATCGGTACGCCGGCCCGGCGCAGCGCGCGCTCGAAGGCCCGGGCGAAGTCCCGGTGCGAGGTGAACCGGAGTGGTCCCCGCTTGGCGTACCGGATCCGGACCCGCTGGACGACGGGTGCCTGGCCGCCCTCGGGTTGAGGCTTTCTGGCGATCGTGAGCTCCTCGGGGGTACCTGCGGGTCCGCCCCATCCTGTCGCAGCGTTCGTGACGGTACGCGGTCGGGGCGGAGACGTGTCGTCGCTACTGCTCGGCGCCGGCGGGCAACTTGAGCCCGTTGACCGGGGTGAGCGGGAGCAGTTTCTTACCGGTCGGCCCGATCTGGATCTCGGTGTCCATCGAGGGGCAGACGCCGCAGTCGAAGCACGGCGTCCACCGGCAGTCGTCCTGCTCGTACTCGCCCAGCGAGTCCTGCCAGTCCTGCCAGAGCCAGTCCTTGTCCAGCCCGGAGTCCAGGTGGTCCCACGGGAGCACCTCGAGCTCGTCGCGCTCGCGCGTGGTGTACCAGTCCAGGTCGACGCCGAACCCCGGCAGCACCTCGGCCGCCGCGTCCACCCAGCGCTGGTAGGAGAAGTGCTCGCTCCACCCGTCGAAGCGGCCGCCGTTCTCCCACACCCGGCGGATCACCGCGCCGACGCGGCGGTCGCCGCGGCTGAGCAGGCCCTCGATCAGCGACGGCTCGCCGTCGTGGTAGCGGAAGCCGATGGCCCGACCCAGTGACCGGTCGGCGTTGATCGCCTGCTTGAGCAGCCGGAGCCGGCCGTCGATCACCTCGGGCCGCTCCATCGCCGCCCACTGGAAGGGGGTGTGCGGCTTCGGCACGAACCCGCCGATGGAGACCGTGCAGCGGATGTCCTTCGACCCGGTCGCCGCCCGGCCGGCCCGGATCACCTCGTGCGCCATCTCCGCGATCTCGAGGACGTCGTCGTCGGTCTCGGTGGGCAGGCCGCACATGAAGTAGAGCTTCACCTGCCGCCAGCCGTTGGTGTACGCGGTGACGACGGTACGGATGAGGTCGTCCTTCGACACCATCTTGTTGATGACCTTGCGGATCCGCTCCGACCCGCCCTCGGGGGCGAAGGTCAGACCGGTCCGGCGCCCGTTGCGGGACAACTCCTGGGCCAGATCGATGTTGAACGCGTCCACCCGGGTGGAGGGGAGCGAGAGCGAGACGTTGGTGCCCTCGTACTGCTGGGCGAGGCCGGAGCACATGTCGCCGATCTCGGAGTGGTCGGCGGAGGAGAGCGAGAGCAGGCCCACCTCGTGGAAGCCGGAGAACTCCAGGCCCTCCCGTACCATCTGCCCCACTGTCGTGATGGAGCGTTCCCGCACCGGCCGAGTGATCATGCCGGCCTGGCAGAACCGGCAGCCGCGGGTGCAGCCCCGGAAGATCTCCACCGCGTACCGCTCGTGGACCGTCTCGGCGAGCGGCACCAGCGGCTTCTTCGGGTACGGCCAGGCGTCCAGGTCCATCGTCGTGCGCTTGTGCACCCGGAACGGCACGTCCGCCCGGTTCGGCACGACCCGCTGGATCCGGCCGTCGGGCAGGTAGTCCACGTCGTAGAAGCGCGGGACGTACACGCTCTCGGTGCGGGCGAGGCGCAACAGCAGCTCGTCGCGCCCACCCGGGCAGCCCTCCGCCTTCCACTCGCGGACGATCGCGGTGATCTCCAGCACCGCTTCCTCGCCGTCGCCGAGCACCGCGGCGTCGACGAAGTCGGCGATCGGCTCCGGGTTGAACGCCGCGTGCCCGCCCGCCAGGACCACCGGGTCGGCCTCGGTCCGGTCGGCGGCGAGCATCGGGATGCCGGCCAGGTCGATCGCGGTGAGCAGGTTCGTGTAGCCCAGCTCGGTGGCGAAGGAGACGCCGAAGACGTCGAAGTCCCGCACCGAGCGGTGCGCGTCGACGGTGAACTGCGGCACGCCGTGCGCCCGCATCAGCTTCTCCAGGTCCGGCCAGACCGCGTACGTCCGCTCGGCCAGCACGTCGGGCAGCTCGTTGAGCACCTCGTAGAGGATCTGCACGCCCTGGTTGGGCAGGCCCACCTCGTACGCGTCCGGGTACATCAGCGCCCAGCGCACCACCGCCGCGTCCCAGTCCTTGACCACCGCCCCCAACTCACCACCCACGTACTGGATGGGCTTCGTCACCTGGGGCAGCAGCGGCTCCAAGCGGGGCCAGACGGAGTTGGCCGCGACCGGGCGCGGCGTCGTGGACTGGACGCTCATGATGCCCAAGGGTACGCGCCCGCCCCGCGCGGCCACGCGGGCGGCGGTGACACGCCGTCACGGTCGGCGGTCGACCCACCCGCCCC
>NZ_SMKG01000210.1 GCF_004348525.1 Micromonospora sp. 15K316 | reverse complement strand
CATGGCGAGGCTCCCGGTCGGGGCTTCGAGTCTTGGTCGACAGCTGTCCTACCTGGAGCCTCGCACCCATCGATCACCGGGCCTGCCACACCGGCCCTGAGCCGCAAGATCAGCTTGGAAAAGGCTCACTGTTCATCGGCGGCTCATGCCGTAGGACGGAGTCGCGTGGATGCCCGTGCCGTACTCGTATTGCAAGCCGGCCTGCGCGATGAACTGCGCGGCGTGCGGCAGCACGGGGTGCGAGCCGATCTTGCTCACGGCCATCCGGCGAATGACCCGATTGAGCATGCCGGAGGCGCCTGTTACCGCCGCCCAGTTCCAGGCGGCAGGATCACCGAGTCGTGGCACGGTTGTCGCCCACGCCGAGGCACGCTTCTCCGTGTTGTGGTTGGTATGGCTCCATCGCAACTCCTGCGCCCCAATGGGTCCGCCGTAGTAGAGCTGAATGAGACCCCAGCCCTCGCACCAGTACCGGAACGTCGTGTCTTCACTCACGCCCGGAGGAAAGTCGATCCGCCTGGCCGTGGGCTCCGGCCCAGCCCCGACGACGAACAACGCTAGGTGTCCCCGTGGACCGTCGGGAACGTCAGTGGCGGCTTGGAACTCTCGCAGCTCGCAGTCCGGCTCCGAGTCAGACTGGAAGACACGGAACAATCCGAGATCGAAGACGCTCTCGAGAACCGCGAGCCAATCGTCGTCTGCAGCGTAAAAGTCCAGGTTCGGCACCATCTCACTATCCCGGTCGGGGCAACACGGCCGCAAACCACAACATCCGCACATCGGCATGACAGCGCGCCCCCGTCGGGCGCGGCCATCGCGCGGATCGCGGCAGATGAGGGCGAGGCTCGGCGCGGGCGAGTGTCAGCAAACGTCATGCAGACTGGAGTGATGACGAGCGTCGGTTCAGTGCGCACATTTGATGCGGACGAAGGTTGGGGTGTCATCGACGCGCCGGACGTGCCTGGCGGATGCTGGGTGCACTTCTCTGCCATTGCCGGGGATGGATACCGGCAGTTGGCGCAAGGACAGCGCGTCTCGTTCCGCGCCGAGGCAGCGAACCAGGACGGGTTCGGCTTCCGAGCCGTGAAGGTCTGGACAGAGGACATCGAGCCGCCCGACCACCCCCGCGTTCAGGGCAGCTCCGCCGCTTGTCGCAGCTCATTGACCCTGACATGCGACGATCCGACCCGGACCGACATGACCTGGCCGCAGGAGTAGCCGTGGCCGGTCGTTGGGTAGACATCCGCATCTCGGCATGCGCCCGATCAGCGGCAGTTTAGTGCGCCGCACGCGCACTGCGGCATACTCGTCAGCGCAGGACGCTCACCACGACGTTGTGCACATCGTCGACTGGCGGCTCGCCGCGGTGCTCGGTAAACAGTAGCTGCACGGCGCCGATCAGGGTCGGCGCCAGTACTTGCACGTCCGCGTCGGCGACGATCCGGCCGAGGTCGTGCTCGGCTGCCAGATAGCCGGCCACCGCGGCGACAGCCTCGCCCGCGAGGGGGAACCGGGCGGTGCCGGCCGCGCGCAGGCGGTTGCGCAGCTCGTCGCGGGCGATGGTGAGCACGATGATCGCGGACATAACCGGCTCGAAGAGTTCGAACATGGCGCCGGTGAGGTTGCCGGCAACGGTCCCGGTCCCGGCCGCATCGCGGAGCGCGGCACCTTGCGCCTCGACCCGCGCGATGCGGTCGAGCACCAGATCGACCAGGAACGCGTCGAAGTCGGCGAAGTGCCGATGCAGCACGCCCTTGGCAACTCCGGCCTCATCGGTGATCGCGCGGCTGGTTAGCGCCGCGACGCCGCCGCGGATGAGCACCCTCACGGCCGCGTCGAACAATTGCTGGCGCGGATCGCGCAGAGCTACGCCGGTCGGCATGGATGCTCCCGCTTCCTTAGTGGGCGATCGCCCACTAAGGTGGGCGCATGGTCACTCTACCGCCGCAACCTCACCAAGCGCGCCGCGTCGCAGAGTCGTTTGGAAACGATCCAGAGCGCTACGACCGCAGTCGGTCGCCGTATCCGGACGCGCTGATCGAGCACATCGTCGCCGCCGCGCCGGGCCCCGCATTCCTCGACGCCGGTTGCGGGACCGGGATCGAAGCCCGCCAGTTCCGCGCCGCCGGGCGCACAGTCCTCGGCGTCGAGCCCGATCCCCGGATGGCGGAATTCGCCCGCGCGAGCGGCATCGACGTCGAGGTCGCGACCTTCGAGACGTGGGAGCCGGCCGGCCGCACCTTCGACGCGATCGTCTCCGGCACGGCCTGGCACTGGATCGACCCTGTCGCCGGAGCCGCCAAGGCAGCCGAGGTACTGCGCCCAGGCGGCATCCTCGCGCCGTTCGGCCACGTCTACGAACTGCCGTCACCGATCGCCGCAGCGCTCGCTGAGGGGCTGCGGCGTGCGGCGCCCGACCTACCCTACCGACAGCCGACCGGTCCCATACTCGACGGCTACCGCGCCCTCTACGACCGCGCCGCCGAGGGAGTCCGCGCGTCCGGCTGCTTCGCCGAACCCGAGATCCGCCGTTACGACTGGCAGCGCACCTACACCCGTGACCAGCTGCTCGAACTCATCCCGACTTCCGGCGGCCTCGCGAGCATGCCACCAGACAAACTCGCCGAGATCCTCTCGACGGTCGCCGTCGCGGTCGACGGCGACGTCACCCTCTCTTATGCCACCTGGTGCCTGACCGCTGTCCGCAGGTCACCCACCGACGCCACTCGCCGCGACAGAAGCGCTAATCACACATCCGGATAACGTGCATCAACAAGCGCTCACATCGACATGACCGGGCGCCCACTTGATCCGCTGTGGCGACGGTGCTTAGCGGTCGGTCAGCGGCGGAAGTGCGCACCTGACCTTGACCTAGCTTCCGCAGGCACCGGCGATCTTGGCTACCTGCTCGCCCGCAACCGACGGCGATGGGTGGCGGCGGCGATGCCGTGGATCAGCCGGGCCAGGTCCGCTGCTCCCTCGGCGTCGTCGGCGCGGTGGACCGTCGTGAGGATCGGCGCGACCTCGTCGAGTTCGACGCGCTCGCGCAGCAGCACGAACTGGGGCACCAGCCAAACAAGCGTTGCCGTCGCCGTACGGGTGGAAGAAGGCGACGTCGAGGTAGGCCCGGGCCGCCCGGGCCGTCACCGGTGTTTCGCGGTCGGCGGTCTCTGCCAGACATGAGGCGAACCGGTGCTCGGTGTCGGTGTGCGGCCCGTACCGTTCCCGGCCTTCTTTCGCGTACGCCGGCACCTGGCGGAACGCCACGACCGGGACAGCGCGGGTGATGCGGTTCCAGCGGGCCAGTGGGTCCGAGGTGAGGTCGGCGCGGCGGTCGGTTCGAGCCGCACGTCGTCGTACGCGGAACGTCGGACGTCCTTCGAGTCGAACGAGGTCTACTGGGGCCTGGCCGGCGGTGTTGGCCCCGACCGTCACTGGGACGGCTGGTTCGACGTCCGTATCCGGGCTGCTGCTCAGCGCCGCCTCGGGATGCATCCCGAGGCGGCCGACCGCCCCGGTCACCGGACCGACACCGCCCTGCTGGTGGCATGCCGCCGCCGAACGCAACGCTCAGTGGAGATATCAGCGAGCACCTTCGAAACGCGGCCTCGCGCGGCCCGGGCCTACCAACTGGGGGCGGGGTGTCCATCGACGCCGTCCCGGGCGGTGTCGGGTTGCCTCTCATTGACCTGGCGCGGCGCCCGCACCGGGAAGCCGGTGAGGGCGCCGCGAGGACAGCTGTGGACGGTGGACTCAGGCGGCGGCTGTCGCCTGAGTCTTGCTGTGGCGGGCGCGGTGGTGGCTGGCGGCGCGCAGGTTGGTCCGCCGTTCGGCCTGGGCGGCGATGCTCTCGGCGGCCTGTGGGGATGCCACCCCGGTCAGCAGGCCGGTGGCGAGGGCTTCGGCGATGCGGGTGTCGATGCGGGCCAGCCGCATCCGCAGCGCGTCGGTGGTGATGCCCATCCGAGCGGCGATCGGTTCGATCGCCCGCCGCCCCAGCCGCACGTCGATGTAGGGCTGCTCATCGTCGGGATCGAGGATCCCCAGCCGTACGGCGCGGTTGACCAGCACGTCCGGATGCCCGTAAGGCACCTGTGGGATACGCGGCCCGATGATGTGCTCCACGTCCTCCACCGGCGTGGCCTCGCCGGCCTGCCGGCGCAGCTTGTAGCCGGCACGCCACCCTGCTCGGCACAGCGCCGCGTACGGGGCGGGCCGAGTGAGGTCAACGTGGTCGCGCAGCGCCGCCAGGAACCCGGTCAGGATCTCCGCCTCGATGTCGTCGGGGTCGCTGCGGTAACCGTCGCACAGTTGGCGGGTGTAGCGTCGCAGTGCCGGCATGGCCATGCCGACCGCCGCGATCACCCATTGCGGCCCGTCCAGGCGGGCACGGCGGATCACCTCGACCCACACCGCGTCGCGCGCCCGGAAGGCGTCGGCGTTCGCCAGCAGCCAGTCCCGCACAGTCGGCAGCGTCATCACCCCCGCCGGCAGGCCGACGTCCGGGCCGAACACGTCAAGGTCGATGGACAAGGGATCGGGATCGCTGGTCAACGCCGCGAATGCCGCGTCGGCGGCGTCCAGCGGGGAGTCCGGCCATTGCGTGAGGGACATGCCCATGAATGCCACTCCAATGTAAGTGAGTGATGCGGTGTCACCGTCGACTCGGGCGACGTCTGTGCGGCATTCCGTCATGACTGACTCACGGAAGCTGACACCGCAGGTCACAGCGGTGATGCGAACATCGGATCGCCGGTCAGCAGACGCCCTCGCCCGCTACCGCACATCCGCTCTCGTCGCTGGCACACGCGTCTGACCGCGCCGCTGAACAGCGCCGTGAGTGCCTGCCAACCCGCGCCAGCCGGACCGCACCGCAGGGACGGCGCAGGTCTCAGCGCCCCTCACACCTGCCCGTCGGGCCACTCACCGCCACTCACAACGACTCACAGCCACTCACACCGCGACCTCGCCCCGATACGAGCGCTGACATACAAGGACGATGCTCGCGCCGCGGTGCCGCTCCTACGCCGGTCGACTTCCTACCCGCCGCCTGAGATGCCTTTGAGGCCATCAGGTTCTCTTCGACCATGACAGCACTGATGGCCGCAGCGGCATGACGCCTCACGCAGCGGGCGAAGCCGAGGACACGAAGAGGAACCTCGGCATGACCAGACCGAGTGTCACCGCGACAAGCATCAGCGAGGAATGTCGGAGGAGTCGGATACGGCAAAGCCGCGCCGCTCAGCGCGGTATGGCCGACAACGCACCACAACCGGCGAAGACATCGCAGGGGTTCACGGCGACAGCATTACATTGATAACTGTCGTTGACATTTTGTCCGCCGATACCGCTGAGCAGGACCGGGGCACCGCTGGTCGACGTACCAGACAACCCGCCGCTGCGGCGCCAGACACGGCCGCGGACACAGCGTCGAGGGGCACGACGCCCACGTTCATGCCACCGGTGTCAGATGCCGCGCGGGCAGTCTGTCCGGCCTGTCACTGACGCCAAGGGCGGCTAGGCGCCGTACTACGGACGAAATGACAGCACACCGACGGGTGACGATGACATGACGTGACCTGCCGTCGACGGCGCGACGGCATGCACCGCCGAGACGGGTCGATGAGCCGCTAGCCGACCCCTGCCTCAGCCGCCGACCGCCGTCATGGTGGGGATAACCGCCGCCGTACTGGTCGCCGTGAGCCGCTGTGAGTCGGGCAGGCGTTCGGCAGAGCACACAAACGCGGGTTTAGGGCTGTCAGCGCACTAATGCGTGGCGCGGAGCCGACATCACATGAGCGAGCACACGCCGCAGCACCACACCGCTCCTGTCCACCCCGCCGGCCCGCACGCGGTCGACCCGACCCTGATCGACCAGATCGCCGGCGACCCCCCGGTCCCGGTCACCGTCTGGCGCACCGCCCCCAGCCCAGCCGACGCGGGCCGCAGCATCAGCACCCGCCTGGCCTACCGGCTCGTCGCCGCCTACAGCCGCCCCGGCGCGGTGGTCGTCGACCTCACCGCCGACCACGCCCTGACCGCCGTCTGCGCCGCGGGCCGACGGCGCCACCACCCGGCGTGGTTCACCGACGCGTCCAGCCTGATCATCGGCCCGGCCAGCCCACCGGCACCTCCCGACCCCACCGTCCTCGGAGAGGCTTCCGAGGATGTGCCGGACATGAGCGCGTGGTTCGGTGACGACCTCACCGACCCGCAGCTGCCCACCGAGCCCACCGAATCCGCTCCCTGCCACACCAACCTCGAGGAGGCGATGAGCCTGGTCGTGGCCTGCTGGCCGCTGTACCGCGACGACGCCACCAACCGCGTCCGGCTGGCATGGCTGTTGACCGCGTGCGCCCGGCTGCTGCGCCCCGGCGGCTGCCTCGTCCTCGTCGTCACCGTCCCGACCGCGACGACTGCCGGGCCGGAAGACTTCACCCCGGTCGCCACCGCCGCCGCCGCGGTCGGCCTGGGCTACCTGCAGCACATCGTCGCGGTCGCCGCCGACACCGACGGGGACGCGTTCGTCTACCACGTCACCGACGAGGAACTGCTCACCCTCACCCACCAGAACGACCCGCGGTGGGCAGCAGCACACCTACGCGTGCACGCCGACCTCCTCGTCTTCTCACCCGTGGCCTCGGACGGCAGGTGCCGCGACGGGGGTGACCGCCGTGGCTGAGCACAACCCGCCCCCCATCGATCCACACCACCCCACCGAGGACACCAGGCACGGTCACCGGCGCGACGATCGCACACGCCGCGTCGACGAGCCGCAGAGTCTGTCGGTGTGGGCGACCGCCCAACAGACCGGACCTGTGCAGCGACGCGGCCGTTATGTGCCGGAGTCCGTCAAGCACCCCGCACGGATGCTTCCCGCGATCGCCGCCCACGCCGTGCACGCCTACACCCAGCCCGGCGACCTCGTGCTCGATCCGATGTGCGGCATCGGCACCACCCTCGTCGAGGCCATCCACGCCGGCCGCGACGCCATCGGCGTCGAGTACGAGGCCCGCTGGTCGAACATCGCCGACACGAACATCACCCACGCCCACACCCAGGGCGCCACCGGCCGCGCCTCGGTGGTTCGCGGCGACGCCACCCGACTGGCCTCCCTGCTACCCGCGGCGCTGACCGGGCAGGTCGCCCTCGTGGTCACCTCACCGCCGTACGGGCCCACCGTGCACGGCCTCGTCCGCCCCGGCGAGCACGGGGTGGCGAAATTCGACAACGCCTACAACGACGGCACCGACCGCGGGAACCTCGCCTACCGGGACCTCACCGGCCTCGCCGACGGGTTCGAACAGATCTTGCGCGGCTGCGCCGCACTGCTGCGCCCCGGCGGCACCATCGTGGTTACGGCACGCCCGTGGCGCAAGAACGGACAGCTCGTCGACTTACCGTCCGCTGTCATCGCCGCCGGCGTCCGCGCCGGCCTGACGCCGACCGAGCGATGCGTCGCCCTCCTCGCGGCGGTCCGCGACGGGCACCTCGTCGCCCGCCCGTCGTTCTTCCAACTCCAGGCCGTACGCAAGGCCCGCGCCGGAGGCACCCCACTGCACCTGATCACCCACGAGGACGTGCTGATCTTCCGCCGCCCCTCGAGTTCCGGAAGTTCCCGCGAACCCAAGTGTTCTCACGGGGAACCGGAGGGACCTGGTGCCCCATCCTCGCATGTCGGCCCTTGTGTTCCTGGCGAACCTGAGGAGCCGTTGGCATGAATCGCCGGAAGGGGGATCCCGGCCTCGGCGGCTGCGAGTTCGGAGCGGATCACTTCCAGCAGTCGGCCGATCCAGTTGGTGGCTCGTTCGCTACCGACGGACCAGTAGGCGGAGTCGAAGTCGACGTAGATGACGCGGGCGTCGCCGCTGGCGAGCAGTGTCTGTGCAATCTGCGTGTGCTGGGTGTACTTGGCGCGCAGCAGGATGGTCATGACGGCCAGACGCGCCAAGGCCCAGTCGGCGCGGCGGGGTGCCTGCTCGGCGAGTTTGCCGGCGTCGTATCCGCGCGGTGCCGCAGCGATCTGGTCGTGCCAGTGCGGGTCGGGAGTCGACAACGCCCAATAGGCGTGTGTGACGCTGGGGTAGCTGCTGGCGCCCACGGTGATGGCTGCCGGGTAGTCGTTCTGCAGGACTTCGACGCCGGGGGGATCCGGCCAGCCGCGTGGGTAGACCGCTTTCGGGATCGTCAGCGTGGGCTGCATCGGGTGTTCGGGGCCATCGGCCGGGACTCGCGCGTCCCATGTCGCGATCGCGATCTCGCGCTCGCGGAAGTACGCGATCGCCTCGGCCCGCTTTTGCTCGGTGACGACCGGGCCGTTTGGCCAGCCGTGCCGTGGTTCGCCCAGCTCCGTGATCAGGATCCGAAGGGGAGCGTCTTTGCGGTCCATATCGCCGAGGGCGTAGACGCGCAGGTGTTCGGGGATTGCCAGGTAGCGCTCGCGAACCGTGCGTCGGTTGTCTTCGGTGGGGTCGGCCAGGTAGGTCGTGACTGCTTGCAGGCATCGAGCGGTGGAGTCGGGCCGGTCGTTGAGCCGGTCGATTTCGTCGGCGACCTCGCCGAGAAGCGTCTCGGCGTTGATGGCGGAGCGGGGCTCGGTGAACCGCCACCCCGCGAGGTGGTGCGCCGATACTCGCGCGCCTTCTTTGAGGGTGGTCGTGACTCGGCCACGGCGGAGTTGTTCGGCCAGCCCGTCGAGGTCGGTGAGGCCGCCGGTGCCGCAGTCGATCGCGCCGTCGGCGTAGATGACCAGGTCGGTCAGGAAGTACGTGTCCATGTTTTGGGTGAAGACGTGCCGCCAGATGCCTTCGATCCGTTGGCCGTCCACGTTGCGGTAGGTGCGGCGATATCTGGTCACCGGCGCACCGTAGTCCAACCACGCCGGAAGGTGTTCTGCCCTCGCGGGCTGCTCAGTGCGGCGGCCGGGGTGGGGTCTGCAGCAGGATCCGGGCGTTGGTGGCGTACCGGATGGCCGTGTCCTCGCTGACGCCGAAGACCGCGGCCAGGTGCAGCGGGTCGCCGCCGGTGGCGAGGGCCTCCTCGAGCTGGCGGTCTACGCGCAGCCGTTCGATAGTGGCGGCCAGCCCGTCGCATGTTCAGGATCCAGGTGTGGCTGACCGGGCCGTGCCGCAGCGCGCTCTCGGTACTGACGAGCAGGTGCGGGTTGGCGGTGTGCGGCCGCATCAGTATTCATCGATCCGTCTGGATCATGCCCGGGGCTTCCGGTCGAGGATCGGGATGCTGTAGAGCGCGGCGAGGGCCGCAGCGGCTCGGCTTCGACGGCGAGCAGTTGGCGGGTCGTGACGTCAGCGGGTACCACCGGCTGTAGAGGATTATCCGTCGTCACGCCACCCGGGCGACGGTGCCCACGGGAGGTTCGGGAACGGCGTCGGGGTGCAGGATCGCGGCGATCGCTTCGACGCCGTCGACGAGCCGCGGACCCGGGCGTACGACGAGGCCGTCCGCGTCGATCGCCCACACCGCGGCCCCGGGAAACCTCGCCGCGACCGTTTCGGCCTGCTGTGTCGCGCCGGCGAGCCGGAATCCACAGGGCGTGACGAGTACGACGTCGGGAGCGGCGTCACTGAGTTCCTGCCAGGTTGTCTGCACCGACCGGGCACCGGGGCGGGCGGCAACCGGGTTGCCGCCGGCGCTTCGCACCAGGTCGGGCACCCAGTGCCCGGCGGTGAACGGCGGGTCGACCCACTCCACGACCGCGACGCGAGGCCGCGGGCGGCCCGCGACCGCCGCCGCGACGGCCTTGAGCCTGGCGCGCAGGCCGGTTACCAGCGCCTCGGACCGTTCGGGTACGCCGGCCCGGGCGCCTACCGCAAGGATCGTGTCGAGGACCTCGTCGAGCGTGTGCGGGTCCAGGGACAGTACGTCGGCGCGGCAGCCGAGGTAGTCCAAGGCGTCCGAGACCTGGCCTGAGGGCAGGGCGCACACTCGGCAAAGGTCCTGCGTGAGGATCAGCTCAGGTTTCAGGCTGGCCAGCGCGCCCCCGTGCAGGGTGTAGAGGTCGCGGCCTGCTGCCATCTGTGCCTTAACATAGGCGTCGATCTCGTGTGGAGTGAGGCCGCGGGTGTCCCGGCCGCCGACCACGACGGTCTTGTCGCCCCGTGCGGCGGGCGGCACGTCACACTCGAACGTCACGCCAACCAGGTCGTCACCCAAACCGAGGGCGTAGACGATCTCCGTCGCGGACGGCAGCAGGGACACCAGACGCATACGGCCATCCTGCCCGTTCCCGCTGCGATGAGCGAACTGACTCAACCGTGCCGTGACAGCGCTACTACTGGCGTTCGGCCGCCGAAGCGCGCGCCGTCCGTGACGCCGCGGATACGGCTCGGGCGGCCCGGAGCCGAGCGGTACACGCGGAGTACGACGTCAGGTACGGGGCACCACGGATCACCACCGAACTCCGCGATGCCAGCCTGCCGGTCAACAGCACGGCCACGGCCTCCTCTGCGTTCGGGGCTGTCTCTTATACACAACTGACGCTGCCGACGATCTTACGCGTTGAGGT
>NZ_SMKG01000020.1 GCF_004348525.1 Micromonospora sp. 15K316 | reverse complement strand
GGGGCCGGCAGGGGGCCGGGCCGCTCCGAAGAGGTCGAGGGCGAGCTGCCCGGTGGTGGGCGGCGACCAGCCCGTGACGTCGTCGGCGTACGGCGGGTCGAGCGGCGGCGCGGGCCGGAGGCGGATCGGGGGCCGGGACGGCCCGGGACGGCGGTTCATCGGCTGCTCCCAACCCATGCGTTTGCTTCTGTTTGCCTTCGACTGCCTCCTATTGTCGGCAACGCAGAGCCAGCGGTCAATGGCGTGGAGCTGCGGGCCGGTTACTCGGCGTCGCGCTCGGTCAGGGGATTGCTGCGTACCCAGTCGGCTGTCTCCTCGTACTTCTGCTGGATGTACTCCTCCAGCCGAGTGCGCTCCACCCGCCACTGGCCACGGCCACCGATCTTGATCGCGGGCAGTTCGCCGCTGCGCACCATGTGGTAGACCTGCGAATCCGACACGTTCAGCTCGGCGGCCACGTCGGAGAGGAGCAGGAACCTCGGCTCCACGGAAACTCCCTCGGTTGGGTTCGGTTGCCTCAGTTTGCCATCGTTCGCTCTCGGGCCCCAGCATCACCGCGGCGCGGGGCGCACCGGACACACCGGTGGCGAAACTTCCACCGGCCGGGCGCGGGGTGTATGACGGTCACGGCGTACGGCATGATCTGCGCCCGGGCCGGCCGACGCCGGTGGAGGACCTGAGCGGGGAGACGACCGGTGACCGACCAGCTTGTCCGGGTGTACGTCCCGGCGACCGTACCGATGCTGACCCGCCTGCGCGAACACGGACTGGCCGCCGCCGAGGCGCACGCGGTCACCCCCGCCCTGCGGGAGTGGTACGCCGAGGGCGACGAGGAGGAGCTGGAGTACGTCGCCTTCACCCGGGCCGCCCAGGACGCCCTGCAACTGCTCCGCGCCGACTCCGCGGCCCCCCGCCGCCGGGTCGTGGTCTCCGCCGACCTGCCGGCCGCCGCGCTCGGGCGAGCCGACGGCGAACTCGGCTCCAGCACGATCGCACTGACCGGCCCGGTGCCGGTGAGCGCCGTCGCGGCCATCCACGTGGACGGCGCGGAGGCGGTGCCCGACGTAGCCGCCGCGGCCGAAGTGGTGGCCGAGGCGCTCGCCGGGGACCCTGACGCCCAGTTCACCGTCGACGGCGCCGAGGACCACGAGTTGGAGTGGTACGACGTCACCGAGCTCGAACTGCTCCTGCGTACCGCCTCCTGACCGCCAGGCGAACGCCGTACCGCCCGACCGCCCAGGCGGGTCCGTAGCGCCCCGACGGCAACGATGGTGCCGACCGTGCGCTGCCGGTCGGTCAGCGGGTGGTGCCGACCGCCACGGCGTCGTCGGCCGGCTCATCCTCGGCCTCGTTCGAGCCGAGCGTGCGGCCGAAGGCGATGAGCGACACCAGCGCCCCCACGAAGAGCACCCAGATGCCGTTGTCCACCCGCGAGCTGCCGAGCATGGTCTGGGCGACCGAGTCCGCCTCGCTGAGCGCGCTCGCCAGGTCGAGGAGCGAGCGCCCTCCGACCCGGATGATCACCTCGGCCAGCAGCAGGAACAGCCCGGGACCGGCGCCGGCCAGCAGGTACCCCGGCCAGCGGGGCAACGTGGCGGCGGGGTCCTGCCGAATCGTCCGGCGCTTCGACCAGCTCAGGTATGCGAAGGCCAGCAGCCCGGCCACCACTCCGGCGAGCAGCGACTCGGTGCGTGACACCCACTTGGCGGCGTTCACCAGCGACTCCTGGGTGTCGCCGGCGCCGAAGAGGTTGAAGAGCGGGTCCCGGACCCGGCTGAACGCCACCACGAAGATGAGCGCGCCGAGCGCCGACGCGGAGATCGCCCCGACCACCGGGGCGCTACGGGCGCCGGCCACCGCACCGCCGATGATCGCCGCGGCGGCGGTCGTACCGGCGATCACATTGGTGGTGGCGTTGTCGGCGTAGGTCAGGTTGATCGCCACCGCGGCGAGGAGCCCGACCAGCATGCCGGCGCCGATCGCGCCCACGAAGCGCAGCGTGATGCCGTCGCCGTACCGGCGGGCCAGGAGGTTGCCGCCGGTGAGGGCGACGGCGGCACCGGCGACCAGCGCCGCCGAGATCACCCCGGGCAGCGCGAAGGCCGAGAGGCTGATCACGGTGACGCCCGCCTCCGCCGAGTGGATCGCCTCCCGGGTCGACCAGAGCATCGCGGCGAGCCAGCCGAGGGAGAGCAGCGCGATCACCGCCGCGGCGGGCGCGAGCACGGGACCGGTGCTCGGCCCGGACTCCTCCGTGCCGTCAGCCGGGTCGTCCACTGCCGCCTCGACCCTCTCCGTAGCCTGCCCGTCGTCGGTCGCCGACGCGATGACCGGCGCGGATGGGGCCTCACCGGCCGTGGTCTCCGTCGAGTCGACGACCACGGGCTGGTCCGGCTCCGCGGCGTTGGGGTCGCCGGGCTGCTTGGTCATCGTCTTCCCTTCGCGGGTCGGCAGGTCACCGGCCATCCAGGGTAGCCGCCTCCGCTGCCGGTACCGCGCACCCGGCACCCCCGCGGGAGCCCGGTCGGCGCGGACGTCGCGCCGGCTCCGGTGACCGGGACGCATGGGAAACCTGTCCGCGCCGGTGACCCGGGCGCACGGACGTCCTGCCCGCGCCGGTGACCCTGCGCGTGGGCGTCCCGCCCGTGGGGTGAGCCGGTGGCGTCCGCCCGTGCCGGTGAGCCGGTCGCGCGGGTGCTCGTCCCGCGCCCGTGACCCGGTCGTACGGGCACCCCCCGTGACCCGCTCGGACGGTGTCGGGCCGGGGGTGCGGGTGGCCGGTCGCGTGGCGCTCACCGCAGCGGGGCGACGGGGGAGCAGGGCGGCCGTCCGGCCGTGACAGAATCGCCGCAGGTCCCGCCGTCGTGGCCGGTCAACCCGGTGCGACGTGCAGCGTCCGGCCGTCCGGTCGGTGCCCGCGGGTCCGGTTCCGCCACCGCTGTCGAGATCGCCAGGAGCCTTCATGGACGCCGTGTTCTCCGTACCCGAACCGCGCAACGAGCCGGTACGCACCTACGAGCCGGGCAGTGCCGACCGGGAGCGGCTCCAGCGGCGCCTGACCGAGCTGGCCGCCGAGCGCATCGACCTGCCGATGACCATCGCGGGCGAGCAGCGGATGGCCGGCGGCGAGTCGATCGACGTGGTCCAGCCGCACAAGCACGCCCATGTGCTGGGCGTCACCGCGCACGCCACCCACGACGACGCGCGCGCGGCGGTCAAGGCCGCGAAGGACGCCGCCCCGATGTGGCGGGCGCTGCCCTTCGAGGAGCGGGCGGCGATCTTCCTGCGCGCGGCGGAGCTGCTCGCCGGCCCGTGGCGGGACACGTTGAACGCGGCCACGATGCTCGGGCAGTCGAAGACCGCCGTGCAGGCGGAGATCGACGCGGCCTGCGAGTTCATCGACTTCCTCCGGTTCAACGTCCACTTCGCCCGCCGGCTCCTCGCCGAGCAGCCGCTCTCCTCGGCCGGTACGTGGAACCGTTTCGACCACCGCCCGTTGGAGGGCTTCATCTACGCGGTGACGCCGTTCAACTTCACCGCCATCGCCGGCAACCTGCCGTCGGCGCCGGCGCTGCTGGGCAACACGGTGGTGTGGAAGCCGGGCCCGACCCAGCAGTTCGCCGCGCACTTCACCATGCGTCTCTTCGAGGCGGCGGGCCTCCCGGCTGGTGTGATCAACATGGTCACCGGCCGCGGCGAGGAGGTCTCCGACGTGGTGCTCGCCGACCCGGACCTGGCGGGTATCCACTTCACCGGCTCCACGAAGGTCTTCCAGCACCTGTGGCGGACGGTGGGCGAGAACATCGCCCGCTACCGGGGCTACCCGCGCCTGGTCGGCGAGACCGGCGGCAAGGACTTCGTCGTCGCGCACGCCAGCGCCGACGTCGACGCGCTGCACACCGCGCTGATCCGGGGCGCCTACGAGTACCAGGGCCAGAAGTGCTCGGCGGCGTCCCGCGCGTACATCCCCCGCTCGATCTGGGAGGGTGGTCTGCGGGACCGGCTGGCGGCCACCGCCGACGGTCTGACGTACGGCGACGTCACGGACTTCAGCAACTTCGGTGGCGCGGTGATCGACGACAAGGCGTTCGCCCGGCACACCGCCGCGCTGGAGCTGATCTCCGGCGACGACAGCTGCCGGGTGCTCGCCGGTGGCACCGCTGACGACTCGGTCGGCTACTTCGTCCGGCCGACCCTCTTCGAGTGCGCCGACGCCGCCCACGAGACCTTCACCACCGAGTACTTCGGGCCGATCCTCGGCGTGCACGTCTTCGACGACGCCCGCTTCGACGAGGTGGTGGCCCAGGCCGAGTCGATCGCGCCGTACGCCCTCACCGGGTCGATCTTCGCGACGGACCGCCGGGTGGTCGACCGGGTGGCGGAGAAGATGCGGTACGCGGCCGGCAACTTCTACGTCAACGACAAGCCGACCGGCGCGGTGGTCGGGCAGCAGCCGTTCGGCGGTGCGCGCGCGAGCGGCACCAACGACAAGGCGGGCTCCTGGCACAACCTGGTCCGCTGGATGTCGCCGCGGACGATCAAGGAGACGTTCGTGCCGCCGACTGACCACACCTACCCGCACATGGGCTGAGCCGACGGCGGAGGGCCCCCTGCTCCGGCAGGGGGCCCTCCGCGCCTCAACGGACTGTCGTCGGCCGACAGTGCACATTGGAAGTCCTGTTGGGTGGCAAACCGCCAAATCCTGGACGTCGCGTCGGCAAAGTGGCAGCGTAATGGCCATGGCGGATTCCGGAGTCAACCCCACAGCGGCGGCCCTTCTCGGCCTGCTGCACGAGGGGCCGATGACAGGCGGTCAGCTGATGGCCGCCGCTGAGCGCCGTCTGGCGCCGTACTGGTCGATGACCCGCAGCCAGGTCTACCGGGAGTTGCCCGTGCTGGCCGAGCGGGGTCTGGTGCGGCTGGGCAAGCCCGGGCCGCGGTTGAGCCAGCCGTACGCGATCACGGCGGCCGGAAAAAGGACATTCTCCCGGTGGCTGGCGGAAAATCCCGGCCGGGACACCATCCGTAACCCGATCGCGCTCCGGATGGCCTTCGGTGACCTGCACTCGGCCAGTCAGCTGAAGAACCTCTACGCCCAGGCCAACGAGTACCACACCGAGGCCCTGGCGCAGGTCCGGGAGCAGGTCAAGAACGCCCGGAAGGAGGGCGAGGACTACGACGCGAGCGCCCTGGAGTTCGCCGTGGCCTATCACCGGGCGGCGCTCTCCTGGCTGAAGAGCGCCCCGGTCGGGTGATCCGCAGGCGTTTCCTGCCCCCGCGGGCAGGTCGCGCCGGGCGGCGGAGGCGGTTTTTGCCGGTCTCCGCGGGGCTCGCAGGCTGACTCCTGATCCTGGCAGTACGCTTGTCTGTCGTGACCGCTGCCGACTACGCCGAACAGCTCAAGGACCTCGACGCCACCCTGCGCAATATCGAGGCCGTCCTCGACCTTGGCAAGCTGCGCGAGGACAAGGCCCGACTGGAGCAGGAGGCCTCCGCGCCCGATCTGTGGGACGACCAGGCGAAGGCGCAGCAGGTGACCTCGCAGCTGTCGTACGTCAACGGCGAGATCAGCAAGCTCGGCAGCCTCCGCTCGCGCCTCGACGACGCCCACGTCCTGCTGGAGCTGGCCGAGGCGGAGTCCGACCCGAGCGTGCTCGGCGAGGTGGAGAGCGAGATCACCGGGCTCACCAAGGCCATCCAGGAGATGGAGGTCCGCACCCTGCTCTCCGGCGAGTACGACTCCCGGGAGGCGCTGGTCGCCATCCGGGCGGGTGCCGGTGGCGTGGATGCCGCGGACTTCGCCGAGATGCTGCTGCGAATGTACCTGCGCTGGGCGGAGCGGCACGGCTACCCGACCGAGGTCTACGAGACCTCGTACGCCGAGGAGGCGGGGCTCAAGTCGGCCACCTTCACGGTCAAGGTGCCCTATGCGTTCGGCACGCTCAGCGTCGAGTCGGGTACCCACCGGCTGGTCCGGATCAGCCCGTTCGACAACCAGGGCCGGCGGCAGACCAGCTTCGCCGGGGTCGAGGTGCTGCCGGTCGTGGAGCAGACCGACCACATCGACATTCCCGAGAACGAGATGCGGATCGACGTCTACCGCTCCTCCGGCCCGGGTGGGCAGAGCGTCAACACCACCGACTCGGCGGTGCGTATCACGCACATTCCGACCGGCATCGTGGTGACCTGCCAGAACGAGAAGTCCCAGTTGCAGAACAAGGCGTCCGCGTTGCGGGTGCTCCAGGCTCGACTGTTGGAGCGCAAGCGGCAGGAGGAGCAGGCCAAGCTCCAGGGGCTGAAGACCGACGCGGCCGGCTCGTGGGGGGACCAGATGCGCTCGTACGTCCTGCACCCTTATCAGATGGTGAAGGATCTCCGAACCGAGCAGGAGACCGGCAATCCGAGCGCGGTCTTCGACGGCGACCTGGACGACTTCATCGAGGCCGGGATCCGGTGGCGTAAGCAGCGGGAGCTCGCCGGCGACAGTGCGTGACGGCCCGCGGGCGCAGCGCGTCGTCGATCTCCGGCACAACAGTCTAAATCGATGACGCGCTCCGCATCTGCGGGGCGTGGGGCTTGGCTCCCCGGTTACACCGCGTAGACTCACCACCCGTGATTCAGCTTGAGCAAGTGACGAAGACGTACCCGAAGGCGTCCCGGCCTTCGCTCGACAACGTGTCCGTCTCCATTGAGAAGGGCGAGTTCGTCTTCTTCATCGGCCCATCCGGCTCCGGCAAGTCAACGATCATCAAGATGCTGCTGCACGAGGTCACGCCCAACAAGGGCCGTGTCGTCGTGAACGGCAAGGACGTCACGTCGATGCGTTCGTGGAAGCGACCGCACTTCCGGCGTTCGATCGGCTGCGTCTTCCAGGACTTCCGGCTGCTGCCGAACCGCACCGCGTACGAGAACGTGGCGTTCGCTCTCGAGGTCATCGGCAAGACCAAGGCGGTCGCCCGCCGGGTCGTGCCGGAGGTGCTCGAGCTGGTCGGGCTCGGTGGCAAGGAGCACCGCTACCCGCACGAGCTCTCCGGTGGTGAGCAGCAGCGTGTCGCGGTCGCGCGGGCGTTCGTGAACCGTCCGCTGATCCTGCTCGCCGACGAGCCGACCGGAAACCTGGACCCGGACACCTCGATCGAGATCATGCGCCTGCTGGACCGGATCAACCGCACCGGCACGACCGTCGTGATGGTCACGCACGACTCCAACATCGTGAACCAGATGCGGCGGCGCGTCATCGAGATCGAGAGCGGCCGCATCGTGCGTGACCAGGCCCGCGGCGTCTACGGGTGAGCCCCCGCTCCCACCCCGCCGTACGACCTGACGAACACCTCATGCCGGAGACCCGGAGGAATTCCCGATGCGGATGAAGTACGTCCTGTCCGAGGTACTTGTCGGACTGTGGCGCAACGTGACCATGACCATCGCGATGATCATCACGTTGGCGGTGTCGCTGTTCATGCTCGGCGGCAGCGGCCTTCTGTACCAGAAGGTCGGCGACATGAAGGACCTCTACTACGAGAACGTCGAGGTCTCGATCTTCCTGACCCAGGAAGTGACCGAGCAGCAGCGTACGGACCTGGACGGCAAGCTGAAGAGCGACCCGATGGTCAAGGAGGTGTTGTACGTCGACAAGCAGCAGGCGTACGAGCGCTTCCAGCAGATGTACGCCGACGCTCCGGACCTGGTGAACGCCGTCAAGCCGGACCAGCTGCCCGAGTCGTTCCGCCTCAAGCTCAACAACCCGGAGCAGTACAAGAACATCTACGACCAGTACAAGGAGAGCGAGGGCGTCGACGAGATCGTCGACCAGAGCAAGCTCCTCGACAAGGTCTTCGGCGTGCTGACCGGGTTCCAGAACGGCGCGCTCGCGATCGCGATCGTGATGGCGATCGCCGCCCTGCTGCTGGTCGCCAACACGATCCAGGTGGCCGCCTACAGCAAGCGGCGTGAGGTCGCGGTCATGAAGCTGGTCGGCGCGTCCAACTGGTTCATCCAGGCGCCGTTCGTGCTGGAGGCGGTGGTCGCCGGTCTGCTCGGCTCGATCCTCGGCCTGGTGGCCCTGGCTGTCCTGAAGGTCACCGCCGCGAGCAGTTCGATGGCGGCGCTGGAGGGCCTGATCTCCCCCGTGTCCTGGGGTGAGATCTTCCTGATCTACCCGCTGATGGCGGGCGTCGGCGCCCTCGTCAGCGCGGTCACCGCGTGGGTCACGCTCCGCTTCTACCTGCGGGTCTAGTTGCCGTACGGGTCGTCCCGGCATCGTCGCAGGGCCCTTCCGCACCGGAATAAACGGTGCGGAAGGGCCCTTGTGTGTGTGGCATATTCAGCGGGCGCGCACCGGCACGGCGGCACGGTGGAAGAGCCGGGATATGTCGCATTCCAGTAGCATGATCTCCGCCGTCGGGCCGGGTCTGTCCGGTCGTCGGCACGAAGGGAAGGGAGGTGGCGCCGATGCCACGGGAAAAGGGACGCAAGGTGGTCGCCTCCAATCGCAAGGCGCGGCACGACTACGCCATCCTCGACACGTACGAGGCGGGCATGGCGTTGACCGGGACCGAGGTCAAGTCGCTGCGGGCGGGGCGCGCCTCGCTGGTGGACGCGTTCGCCCAGGAGCGCAACGGCGAGCTCTACCTGCACGGCATGCACATTCCCGAGTACACCCAGGGCACCTGGACCAACCACGAGCCGCGGCGTACCCGGAAGCTGTTGCTGAAGCGGCTGGAGATCGACCGGCTGATCGGGAAGACCCGCGAGGCCGGCCTGACGCTGGTGCCGTTGCAGGTGTATTTCTCCGACGGCTGGGCCAAGGTGGAGATCGGGCTGGCCAAGGGTAAGAAGTCGTACGACAAGCGACAGGACCTCGCCAAGCGGGACGCGGACCGGGAGATCGCCCGGGTCAGCGGTCGGCGTGGTAAAGGGATCACTGACTGATTCAGCCTGTTTGTCCGGGTCGGTGCGTCGACCCCGGGGCTCGGGATGAAACCCGTTGCGGCAGGCGTTAGGCTTGTCGGTGCCGCCAGATCGGCGGCCCGTCGAGGGGGTGACTGGTTTCGACTTCGTACGCAGCGACAGGGGAAGCGAGCCGAGGAAGCCGACGTCGTCTCGAGAATCGGTCGTCGGAAATTTATAAGCGCCAAGAACGATCGCGCTGACTTCGCTCTCGCCGCCTGAGGCGAGTAGCAAGTCTGTCGGCCTGGGAGCGCCTTCGACCCAGTTAGCCGGCATCAGCTAGAAGGCTGGCCAATCGGACCCGGTCGCGGGGTCCGTGCGGCGAGATCAATCAGCGACTGGGCCCGTCACACCAACTTGCTCGCGTGAGCGGTGGGGCCGAGTAGAGGCATAGCGAGCTGCGCTCGGAGAAGCCCTGACAAACCGGCGAAGGACCCGGGTTCGATTCCCGGCACCTCCACCACCGACTGTGCGCCCCGTCCACCCGGACCGGGGCGCACAGTTCTTTCCGGTACCGGAACCCGCGGGCCCGGCGCACCGTCGAACCCGCATGCGTCGTTCAGTCCTCCTGCTGGCTCTGCCACTGCTCATGCTGGCCGGCTGCGCGCCGGCCGGCGCCCCGGGCCCGGCCGCCCCCACCGGCTCCCCGCCTGCAACCAGTCCGGACCATCGCCGGGAGGGTTTCGCGCAGTGGGCCGCCGAGGTCGCCGAGGCCTGGCGGCCCGACCCGGCCTGGACGAAGGGGTACGTGCCGCTGCAGGGGCCGACCCTGCTGACCGGGGAGCCGGGTTTCACCAGCGACACCGAGGCGGCGTTCCGCAGCGGCTGGTACCGGGAACAGATCACCCTCCCGGCCACCCGGCCCGCCGACGCCGCCATCCGCTTCCCCGACGGCACCCTGACCGTTCCGCTGGTCAGCGCCGCCGAGGCGTACCGGGAACTGGACCAGGGGGACCCCCCGTCCTGCCCGGGACGGCCCAAGGCGCCACCGCGGACCAAGGGCGGGCCGACCATCGAACCCGGACCGGACGGCTGGGTCACCAGCGCGCCGGAGGCCGCCTGCACCCCGTTGACCGTCACCTCCGTCCGGCTCGGCACCGCACCCGTACGGACCAGCCGGGGCGAGGCGCAGGTGCCCGCCTGGCTCTTCACCGTCGAGGAGCTGAGCAGCCCGGTGGCCCGGCTGGCGGTCGCCCCGCACGCCGTCACCGCGCTGCCGGAGCCGGTCCTGCCGCCCCGCGCCGCGCCCGACGGGGTGGTCGGCGCGCAGAACCTCCAGACGGTGGCGGGTGCCCGGATCTCGTACCAGTTGGGAGTCGGCGCCTGCGACACCGAGATCACCCCGCTCGTACGGGAGAGCGACGACGTGGTGGTCGTGGGCGGCGTCGTCACCCGCACCGCCACGGCCTGCACCGACCAGCTCGTGCTGCATCCGGTCGAGATCACGCTCAAAGCGCCGCTGGGCGCCCGGCCCGTGCTGGACGTGCTCACCGGTGCCCCGCTCGCCTTCGGCGTGCGCTGACGCGACCGAACCGGGCTCCGGCGGCCGGCTCGGGCTGTTCCGGGCCAGCGTCAGATGATCCGAGGCAGGTCGGTGGTGATCGGCACCGGGAGGACGGTCGGGCCGTCGTGCCGCAGCGCGACGGCGAGCGCCTCGGCGAGCTGCTCCGGTGTCTCCACCACCGACGTGGCGCAGCCGTACCCGCCCGCGACCGCAGTGATGTCCAGGCCGGGCAGGTCGAGGCCGGGCACCCCCGGCGTCTCCTTCAGCTCGGCGAACGCCTTCAGGATCGCGTACTGCTGGTTGACCGGCACCACGACGACGAGCGGCAGCCGCAGCCGCGCGGCGGTCCAGAGCGCCTGCACGGAGTAGTGGAAGGAGCCGTCGCCGATGACCGCGATCACCGGCCGCTGCCGCCCGGTGTCCCGTTCCGCCAGCGCCACCCCGACCGCGGCCGGCAGCCCGTACCCCAGCCCGCCGCTGGCCATGGTGAAGTACGACGCCGGCCGGGTGATCCGCAGGTGGCGACGGAGGGCGGGCAGGTTCGACGGTGTCTCCTGGACCAGGACGGCGTCCTGCGGCCAGTGCGAGGCCAGCGCCGCGAAGAGCGCGTCCGCGCTGAGCGGGCGGGTGACCTCCGGCGGCGTCGGCGTGGGTCGAGGCTGCGGCGGCGGGCGGTCGGCCGCCGGCAACAGATCCACCAGCGCGGCCAGGGCCAGCGCGGAGTCGGCCAGCAGGCTGTCCCCGACCGGTGCTCGGGCGGCCTCGTCCGGGTCGTCCGTGACGTGCAGCAGCCGGGCCCCGTCAGGCAGGTAGGACCCCGGGACGTACGGGTAGTAGCGGAAGACCGGCGCACCGACCACCAGCACCGTGTCGTGCCCCTTGATCGCCTCCGCGAGCGGGCCGATGGCGAACGGCAGCACCCCCCGGTAGTGCGGGTGGTCCTCGGGGAAGCCAGCCCGCTCGGGCGCCGGAGCCGACCAGGCCGGGGCGGCCAGCCGCTCGGCCAGCGCGGTCGCCAGAGCCCAGCCGTCGGCCCGGTCCACCGCCGCGCCGAGCACCAGCGCGGGGGCACGGCTCGCGGCGAGCACGGCGGCGAAGTGCCCCAGCTGCTCCGGGTCGGGCGCGTAGCGGGTGGCCACCGAGCGCGGCGGCGGGGGCGGATCGGCGGGCTGCGCCCAGTCGTCGAGCGGCAGCGAGAGGAAGACCGGCCCGGCCGGTGGCTGCACCGCTGTCGCGTACGCCCGTAGCAGCGCGGCGGGGATGTCCTGGGCTCGGACCGGCTCGTAGGCCCACTTCACGTACGGCTGGGTGAGCTCCGCGGCGCGGCGGTTCGTCAGCCGGGGTTCGAGCAGCAGCATCTCCCGGGTCTGCTGGCCGGCGGTGACGATCAGCGGCGTCTTGTTGTGCCAGGCGGTGACGAGGTTCCCCATGCCGTTGCCGGTGCCCGGCGCGGTGTGCAGGTTGATGTGCGCGGGACGGCCGGTGGCCTGGGCGTACCCGTCGGCCATGCCGACCGCGGAGGCTTCGTGCAGCGCGAGCACGTAGTGGAAGTCGGCCGGGAATTCCTGCAGGAACGGCTCCTCGGTGGAGCCGGGATTACCGAAGACGGTGGTCATCCCGAGGTCGCGCAACAGGTCGTACGTCGTGTCCCGGACCGTTGCCATCGCCACCTGCCTCCGTGTCGCGGCGCGTGCTGCGGCTCGCCGGAGTTGGCTGGCTGCCCCCGACCCCCTCGAATCTATCGGGACAAGCCGGTTGCTTCGGGCAATTCGTCAGCCCTGTGGGCTTGCTCGCTCTCCGGAGTCCAGCGGTCAGGGCAGCGTGAAGGGCAGCTCGATACCGTCGAGCGCGTGCCCGCAGGCGCAGTCCCGCTCGGTCGGAAGCGCGGCGAGCGCGTCCAGCAGCACCCCGCGCAGCCGGTCGGTGTTCTCGCCGAAGACCCGGAACACCTCGGCCTGGGTCACCGACTCGCCGGCCACCAGCCCGGCGTCCAGGTCGGTGACGAGCGCGATCGACGTGTAGCAGAGCGCCAGCTCGCGGGCGAGCACCGCCTCCGGGTGACCGGTCATGTTGACCACCGTTCCGCCGATCGAGGCGTACCACCGCGACTCGGCGCGGGTGGAGAAGCGTGGCCCCTCGACCACCACGACCGTGCCCCCGTCCACCGCCGCCACCCCGCGGACCCCGGCCGCGGCGAGCAGCGTGCGGCGGCCGTTCGGGCAGTACGGGTCGGCGAAGGGCACGTGCACCGCACCCCTGTCGTAGTACGTCTGGGTCCGCCCGCTGGTGCGGTCGACGAGCTGGTCGGGCACGACGAACGTGCCCGGGCCGAACTCGGGGCGCAGGCTGCCCACGGCGCACGGCGCGAGCACCTGGCGCACCCCGAGCGATCGGAGTGCCCAGAGGTTCGCCCGGTACGGGATCAGGTGCGGCGGATGCCGGTGGTCGCGGCCGTGCCGGGGCAGGAACGCCACCTGCCGGCCACCCACCTCGGCGACCGTGATCGCGTCTGACGGCGGGCCGTACGGCGTCTCCACCTCGTGCTCGACGGCTCCGTCGAGCAGGGCGTAGAGGCCGGAGCCGCCGATCACCGCGAGTTCGGCCGTAGGGCTCATCTGTCGCATCCTCTCCAACGCCCGATAGACGCCGCTCAGACCTTAGCCACCACCCCGACCGCAGGCTATGGTGCCAGGCATGGCGTTGACAGCGCGGGTGCCGACCGCGAGTGGCGACGATTCCTGTGTCGCGGCGCACAGGTGACGGGTGTGTGAGATGCACGGAGAGGGCCAGGCGATCGGCGGGCGGGCGATGGAGTCGATGACCGGGCGGCTGCTGGTCGCGACTCCGGCGTTGAAGGACCCGAACTTCGACCGTACGGTGGTGCTTCTGGTGGCGCACGAGCCGGGCGGGGCGCTCGGCGTGGTGCTCAACCGGGCCACCGAGGTGCCGGTGGCCGACGTGCTCGGTGACTGGAGTGACCTGGCCCGCCACCCGGCCGTGCTCTTCGAGGGCGGCCCGGTGCAGCCGGACAGCGCGATCTGCCTGGCCCGGATGCGCCACCCCATCAAGCGGGTCAAGGGTTTCCACCAGATCTCCGGCGCCGTCGGCACGATCGACCTCTCGGTCGACCCGGAGCGGCTGCGGGAGAACATCGGCGGGATCCGGGTCTTCGCCGGCTACTCGGGTTGGGGCGCGGGGCAGCTGGAGCAGGAGATCGAGGAGGGGTCCTGGTTCGTGCTCGACGCGCTGCCCGGTGACGCCTTCGTCGACCGTCCCGACGACCTGTGGCCGATGGTGTTGCGCCGGCAGGGCGGGATGATGGCCGCGGTGGCCCACTTCCCGCCGGACGTGGCGCTCAACTGACCCGATCGCCTGCGAGGTCGGGCCGGCCGCCGGTCCGCCCGCCGGTCGGTTCCCGGTGGGGACCCCGCGAGATGACCCCGGCGGCCGGCATGTGTATAGTTTCGCCAGTGCCCGGGCGACCGGGACAGCAGCAAGGGGCCGTGGCGCAGCTGGTAGCGCACCACACTGGCAGTGTGGGGGTCAGGGGTTCGAGTCCCCTCGGCTCCACCCTTGCGAAACACCCTGGTGAGGGATCAAATCCCACACCAGGGTGTTTGTCATTTCTGATCTTCTCCCGCCGTAGCGTGCCAGATCCGTGCCAGATTAGGCGCTGATCTTGCCTCTTGCCTCCTCGATGAGAGCGTCCAGCGCGGCGGCGATGGCGTGATCGCGGTCACGGGTCGCGTGCTGATAGATCATGGCGGCGCGGGTGCTTGAGTGACCGATCCGTGCCATCACCTCTTTGAGCGTTGCGCCGCTCTGAGCCGACCACGTGCTGCCGGTATGGCGTAGATCGTGCAGATGCAGGCCGAGCGCGTCCGGGATGCCGGCGGCGGCAAGGGCCTTGCGCCATACGCGGTTGAAGTTGCGGCGGCGCGGGATGCCGCCTTGCGTGCCTCGGAACAATCGCCCGTCGGGGCCGCCTTCGGCGAACTGCGCCAGATGCCATTCGACATCCGCGCGTAGTCCGGCAGGCAGACTGATCGGCCGCTTTCCCGCCTCGGATTTCGGATCGGCGTCAACCTGCGTGCCGTCTTCCATTTCCGACGTGGCGCGGCGCACCCGCAATTCCGTTGCGCCGAGGTCGATGTCTCGGCGGCGCAGTGCCACCAACTCACCGAACCGCAGTTGAGCGAACGCGGCGAGGAGTACGAGCAGCCGGTAGCGCGGTTGGATCGCCTCGGCGATGGCGAACACCTGTTGCAGCGTGGCGGTAGGCCGTTCCTCGGCTTTGTCCTGGCCGGCACCCTTGACGCGGCAGGGGTTCCGCCGGATCAAGTCATCGTCCACGGCGGTGGCAAAGATCGCGTGGAGAATGCGGTAGGTCTTCGCCACGGTGGGTTTGCCGATGCCGTCGGCTAGTCGATCCGCACGCCATTTGCGGATGTGCGGCGCGGTGATCGCGTTGCGCAGATGATCGCCGAGTTGCGGCCGGACGTGCAGCCTGAGGTGTCGCTCGTACTCCTCCCGCGTGAGCGCCTTGAGATAGCGTTCGCGCATCCACCGGTCGGCGTACTCTGTGAGTGTGATTTTTCCGGCGTCGGGGTCGAGCCATTCCCCGCGCAGCATTTCCGCCTCGGTTTCAACGAGCCATTGTTCGGCGGCCCGCTTCGTATCGAAGGTGTTCGGTGCCTTGCGGGGCAATCCGTCGGGGCCGGCGTAGCGGGCTTGCCACGCGCCGGACGGTAGCTTGCGGACGCTGCCAAACCGGCTCTCGGCCGCTCTACCACCAGCTCGCATCGCTGCTCAGGGAGCAGATTCAGACGGGCGAGCTGGCACCGGGTGACCGGTTCCCCACCGAAGGCGATCTCTCCGAAAAGTACGCCACCAGCCGAAACACGGTTCGGCTCGCCCTCGACGTGCTCCGCAACGACGGTCTGATCATTTCCCAGCGAGGACGCGGCAGCTTCGTTCGCGCTGACCCTCCGATGCGCTACTACGCCTCGCTCACCGGCTCCCGAAAGAAGCGGCTTGAAGCGGATCGCCGACGCGACACTTTCAGTCAGCAGATCGAGGCGCAGGGCAAGACACCGCATCAGGTGAGCAGTGTGGAGACTTTGCCAGCGACGGCGGAGGTAGCCGCACACCTCGGCGTGGAGCCTGGCACGCTAGTCGCGGTTCGGCGGCGGATCATGTACGCCGACGACCAGCCGCTACAACTGGGCGATAGCTACTACCCGCTCGACATCGTGCAGGGCAGCAAAATCATGAGCCCTGAGGACGTGGTCGAGGGCACCGACCAGGTCTTGGAAGACCTGGGGCACACCCCCACTCGCTACGAGGACGAGATCACGTGGCGGATGCCCAGCGTCGAGGAAGCCACGAAGTTGCACCTCGGACCAGCAACTCCGGTGGGACGACTCCTGCGGACCAGCATCGACCAGCACGACCGGCCGATTGAGCTGTACCAGGTGATCCTTCCCGGCGACAGGCACGTGCTGCTCTACGAGGTGGACGCCCAGTGAACCTACGGCCGATTGTGCTGACAGGGAGCCTGGTCCGTCTGGAGCCCTTGGGCTACGGGCACCAGGAGAACTGGCTGCTGCCGCCTTTGACGAGATCTGGACCTATCTCGACGAGCCAACGCCTCGCACGGCGCAAGCTATAGGGGCGCTGATTCAGGATGCCCTCGACGAGCAAGAGCGCGGTGGCCGGATTCCCTTCGCAATCGTCGACCTCGGCACCAACAAGGCCGTCGGTAGCACCAGCTACATCGATATCCGGCCACAGGATTGTACGGTGGAGATCGGCTGGACTTGGATCACCCCGAGCCATTGGGGCACCGGAGCGAACACCGAAGCCAAGTTCATGCTGATGCAGCACGCGTTTGAGGAGCACTCCGCGGGGCGAGTTGCCATCAAGACCGATCTCCGCAACGAGCGATCGCAGCGGGCGATTGCCAAGCTAGGGGCAGTCCGCGAAGGCGTCTGGCGGAACCACCGGCTGCTGAGCACCGGCAGGTATCGGGACAGCGTCTTCTACAGCGTGATCGACTCGGAATGGCCTCAGGTGAGGGATCGCCTGAGCGCTGCTCGCTGAAATCTCAGCCCCAGAGCGGCAACGCCGAGCCGGCCGGCTGCCGACGTGGCCCGACAAGTGACGTGCGACAGATCCCCGCCACGTGATGCCTGACAGCGACGCACATCGGTGCGCCTCGGACGCGCGGATCTGCCGATGTGAATGCGTGCGACTCACTATTTCGGATTGAGCTTGATGTTGATGCCGTGCTAGGAAGGGGCGGTTCGGAACCTGATCATGTGACGGCGAGGGGTTGGTCGTGAACGCGTTCGGCGATCTGGTGAAACTGCGGGCGATGGAACCGTCGGACGCCGAGTCGCTGTGGCAGTGGAACCACGACTCGGATGTCATGCGCTGGATGAACGAGGGCTATCCCCAGACACCGGCCCGGGTGCGGAAGTGGCTGGAGGAGCGGCCCCGCAACGACTACGGCGACGTGCTCTTCGGTGTCGAGGTCCTCAGCGACGCGAAGCTGATCGGGCTGGTCCAACTGCATGGTGCCAAGCCGGAGACGGGAATCGCCGTGCTGGACATCTACCTCGGCGAGAAGGAGTACTGGGGGAAGGGGTTCGCCACCGACGCGGTGCGGACAGCGTGCCAGTACGGGTTCGAGAAGATGCGGCTTCACAAGATCACGCTGACCGTCGTCGCCGACAACCAGGCAGCCCATCACGTCTACCAGAAGGTGGGCTTCGTCGAGGAAGGCAGGCTACGCCAGACCTTCCGTCGCGACGGCCGGTGGCACGACACGTACACGATGGGCCTACTGGAGGGCGAGCTTCGCTGACGCCGTCGACGCATCGCCCGTCAACCCAGGTCCGCATCGGAAGAACTCCCATGGCCATCTTCCCGGGACGCAAATGCACGGATCTGCCGCGACTAGCGCGCTGAGGTGTCGCGGATCAGTTTGCGGAGGATACGGCCGGCTGCCGGCGAGTGGTTCAAAGTTTCGGTACGTCTTCAAGGCGGCCCGCGACGGGCCGCACGCGCCGCCGCCTGGGCGCGCGCCGGCCGCTGCCGCTGTCGCTCTGCGGCCGTCACGCCTGATGCCCGGCGGCTGGCGCGGAAGGCGGAGAGCCCGGGGGCCGCCGCAGAACGACAGGCGGTTGAACGGTGAGTGGTGAGGCCGGCAGCCGGCCGGGCCGCGCGGCCACGAGCCCGCGCGGCGTTGGGGGCGCGCCGGGTCCGCGCGGCAAGCCCCAAGCATGGGGGCGGTGTCCGAGCGGAGGCAGGCCGGTCGTCCAGGAGCCGGCTCCGCAGGCACTCACGGTCAGGTCAACCCCTCATCTGGGAGGGGGAGGGGTGGCCGCCGAGGGCAAGCTCCGACCCCGGGAGCCGGGTCCGTGCCGGGCGAGGTTGGGTCAACTGCGCCACTGTGGCGGTGTCCGCCGGGGGCGCGGTCCGCGACACGAGAGCCGACACCGACTCAGGCCGTTCCGGCAGCGCCCGTACATGCGTCAAGGCCAACCTGACGCGGCGCGCCGGGCGGCGGGCCGCTAAGAGGGCGGGACGGCAGCCGGCAGGTTGCCTGCTCGCAAGAGGCTAGCCGTTGGGCATGTGATGGTTAGCTGCCATGCCCGACGCGAATTGACTCTCTGCGCCGTGCCGATGTTGGTCGGTGGTGGCTTCGCGGGCCGCAGTCAAATCCTCATCTGAAGAGAGCCGATTCCGATCTCGCCATCCGACGAAGACGGCGACCGCGACCACCAACACCACGGCCACCACCAGAGATACCACCGCCGCCGCCATATCATCGACGCTACGCCATACACGCCAGTTCCGGCGCGCACATCGGCTACGCGCTCTAGCTGTCACGCTGTGCAAGTAGCCACGCGAGTAGCCAAGGCGGCGCATCCTGACGGACAGGACCGTACCTTGGCGGACTCGTCGAGCAGCGCCGGGCGGGGTTGACCAACCCTCGCCCGCTGCTGGCAGTGTGGGGGTCAGGGGTTCGAGTCCCCTCGGCTCCACCCAAAAGCGATGCCCTGGTCAACCCGAAAGGGTAGTGACCAGGGCATCGTTGTTTCTTGTGGTGCCGGCGCGGCGGCTGTCGGACGATCAGAAGGCCGCGCGGACGGTGCCTCCGTCGACGCGGATCGTCGCGCCGCTGACGTACTCGGCGTAGGGGCTGCACAGGTAGGCGACGGCTCCGGCGATCTCGTCCGGCCGGCCGTAGCGCACCCGGTCGTTGGGCACGATCTCCCGGACCGAGTTGTACTCGATCTCCTCCCAGGTTTCGCCCCAGCCGCGTTCCGGCGAGAGCTTGGTCAGGAACTCCTGGACGGCCGGGACGAGGATCGCGCCGGGCGCCACGACGTTGGAGGTGACCCGGGTTCCGGCCAGGTCGCGGGCGAGCGAGACGGCCAGGTTGTGCCGGGCGGCCAGGGAGGCGTTGTAGTGCGGGTGGTTGTTGAACGGTTGCACGCTCAGGCCGCCACCGATGGTGATGACCCGCCCGTAGTCCCGCTCGCGCATCGCGGGGACGAGACGCTGGATCATCCGTACGCCGGACACGACGTTGACGTTGTAGGTCTGTACCCAGATGTCGGCGGTGGCGGCGGCCCAGTTGAGGTGTTCGTAGCCGCCCGCGTTGTTGACCAGGATGTCGACATCGCCGGCGGCCAGGGCCCGCTCGGCGACCCGGTCGGCACCGTCGTCGGTGGCGAGGTCGCCCACGGTGATCGACGCCCTGCCCCCGCCCTTGATGATCGAGTCGGCCACCGCCTGCGCGCGTTCCGCGCTGCGACCGTGGATGACGACTTCCGCACCCTCGGCCGCGAGCAGCCGAGCGGTGGCCTCACCCAATCCCGACGTCGACCCGGTGACCAGTGCCCGACGTCCTGCCAGTTGCAGATCCATGAGAACTCCTTGCCGTGGTGAACATGTCTACGCCTGTAGACTACGTCGTCATGTTGCCGTCTGTAGACTTGTTTGCTATGACACGTGCCACGCCCCGGCGGCGTGATGCTGGGACTACCCGGCAAGCGATCCTCGATTCGGCGATCACGGCGTTCACCAGGCACGGCTACGACGGAGTGGGCGTGCGCGAGATCGCAGCGAACGCCGGGGTGACGGCGATGCTCGTCAACCGTTACTTCGGGTCCAAGGAAGGCCTGTTCGCCGAGGTCGTCGATGTCTCGTTCGCCCAGCCGACGATGGTTCCGCGAGGTTCCGACGATCTCGCGGCCCAGATCGCACGCGCCCTGGTCGCCCGTACGGCACCGGACGCCGAACATCTCGGGGCGTTCGAGCTGATGCTGAAGTCGGCGGCCAACCCGCGGGCCGCCGAGATCATCCAGGCCGGCATCGAGAAGCACGTCGGCGCGCGGTTCACCGACGCCCTCCAGGGGCCTCAACGGCAGGAGCGGGCCGAACTCGGGTTGGCCCTACTCGCCGGTGTGTGGCTGATGCGTCGGATCATCGGCACCAGCGCGCTGCGCGACGTCGATCCGCAATCGCTGGGCGCGTACGTCACTCGCATGCTGGAAACGGTCACCGAGCCGCCCGCCTGACCGCCCGCGGGAGAGCTCGGGTCGAGCCGGGGTCCCGGATCACCGGCGGGCCCTGCCTGCCGAGCGGGGCGTCGGCGGGGGATTCGCCGCTGCCGTGCCCCGGTCACGGGAAGTTCGCGAAGCCCATGTCCCCTACCTGCTCCGCGAGGTCGGGAGGGCCGTGCAGCTTCCCCGCGTTCCGTTTAATGGTGATCTCCCACCAGCTGACCGGGGGAGAGGAAGACGTCCGGTTCGTGGCGTAGTCGATCGAGGGCCTCGACGCCGAGGGTCGCCTCGCCGGTGATGGCCCACAGCGCGACGTGTGTGTCGAGCAGCAGGGTCATGCGCCGCTGCCGAAGTCGGCAGCGATCTCGTCGTCACGGTTCGTCTACGCAGAGCCGGCGGAAGGCGCCGTCAGCTCGCGCCCGCCGCGGTGTTCTCGATCAGCTGCCGCAGGACCTTCAGCGCGGTGACGTAGTCGGCATCGTCGATTCCCTCATGGATGCGGGCCCGGATGGCCGGGGCGTGGGCTCCCATCCGGACGCGCGCCTGCTCGCCGGCCTCGGTGATCCAGAGCCGGTTGTCGCTGTCCCGGCTGATCCAGCCGCGTTCCAGCAGCACCTGGGCCTCGGCGTGCAGGTCGTCCTCGGGTCGGCGGTAGGCGGCCGGCTGGGCCGCCAGTTCGGCGTCGGTCATCTGGTCTGTCGTCATGGTGCGGCTCCTGATGGCAGATCGTCGTCGGCTCGACCGTAGGAGCTGAAGCGACGTTGAGGTCAATGCCTGTCGCCCCGCCTGCCGGGCCCCGGACGGCCTGCTGCTACCGTCACCCATTATGAAAACCGTTTTCATTATCGCGGGGCTCGCCGCGGTGCTGGCCGCCGCCGGCTGCTCCGCCGGGGTCGCCGCGCCGAACGCCTCGCCCCACCCGGCCGGCCCGGTCCACCTCACGAACTGCGGACTTCCCGTCGACGTCGACGCGCCACCCCAGCGCGCCGTCGCGCTGGAACAGAACGCCACCGAGATCATGCTCAGCCTCGGCCTCGCCGACCGGATGGCCGGCACCAGCTACCAGACCGACCCGGTGCTGCCCGCGTTGCGCCCGGCGTACGAGAAGGTGCCGGTACTGGCGAAGCTGTACCCGTCGCGGGAGGCGGTCCGCGCGGCGAACCCGGACTTCGTCTACTCGACCTACTCGTCCGCGTACGCCCCCGACGCCGCCGGTCCCCGCCCCGACCTGGCCAAGCTCGGCGTGCCGGCGTACCTCTCCGGCTTCGCCTGCGAGGACCCGGCGGACGCGGTCCAGACGGTCACCTTCGACGGGATCTTCGACGAGATCCGCGACATCGCCACCGTCTTCGGGGTACCCGAGCGGGCCGACCGGCTGATCCGCGAACAGCAGGGCCGGTTGGACGCGGCCCGCCGCGCCGTCCCGACGGCCACGCCGAGCGCCACCGTTGAGCCGAACGCCGGCCCCTCGCTGCTCTGGTACTACTCCGGCACCAGCACCCCGTACGTGGCCGGGCACGGGGGCGTACCGGACGCGGTCAGCTCGCTGCTCGGCACCCGCAACGCGTTCACCGACGCCGCTCAGAAGTGGCCCGCCGGCAACTGGGAGGAGATCGCCAAGCGCAACCCGGACGTGATCGTGCTGGCCGACCTGACCCGGGGCGGCGACGGCGACAGCGCCCAGTCGAAGATCGACTTCCTGCGCCGTAACCCGGTGACGTCCAAGCTGGACGCCGTGGTCGCCGGACGCTTCGTCATCGTGCCCGGCTCGTCGCTGGACCCGTCGATCCGCAGCGTCGAGGCGGCCGAACTGGTCGGCGCGGAGCTGCGGAGGACCGCCCGATGACCGCGCCGAGCGGCACCGAGGCCACCGTTCTGGACCAGTCGTCCGCCCGCCGCCTGCTGGGGCTCTGGAACGAGCAGCAGTCCGCCTACGTGGCCCACCGCGACCACCGCTTCGAGGCGATGTTCGACGTGCTGCGGCTGCACTGCCCGGACGACCTGACGGTCCTGGACCTGGCCTGCGGTCCCGGTGCGATCAGCGACCGGCTGCTGGCCGGTTTCCCGCGGGCCACGGCGGTCGCCGTCGACTACGACCCGATCCTGTTGCGGGTCGCCCGGGGCGCACTCGCCGGGTACGGCCCGCGGGTCGAGGTGCACGACGTGGACCTGGTGACCGACGGCTGGGCGGAGGCGCCGGCCGGGCGGAGCGTCGACGCCGTACTCAGCTCGACCGCGCTGCACTGGCTCTCACCGGCGCAGCTGCTGCACGTCTACACCACCGTGGCACGGCTGCTGCCGGCCGGCGGCGTGCTGCTCAACGCCGACCACCTCCGGTACGACGGATCGACGCCCACGCTGCGCGAGATCGCCCGCCGGCACGACGCCCGGGTGCAGCAGGAGACGTTCGGCTCCGGTGCGCTCGACTACGCCGCCTGGTACACCGAGGCGCTCCGCCATCCGGAACTGGCCGAGCTCGCGCCGGAGCGGGAACGGCGGTTCGCCGACCGGCCGCCGCAGGCGCTCGCCCCGCTGGAGTTCCACCTCGCGGCCCTGCGCGCGGCCGGCTTCGCCGAGGTCGGCACGGTCTGGCAGTACCTCGACGACTACGTGGTCTTCGCCCGCCGATGAACCCGTCAGTCGGACCGTCGGTCGCCCCGGCGTCCGTTCCGGCCGTCGGGGTCGGACGGAAGCCGTTCACCCCGGCCGGCGCCTGGCGGTCCGGCCGGTACGTCCTGCCGTCGGCCGTACTCCTGCTGCTGCTCAGCATCGCGGCGGCGGTCACCGTGGGCTCGGCCGACCTGCCCGTGGACAGCGTGCTGCGGGCCGTGGGTACCCATCTGGGCCTGCCGGTCCGCCCGCTGCCGCCGCTGCCGGACAGCATCGTGTGGGACCTGCGGCTGCCCCGCGTGCTGCTGGCCGCGCTGGTCGGCGCCGGTCTGGCGGTGTGCGGCGCGGTCCTTCAGGCGCTCACCCGCAACCCGCTGGCCGACCCGTTCCTGCTCGGTGTCTCCTCCGGCGCCTCGACGGGCGCGGTGGCGGTGCTGGTGCTCGGGCTCCAGATCGGCAGCGGCCCGCTGGACCTGACCACCGGCGCGTTCGCCGGCAGCGTGGCCGCGTTCGGCGCGGTGCTGCTGCTGGCCGGCCGGCGAGCCGGCGAGCCGACCCGGATCGTGCTCGCCGGGGTGGCCGTCTCGCAGCTGTTCAGCGCGGTGACCAGCCTGATCGTGATCTCCGACGCGCACACGCAGGACACCCGTAGCGTGACGTTCTGGCTGCTCGGTTCGCTGACCGCGGCCTCCTGGCCGGCGGTGGCACTGAGCGCCGTGGTCGCCGGCGTCGGCCTGCTGGTCTGCTGGGCCGGCGCGGCCGCGCTGGACGCGTTCGCGTTCGGCACGGACACCGCACGGTCGCTCGGTTTCTCGCCCGGGCGCACCCGGCTGCTGCTGTTCGGCGTGACCGCCCTGGTGGCGGCCACGCTGGTCGCGGCGAGCGGGGCGATCGGTTTCGTCGGGTTGACCGTGCCGCACGCGGTCCGGTTCGTGCTCGGCGCACGGCATCGGGTGCTGCTGCCCACCTGCGCGGTGACCGGCGCGATCTTCCTGATCTGGGCGGACACCGTGGCCCGGACCGTCTTCTCACCGCAGGAACTTCCGGTCGGTGTGCTCACCGCACTGCTCGGGGTGCCGGTGTTCGCGCTGGTCCTGCGACGCCGGTCGGGCACGCGGTGACCGGCGGGGAGACCGGCGGCGGCGTGCGGGACGCCCGGGCCGGTGGCGGGGGCTGCGCCCGGCCGGCGCGGCTGCTCGCGGAGCGGATCGGCTGGGGTGTGGCCGGGGCGCAGATCCTGGCCGAGGTGGCGCTCACCGCCGAGCCGGGTGCCACGGTCGGGTTGCTCGGGCCGAACGGGTCGGGCAAGTCGAGCCTGTTGCGGCTCCTGGCCGGGCTGAGTCGCCCCGATGCGGGGCGCGTGCTGCTCGACGACGCGGCGCTGACCGCGCTACCTCGGCGCGCGCTGGCCCGGCGGATCGCGGTGGTCACCCAGCAGGCGGCCACCGACGTGGAGATGTCGGCACTGGAGGTGGTCCTGCTGGGCCGGACGCCGTACCGGCCACGCCTCGCCGGTGCCACCGCCGTCGATCTGGCCGTGGCCCGGCGCGCGCTCGCCGAGGCCGGCCTGGCCGGTTTCGAGCAGCGGCGCTGGTCCAGCCTCTCCGGTGGGGAGCGGCAGCGGGTGGACCTGGCCCGTGCGCTGGTGCAGGAGCCGGACCTGCTGCTGCTCGACGAGCCGACGAACCACCTGGACATCCGGCATCAGCTGGAGTTGCTGCGGTTTCTCGCGGAGTCCGCCGTCACCGTCGTGGTGACCCTGCACGACCTCAACCTGGCCGCCCAGTACTGCGACCGGCTGGTGCTGTTGCGCTCCGGGCGGGTGGTCGCGGCGGGCACGCCGGCCGAGGTGCTGACCGCGAGCCGGATCGAGCAGGTCTACCAGGTGCGCACGGACGTCGACACGGCCGCCGACGGGCGACCCCGGATCCGGTACCGCAGGACCTGAGCGGTTCGGTGCAGTACGGGCGAATCGACCGGCCGGATACGGCATCGGCGCCGTCGCTGTTCGCGACGGCGCCGATGTCTCGTTTCAGCCCTGGCGGCCCTTCCACTGCGGGTTCGCGCGGTTCACCACGACCACCCGGCCGTGGCGCCGAACCACCGTCGAACCCGGCTTCTGCTTCAGCGAGCGCAGGGAGCTACGTACCTTCATCTCGGACCCTCCTCGGGGTGGGGTCTCGTCGGTTCCGTGTATCGAAACGCCGGAGCCCGGCCTGGGATTCCCACCCCGCCGGGGCCGCCTCAGCCGAGGTGGCGGTCGATCTCGGCCAACTCCTCGGCGGTGAAGTCGAGGTTGCCCAGCGCCGCGATGTTCGCCTCCAGCTGCGGCACACCGCTCGCCCCGATGATCAGGCTGGTCATCCGCGGGTCGCGCAACGCCCAGGCGAGAGCGAGCTGGGCCAGCGACTGGCCGCGCCGCTCGGCGATCGCGCCGAGCGCGCGGATGGTCGCCATCCGCTCGTCGTCGAGGTCGCTCTCGTTGAGGAAGACGCTGGTGCGTACCCGGGAGTCGGCCGGGATGCCGCCCAGGTAGCGGTCGGTGAGCAGGCCCTGTGCCAGCGGGCTGTACGCGATGGCCCCGGCGCCGGCCTCTTCGAGCGTGTCCAGCAGGCCGTCCGCCTCGGTCCACCGGTTGAGCATCGAGTACGACGGCTGGTTGATCAGCAGTGGCGTACCCAGCTCCCGCAGGATCGCGGCCGCCCGGGCCGTCTGCTCTGAGTTGTAGTTGGAGATGCCGACGTAGAGCGCCTTGCCGGAGCGGACGACGGCGTCGAGCGCGCCCATCGTCTCCTCCAGCGGGGTGTCCGGGTCGAACCGGTGCGAGTAGAAGATGTCGACGTACTCCAGCCCCATCCGGCGCAGGGACTGGTCGAGCGAGGAGATCAGGTACTTGCGGGAGCCCCACTCACCGTACGGGCCGGGCCACATGTGGTAGCCGGCCTTGCTCGAGATGATCAACTCGTCCCGGTACGGCTTCAGGTCGGTGGCGAGCATCCGGCCGAAGTTCTCCTCGGCCGACCCCGGCGGCGGGCCGTAGTTGTTGGCCAGGTCGAAGTGGGTGACCCCGAGGTCGAACGCGCGGCGCACGATGTCGCGCTGCCGCTCGTACGGGCGGTCGGGGCCGAAGTTGTGCCACAGGCCGAGGGAGATGGCGGGCAGCCGCACCCCGCTGCGGCCGCTTCTCCGGTAGGTCATCGTGTCGTAGCGGTCGTCCGCGGCGAGATAGTTCACGATCATGAGCCTACGTCGGGCGGTCGGGGGGCCGGCGCGCCGCCGAGCGGGCGCGACCACGGCGTCACCCGCCCGGCCGGCGAGGAGTTGACCAGCACGCCGGCTTCGGAACGGGGGACCAATTGGACGACATCACGGCCATGATCATGGACGACCACGCCGCGTTCCGGCGTGGTTTCGCCCGGCTGGACGACGCGCGCGACGAACAGGAGCTGCTGGCGATCTGGGAGGCGCTCGCCCTGCACCTGGACATCCACGCCGAGGCCGAGGAGGCCATCCTCTATCCGCACCTGGTGCGGCACGGCGACGACGGCGAGGCCGAGACGGTCGACGCGGTCGGCGACCACAACAAGATCCGGGACGCGATCGCCGAGTCCAAGCTGCACCCGGTCGGCTCCGACCAGTGGTGGGCGGCGGTGTGGCGGGCCCGCCGGGAGAACAGCGAACACCTCGCCGAGGAGGAGGACGAGGCGTTGCCCGACTTCCGTCGGCACGCCGGCGCGCAGCTGCGCGCCGAGCTGGGGCACCGCTGGTTGGCCTTCTACGGCGAACACAAGAACGGCCGCAACCTGACCTTCCACGACAAGGACCCGCAGGGATACGTGCGCGAGCATCGTTAGTGCGGACATCGCAGGAATCTCCCCAACGCGGGGGAGTCGCCCAGGGGCGTGCCGGCGCGAGAATGAGCCGATGAGGCCCCTGGCGCCGCTGGTCGCGGCCAGTACCTGGCGGCGCGGTGTGTTCCTGCTGCTGGGCGGCGTGCTCGTGCTGCCGTACGTGCTGCTCGTGGTGGCCTTCCGGCAGGTCCTCAGCGGGCCGGCGATCCCCCGGCCGCTGGCGTTCGGCCTGCTCGTGATCGCCGTCCTGATCGCCGGGGTGCCCCTGCTGCTCGACGGCAGCCGGGCGCTGGAGATCGCGGCGGCGCGGGCGCTGCTCGGGGTGGACCTGCCGGATCCCGCGCCCACGCACCGGGGGGACCGGGAGACCCGGCTGCGCGCCGCGCTCTGGATCGCCACCCACCTGACCGTCGGCGGCCTGCTGGTGTTCGCGCTGCTCAGCACGGTGCCGATGGCCTTGGCCTTCATCGCCCAGCAGTTCGGCATCGGTGCGGAGCTGCTCCGGGAGGAGCGGTTCGGTCCGCTCGACGGGCGGGACACGGGGTGGCTCACCCTCACCGGCGTGCTGCTGGTGGTCGGCCTCGGCTACGCCGTCGCCGGGCTCGGCGCGCTGGCCGCGACGATGGCGCCGGTGCTGCTCGGGCCGGCGCAGGCCGAGCGGATCGCCGCGCTGGAGGCCCGCGCGGCCCGGCTCGCCGAGCGCAACCGGCTGGCCCGTGAACTGCACGACTCCGTCGGCCACGCGCTCACCGTGGCCACCCTCCAGGCCGGGGCGGCCCGCGCGGTGCTGGAGACCGATCCGGAGTTCGTCCGCCGGGCGCTCGCCGCCATCGAGGAGGCCGGCCGGACCGCCATGGAGGACCTCGACCACGTACTCGGGGTGCTGCGGGAGCCCGAACGCGGCCGGCCGGTACCGGCGCCGCAGCGTACGCTCGCCGACCTGGACCGCCTGGTGGCGGAGAGCCGCGCCGCGGGCCTGGCCGTGGCCGCCCGCCGTACCGGCGATCCGGCCGACCTGCCGGCCGTGGTCTCCCGGGAGGGGTACCGGATCGTGCAGGAGGGGCTGACCAACGCGGCGCGCCACGGCCACGGGCCGGTCGAGCTGCGGCTCGACGTCGGGCCGGACGCGCTGGAGCTGGAGCTGGTCAACGAGCTGCTGCCGGCGCCGCGCCGCCCCGGGCACGGCCGAGGCGGCCGTGGCCTGAACGGTATGCGGGAACGGGTGCTGCTGCTCGGCGGGCGGCTCACCGCCGGGCCGCAGGACGGCCGCTGGCGGGTCGGGGTGCGACTGCCGTACCGGGAGGCGCGGTGAGCATCGGGGTTCTGATCGTCGACGACGACGAGCTGATCCGGGTCGGGCTGCGTGCCATCATCGACGCCCAGCCGGACCTGCGGGTCCTCGCCGAGGCCGCGGACGGCGCCGAGGTGCTGCCGCTGGTCGCCCGGCACCGGCCCGCCGTGGTCCTGATGGACGTCCGCATGCCGGGCATCGACGGCATCCAGGCCACCCGGCACCTGCTGGCCGCCTCCGCCGACCCGCCCCGGGTGCTCGTGGTCACCACCTTCGCCAACGACGAGTACGTCTACGACGCGCTGCGCGCCGGCGCCAGCGGGTTCCTGCTGAAGCGGGCCCGGCCGGCCGAGGTGGTGGAGGCGGTGCGGGTGGTCGCCGCCGGCGAGTCGCTGCTCTTCCCGGCGGCGATCCGGCGGCTCGTCGGCGCGTACGGCCGGGCGGGCGGGGATCGGCTGCGGGCTGCCCGGTTGACCGAGCGGGAGGCCGAGGTGCTGCGGTTGATGGCCGCCGGACTCTCCAATCCGGAGATCGCCGCGCACCTGGTGGTCGGCGTGGAGACGGTGAAGACGCACGTCGGCAACGTGCTGGCCAAGCTGGCGGTGCGGGACCGCACCCAGGCGGTCATCGCCGCGTACGAGTCCGGGTTCGTCACCCCGGCGGGCTGACGGCTCCCCCGGCCGGGGGAGCGGGTTCACCGCCGCACGGGAGGGTTTCCGGGGCGTACCGGCCGAGGCTGAGCGTATGACGATCACCGATGCGCCACCTCGCCCGGCCACCCGCTGGCCCGACCGACTCGCCCCGCTCGCGGCCGGCTGGCTCGGCCTCTGGGGCGTCCTCGCCCTGCTCGCCACGATCACCGGCGCCGGCTACCCGTTCGGCGCGAACGACGCGAACGGCGACGTGAACCTGCTCCGGCTGGTCCCCGTCCGGTTCGGCCCACCCGTCTTCGCCGTCCTGCTGCTCACCGCGGCGGTGGCCGCGCTGGCCATGAGCCGTCCGGCCGCCCGTCCGCCCCGCCCGCTGCGGGTGCTGCTCGCCGGCTACGGCTGGGCGGTCGCGGCCTTCCTGGCCCTGGTCGTTCCGGACGCCCGGGTGTTGGTCATCCTCGGTTACGCCCCGATGCTGATCATCGGTGCGCCGTTCGGTTGGCACCAGGACGACTACTCCGACGTGTTCACCTGGGCGCTCCTCGCCCGTTTCGCCGCCCTGATCGGTGGCCTGCTGCTCGCCGGGGCGGTGCTGGCCTGGCAGCGGCGTACCGCCGGGGCGTGCGTGGCCTGCGGTCGCGGTGACGGCGTGCGGGGCTGGACCACCCCGGCCGCCGCCGCGCGGTGGGGCCGGTGGGCCGCCGGGATCGCCGCCGTCATCCCGCTGGCGTACGCGCTGACCCGCTTCGCCTGGGCGGCCGGCGTCCCACTCGGCATCTCCCGTGAGTTCCTCACCGAGATGCAGGAGAACGGGGCGGTCTGGGCCGGGTTCGGGCTGGGCGCGTTCGCCACCGTCGGCGCCGTTCTCACCCTCGGCCTGGTGCAGCGGTGGGGTGAGCGCTTCCCCCGCTGGATGGTCGGCCTGGCCGGCCGGCGGGTGCCGGTGAAGCTCGCCGTGATCCCGGCCACCCTGGTCGCGGTGGCGGTCACCGCGGCCACGCTCGGACTGGTCGGCCAACCGCACTTCTGGGCGCTGGCCGCAGGAGCCGACGTCAATCTCGCCACCGGACCGATGCTGCTCTGGCCGGCCTGGGGCCCGGCGCTGGGCCTGGCCACGTACGCCTACCACCTCCGCCGCCGGGGCGCCTGCCGTCGCTGCGGGCGTGGCTGAGGGTGGGAGTGGGGGTGCCGCCTGTCATCGGGCGGCACCCCCACCCGTCGCGCGCTAGCGTGGGTCGGGTGACTGCGCCCAACCCGGTAATCCCGGTTACACCGGCCGACCTGCCCCGTACGCTCGGCGAGCTGCGCGCGGCCGGCCACCGATACCGCACCGTCAAGCAGGAACTCCGCGACAACCTCATCGCCCGGATGCGCACCGGCGCGGACCGCTTCCCCGGCATCGTCGGCTACGAGGACACCGTCCTGCCCGAGGTCGAGCGGGCCCTGCTCGCCGGGCACGACCTGGTGCTCCTCGGTGAGCGGGGGCAGGGCAAGACCCGGCTGATCCGCTCGCTGGCGGCGCTGCTGGACGAGTGGACCCCGGTCATCGCCGGTTCGGTGCTCAACGAGCACCCGCTGCACCCGCTCACCCCGGCGTCCCGCGCCCAGGTCGCCGAGGCCGGCGACGACCTTCCGGTCGGCTGGCTGCACCGTTCGATGCGGTACGGCGAGAAGCTGGCCACCCCGGACACCAGCGTCGGTGACCTGATCGGCGACGTCGACCCGATCCGGATCGCCGAGGGGCGCACCCTCGGCGATCCCGAGACGATCCACTTCGGTCTGGTGCCGCGGACGAACCGCGGCATCTTCGCCGTCAACGAGCTGCCCGACCTGGCCGAGCGGATCCAGGTGGCGCTGCTCAACGTGCTGGAGGAGCGGGACATCCAGGTCCGTGGCTACCAGCTGCGGCTGCCCCTGGACCTGCTGCTGGTGGCCAGCGCCAACCCGGAGGACTACACCAACCGCGGCCGGATCATCACCCCGCTCAAGGACCGGTTCGGCGCGGAGATCCGTACCCATTACCCGGTCGACCTGGAGCTGGAGCTGGCTCTGATCCGGCAGGAGGCCGACCTGGTCGCCGAGGTGCCGGAGCACGTGCTGGAGGTGCTGGCCCGGTTCGCCCGCGCGGTGCGCGAGTCGCCGTCGGTGGACCCCCGTTCCGGGGTGTCCGCCCGGTTCGCCATCGCCGCCGCGGAGACCGTGGCGGCGGCCGCGCTGCGCCGGGCCGCCCTGCTCTCCGCGGACGCCACCGCCGGCTCCGGCGACGAGGCGGTACGCCCCGAGGCCCCGGTCGCCCGGGTGGGGGACGCCGTCTCGGTGACGTCGACGCTGCGCGGGAAGGTCGAGTTCGAGAGCGGCGAGGAGGGGCGGGAGGTCGAGATCCTGGCCCACCTGCTGCGTACCGCGACCGCCGAGACGTTCCGGGCCCGGCTCGCCGGGCTGGACCTCTCCGGCTTCACCGACCTGGTCGCCGAGGGCACCGTGATCGAGACCGGTGAGCTGGTCGGCTCCGCCGACCTGCTGCGGCAGGTGGGTACGGTGCCGGGGCTCGCGAAGGTGCTGGACCGGCTCGGGATGGGCGACGCGCCCATTCCGGCGGAGGCCGCCGCCGGCGTCGAGTTCGTGCTGGAGGGGCTGCACCTGACCCGCCGGCTCGGCAAGGACGTGACCGACTCCGGCCGCACCGTCTACGGCGGCCGGAGCTGAGCATGGCCGGCAACCGGTTCCGGTACGGGCAGTGGCGCGGGGGGCCGGACCCGCTCGCGCCCCCGTACGACGTACGCGAGGCCGTCGACGCGGTCGGCGCCGAGGTGCTGACCGGCGGCAGCCTGCGGGAGGCGCTGCGCGACCTGCTGCGCCGGGGCCCCGACGGGCGCCGGGGGCTGGACGATCTGGCCGCCCGGGCGCGACGGTTGCGCCGGGAGGCGCTGCGCCGGGGTGACCTGGACGGGGCGGTGACCCGGTCCCGGGCCCTGCTCGACCAGGCGCTCGCGGCCGAGCGCGACGAGCTGCGCGGCCGGGACGACGACGCGGCGCGCTTCGCCGAGGCGGTGCTGGACAACCTGCCCCGCTCGACGGCGCGGGCGGTGCAGGAGCTCTCCGGCTATCAGTGGGCCAGCGACGAGGCCCGCCGCAGCTACCAGCAGATCCTCGACGGGCTCCGCGACGACGTGCTCGGGCAGCGGTTCGCCGGCCTGCGGGACGCGGTCCGGGCGAGCGCCGATCCGGCGGCCCAGCAGCGGCTCGCCGAGATGATGCACGACCTGAACGACCTGCTGGCCCGGCACGCCCGCTCGGAGGAGACCGCCGACGCCTTCGCCGAGTTCATGCGCCGGCACGGCGAGTTCTTCCCGGAGCAGCCGAAGGACGTCGACGAGCTGGTCGACGTGCTGGCCCGCCGGGCGGCGGCCGGGGAGCGGCTGATGCGTTCGCTCTCCGACGGGCAGCGCGAGGAGCTGGCCGGGCTGATGCGCCAGTCGCTCGGCGAGCGGCTGGCCGGGGAGATGTCGCAGCTCGACGGGCAGCTGCGGGCGCTCCGGCCCGACCTGGGCTGGGGGCGGGGCGAGCGGGTCCGGGGCGAGCGGCCCCTCGACTACGGGGAGGCGGCCGGCGCGCTCGCCGAGCTCGCCGAGCTGGACGACCTGCTCGACCAGCTCGACCAGGAGCACCCCGGGGCGACACTGGACGACGTCGACGTGGAGGCGGTCGCCCGTACGCTCGGGCGGGACGCGGCCGACGACGTGCGCCGGCTGCGGGAGCTGGAGCGGGAGCTGCGCCGGCAGGGCTGGGTGACCCGGGACGCCGAGGGGCTGACGCTGAGCCCGAAGGCGCTGCGCCGGCTCGGTGGTACCGCGCTGCGGCGGGTCTTCGCCGACCTGACGGCCGGGCCACGCGGTCAGCACGACCTGCGTTCGGCGGGGGCCGCCGGCGAGGTGAGCGGCGCCTCCCGGCCCTGGGAGTACGGCGACGAGCAGCCGCTGGACGTGGTGCGCACGCTCACCCGGGCGGTACGCCGGGCCGGTCCGTCGGTGCCCGTGCAGCTCGCGGTCGACGACTTCGAGGTGGTGGAGACCGAGCGGCGTTCCTCGGCGGCGGTGGCGCTCTGCGTCGACCTGTCGTACTCGATGATCTCGCAGGGTCGCTGGGGGCCGATGAAGCAGACGGCGCTGGCCCTGTCGCACCTGATGGCGACCCGGTTCCCGCAGGACGCGCTCCAGATCATCGGTTTCGGCCGGGAGGCGATGCCGCTGACCCAGCAGGAGCTGGCGGCGGTCGAGCCGGTGATGGAGCAGGGCACCAACCTCCAGCACGCGCTGCGGTTGGCGGCGCGGCACCTGCGCCGGCATCCGGACGCCGAGCCGGTGGTGCTGGTGGTGACCGACGGGGAGCCGACCGCGCACCTCGACCCGGAGGACGGGGAGGCGTACTTCCACTGGCCGCCGCTGCCGGAGACGATCGAGGCGACGATCCGCGAGGTGGATCGGTTGGCCCGGTACCGGGCGACGCTGAACGTGTTCATGCTCGGCGACGACCCGGGGCTGCGCCGCTTCGTCGACGCGGTGGCCCGCCGGTCGAAGGGGCGGATGTTCACTCCCGACCCGGACGACCTCGGCGAGTACGTGGTCTCCGACTATCTGCGCTCACGCCAGCGCCGCCGCTGACGCCGTCCGCCGTCGATCATGCGGTAGGGGCCGCCCGTCCGGGTGAACCGGGTGCCGCAACCGCGTGATCGGCGGTCCCGGGCGGGGTTGACTGGGGTGATGGAGAGCGGGAGGCTGCGCGGCGCGTACGAGGAGGTGCTCGCCGAGGTCGACGCGGGCGGCTTCGGGCCGCCGCCGGCGGGGCAGCTGAGCGCCGAGCAGATCGTGGCGCATCTGGCCGCGAACGACGAGCTGATGGTCGCGGCGACCGAGGCGGTGCTGGCCGGTGCCCCGTTCGCCTACTACGACCTGGAGACCATCCACCGTCCGCAGGTGGACGCGCTGGTCGCGGAGCACGGCGGCCTGGCCGGGCTGGCCGCCCTGCTCCGCGCCACGAGCGGGAAGCTCTGCGCCCTGACCGAGCGGCTCGGCCTGGCCGCGGAGACTCCGGTCGAGACCCATCTGCGCGAGGGTTTCGACCTGCGGGTCGACGACACCCTTCCCTGGGGCAGGACCCTCGACCTGCACACCAGCGTGCACCTGCCGAAGCACCTCGCGCAGCTGCGCATGCTCCGCGCCGGCTGACCGCCGGCTTTTGCGCTCAGGCGGACGTCGGTTCGGCCGGCGCCGGCTGGCGGAAGGTGCGGCGGTATGTGGAGGGGGAGACGCCGAGGCGCTGGTGCAGTTGCTGACGCAGGGCGGCGGCGGTGCCGAAGCCGGCGCGCCGGGCCACCTGGTCGATGCCCAGGTCGGTGGTCTCCAGCAGCAGCCGGGCGTGGTCGGCGCGCTGCTGGAGCAGCCACTGCGCCGGGCTGAGCCCGGTCTCGGAGCGGAACCGGCGGGTGAAGGTACGTACGCTCATCCGGGACCGTTCGGCCATGTCGCGCAGGCTGACCGGCTCGTGCAGCCGCTGCCGGGCCCATTCCCGGGCGGGGGCGGTGCTGCTGTCGGCCGTTCTCGGCACGGGATGTTCGATGTACTGGGCCTGGCCGCCCTCCCGCCAGGGCGGGACCACGCAGCTGCGGGCCGCCCGGTTGGCGACCTCGCTGCCGTGGTCGGTGCGGATGACGTGCAGGCAGAGGTCGATCCCGGCGGCGACCCCGGCCGAGGTGAGCACCCGGTCGTCGTCGACGAAGAGCACGTCCGGGTCGAGGTCGACGTGGGGGTGCAGCCGGCGGAACTCCTCGGCGTGCGCCCAGTGGGTGGTGGCCCGGCGGCCGTCGAGCAGTCCGGCGGCGGCGAGCACGAACGCGCCGGTGCAGATCGACATGATTCGGGCGCCTCGCTCGTACGCCCCGCGGAGCGCCGCGCGCACCTCGGGTTCGAGGGTGCCGTCGGTCAGGGCCGTCCCGGCGTGGATGCCGGGCACGATCACCGTGTCGGCGGTCTCCAACAGCTCCAGGCCGTGTTCGGGGAGCACCTGGTAGCCGGGGGTGGCACGCACCGGGCGGCCGCCCGGGGTGCAGACCTCGACGGAGTAGGAGCGCCGCCTGTCGGCGTCGCGGGCGGTGCCGAAGACCTGGGCGGGGGTGCCGAGGTCGAGGCCGACGACGTGATCGAGGGCGAGCACGGCGATCCGGTGCCGGGGAGTGGTCATGGCCCGATTATTGCGCATGATGGCTTTCCGGCCACTCGTCGCGGGGTCACCCGGTACCGAGACTCGTACCGTGACCACACGCCGCCTACACCCCGCCTGGCTCGTCGCCGCCGTCGCCTTCGTCGCCCTGGTCGGCGCGGCCGGTTTCCGGGCCACCCCGTCGGTGCTGCTGCACCCACTGCACGCCGAGTTCCGCTGGCCGCTCGCCACGATCTCCGCCGCCGTCTCGGTCAACCTGCTGCTCTACGGGCTCACCGCCCCGTTCGCCGCCGCGCTGATGGAACGGTTCGGCATCCGGCGGGTGGTCGCCGTGGCGCTGCTGCTGGTGGCCGCCGGTAGCGGCCTGACCGTCTTCATGACCGCGAGCTGGCAACTCGTCCTCTGCTGGGGGGTTCTGGTCGGCCTCGGCACCGGCTCGATGGCGCTGGCCTTCGCGGCCACCGTGACCGGGCGCTGGTTCGTCCGGCACCGTGGCCTCGTCACCGGGGTGCTCACCGCGGGCGGGGCGGCCGGGCAACTGGTCTTCCTGCCGCTGCTCGCCGTACTCGTGCGCGACCACGGCTGGCGGGTGGCGGCGCTCGTCGTGGCCGGGGCCGCGCTGGCGGTCGTACCGCTGGTGGTCTGGCTGCTGCGCGAGCACCCGGCGGATCTCGGCCTGCCCGCCTACGGCGCGACCGAGGTCACCCCGCCCCCGCCGGCGACCGGCGGGGCCGCCGCCCGCGCGGTCGGCGCCCTCACCCAGGCCGTCCGGACGCGGCCGTTCTGGCTGCTCGCGGGCGGGTTCGCGATCTGCGGCGCGACCACCAACGGCCTGGTCGGTACGCACTTCGTGCCGGCCGCGCACGACCACGGCATGTCCGAGACCACGGCGGCCGGCCTGCTGGCGCTGGTCGGGCTCTTCGACATCGTCGGCACGATCGCCTCCGGCTGGCTCACCGACCGGGTCGACAGCCGGGTGCTGCTCGGCGTCTACTACGCGCTGCGCGGCGTGTCGCTGCTCCTGCTGCCGAGCCTCTTCGGCGGCTCGACCGAGCCGAGCATGCTCGTCTTCATCGTCTTCTACGGGCTCGACTGGGTGGCCACCGTGCCGCCGACCGTCGCGCTCTGCCGCGAGTACTTCGGCGCCGCCGCACCTGTCGTCTTCGGCTGGGTCTTCGCCGCCCACCAGCTCGGCGCGGCGCTCGCCGCCAGTGCGGCGGGGTTGGTGCGCGACCGGCTCGGGGAGTACACGGCGGCCTGGTACGTCGCCGGTGCGTTGGCCATCGGCGCGGCCGGACTGTCGCTGTCGCTGCGCCGCCGGACGGGTGGGGTCGTGCCCACCGCGACGTTGGTCACCGCCGGTGCGCCGGTGCCCAGGGCATGGCGCTACCGGGGCTGACCGGAGGCGGCGGCAGGGTGTGCCGGAGGCGGCGCGGGGTCACGACGGATGGCGCCCCGCGCCGCACGGGCCGTCACTCGACGACCTGGACGTCCTTCCAGAAGGCCACCCGGTCGCGCACCATCTCCGCGTCCGGCTTGGGGTTCGGGTAGTACCAGACCGCGTCGGCGCTGGTGCGCCCGTCGTGCTCCAGGGAGAAGTACGAGGCGGTGCCCTTCCACGGGCAGACCGTGTGGGTGTCGGACTCGCGGATCAGGTCGTCGCGCAGCGCGGAACGGGGGAAGTAGTGGTTCCCCTCCACCACGACGGTGTCGTCGCTCTCGGCGACGACCAGGTCGTTCCAGATTGCTCTTGGCATACGTTTCACGTTATGTCGCCCGGACGGTGACGACCACCGCCATCGGCGCTTACCGATGACGCACCGGTCAGCGGGTGGGCTCCGGGTCGGTGACGTCGGCGACTGTCGCGTCCAGCGCGTCCAGCGCGGCGTCGGCGTCGACCGCCACGGCCACCCCGTGCTCGCCCGCGCCGAGAGTGATGGTCCGGCCGCGTACCCGCTCGTCGGCGATCACCGGCCAGGCCGTTGTCGCGCCGAACGGGGTGATGGTGCCCCGCTCGTAGCCGGTGGCGGCCTTCGCGGCCGCCGCGTCCGGCATGGAGATGCGGTTGACCCCGAGCAGGGCGCGCAACTTCGGCCACGAGATGACGCGACCACCGGGGGTGAGTACGAAGAGGTGGTCGTCCGGTCCGCGCCGCACCACGATCGTCTTCACCACGTCGGGCACCTCGACCCCGCGTACGGCGGCGGCGTCCGCGAGACTCGCCACCGGCCCGTGCCGGATCAGCCGGTACGGCAGGCCGGCGGCGTCGAGGGCGGCGAGCGCGGGTGACGGCATGTGGTGCACCGTAACCCGTCATGAGCTGGCCGGAAGTGTGAAAAGGCCAACGTGGACATCCGGTGCGACAGCGGTTGACGGGCGTAGAGTGATCACATGGGCGCGGTCCGTGTGGATCTTCAATCGGTCGACCATGACAGTGCGGTGACGGCGTTGCGGCGCTCGTACGCCGCGGTGCCGCCCGGCGAGCCGATCCGGCTGGCCAAACGCACCTCCAACCTGTTCCGGCCCCGGGCCGACGTGCGGACGCCGGGGCTCGACGTCAGTGGGTTGACCGGGGTCATCTCGGTCGACCCGGCCGCCCGCACGGCCGACGTGCAGGGCATGTGCACCTACGAGGACCTGGTCGACGCGACCCTCGGGTACGGGCTGATGCCGTTGGTGGTGCCGCAGCTGCGCACCATCACGCTGGGCGGCGCCGTCACCGGGCTGGGCATCGAGTCGACGTCGTTCCGCAACGGACTGCCGCACGAGTCGGTCACCGAGCTGGACGTGCTCACCGGGGCGGGCGAGATCGTCACGGCCCGGCCCGAGGGTGAGCACGCCGACCTCTTCGCGGCCTTCCCGAACTCGATGGGCAGCCTCGGCTACGCCACCCGGCTGCGCATCGAACTCCAGCCGGTACGCCGCTACGTGGCGCTGCGCAACGTGCGGTTCACCAGACTGGAGGCGCTCACCGACGCGATCGCGGAGGTGACCGCCACCCGGTCCTGGGCCGGCAGCCCGGTGGACGTGATGGACGGGGTGATGTTCAGCCCCGGCGAGGCGTACCTGGTCCTCGGCACGTTCACCGACGCGGGTGAGCGGCCCAGCGACTACACCGGGCAGGAGATCTACTACCGGTCGCTGCGCCGGCGCATCCGCGACACGCTCACCACGTACGACTACCTCTGGCGCTGGGACACCGACTGGTTCTGGTGCTCCTCGGCGTTCGGCGTGCAACACCCCGTGGTACGCCGGCTCTGGCCGGCGCGCTACCGGCGCAGCGACGTCTACCACCGGCTGGTCCGGCTGGAGCACCGGCACGGTGTCGCCGCCCGGATCGACCGGCTGCGCGGCCAGCCCGCCCGGGAACGGGTGGTGCAGGACGTGGAGATCCCCCTGGAGCGGACGGCCGACTTCCTGCGCTGGTTCGCGGGCACGGTCGGGATGACCCCGGTCTGGCTCTGCCCACTGCGACTGCGTGAGCCGGCGGGTCCCGGCTCGTCCCGGTCCTGGCCGCTGTATCCGCTGCGGGCCGGGCAGGACTACGTCAACATCGGTTTCTGGGGGAGCGTGCCGATCGCCGAGGGCGCCGCCGACGGTGACGTCAACCGGCTGATCGAACGTGTGGTGTCGGAGATGGGCGGGCACAAGTCGCTCTACTCCGACGCGTACTACGACCGGGACTCCTTCGAGCGGCTCTACGGCGGGGCGACGTGGCGCACCGTGCGGGACCGCTACGACCCGGAGCACCGGCTCACCGGACTGTACGAGAAGGCGGTAGCGAGAGCATGAGCCTGACCGATCGAGACCAGGGGGCCACGAGCGTCCCCGGCACACCGCCGGCGGGGGGCCGGCATCCGCGTACCACAGTGGCGGACGTGATCCGCGCGGTGACCGTCGGGGACCTGCCGCTGCGGATCACCGGCTACGACGGCAGCGCAATCGGCCCGAAAGACGCCGGGATCACGCTGGCCATCCGCTCCGAGCGGGGGCTGTCCTATCTGCTCACCGCCCCTGGTGACCTGGGGATGGCCCGCGCCTACGTGAGCGGCGACCTGGGACTGGAGGGGGTGCACCCCGGCGACCCGTACGAGGCGTTCCGGGTGCTCACTGACGATCTGCGGCTGCGCCTGCCGTCGCTGGGAGACGCGCTGGCCCTGGTGCGGGGGCTGGGTTGGGAACGGCTGCGACCGCCGCCGGCGCCGCCGCAGGAGGCGCAGCCCCGCTGGCGACGGGTGATGAGCGGGCTGCGGCACTCCCGGGCGCGGGACAGCTCCGCGATCTCGCACCACTACGACGTGTCGAACGCCTTCTACGAGCGGGTGCTCGGCCCGTCGATGACGTACACCTGCGCGGTCTTCCGCTCTCCGGAGGACACCCTGGAGCAGGCGCAGGCGTCGAAGTACGAGCTGGTCGCCGCGAAGCTGGCGCTCAAGCCGGGGATGCGACTGCTCGACGTGGGTTGCGGCTGGGGCGGGATGGTCCGGCACGCGGCTCGCGAGTACGGCGTCAAGGCGCTCGGTGTCACGCTGTCGAAGGCACAGGCCGAGTGGGCGCAGGCGGCGATCGAGCGGGAGGGCCTGGGTGAGCTGGCCGAGGTGCGGCACATGGACTACCGGGACGCGCCACGGGGACAGTTCGACGCGATCTCGTCCATCGGGCTGACCGAGCACATCGGCGTGCGCAACTACCCGGCCTACTTCGGGGCCCTGCGGGACCGGCTGCGCCCGGGCGGGCGGCTGCTCAACCACTGCATCACCCGGGCGGACAACCGGGCGCCGCACCGCTCCGGCGCGTTCATCGACCGGTACGTCTTCCCCGACGGGGAGCTGGCCGGGCCGGGCCGGGTGATCAGCGAGGTGCACGACGCCGGGCTCGAGGTGCACCACGAGGAGAACCTGCGGCAGCACTACGCGCTGACGTTGGCGGGCTGGTGCCGCAACCTCGTCGAGCACTGGGACTTCTGCGTCTCGGAGGTCGGCGCGGGGACCGCGCGGGTGTGGGGGCTCTACATGGCCGGGTCGCGGCTCGCGTTCGAGCGCAACAACATCCAGTTGCACCAGGTGCTGGCGACCCGGAACAACCCGGACGGGAGCAACGGTTACCCGCTGCGCCCGGACTGGCTGCCCTGACCTGCGCCGACATCGGCGTACGGCGCCGCTGATCCGGCCCGGGCGACGCCACCGCCACGAGAAAGGCCGCGCGACACGCGCGGCCTTTCGTCGAACCGATTGACAAACAAGTTTTGTAAGTACAAACTGATTTTGCCATGAGAGATGTCCTGTACCTGGAGCAGATCGAGCAGGCCGAGGTCCTGCTCAAGCCGCAACGCGTGGAGGTGTTGCGGCAGCTGGCCGAGCCGCGCACCTGCACCGAGGTGGCCGCCCGGCTGGAGCAGACGCCGCAGCGCGTCTACTACCACGTCAAGCAGTTGGTCGCGGCCGGCCTCGTCGACCTGGTCGCCGAGCGCAAGGTCCGCGGCATCACCGAGGGCATCTACCAGGCCGCCGCCCAGTCCTACTGGCTCTCACCCCGGCTGGTGGGCCGCATCGGCCTGCGCCGGGCGCGCGACGAACTCAGCCTCGGCTACCTCCTCGATCTCATGGAGGAGGTCCAGGCCGACATCGCCGCGCTCGACCGGGCCGCGCCCGAGCTGCCCTCCGTCGGAGTCTCGGGCGAGATCCGCGTGCCGGCGGAGCAACGCCAGCAGTTCCTGCACGACCTGCAGACCGCTCTGCAGGACCTTTTCACCCGCTACGGCGGCGCCGAGGGAGACGCGTTCAAGCTCGCCGTGGCCTGCTACCCGAAGGGGAAAGACCGTGAGTGAACCGATGAAGTTGCACGTCCGTCTCGCCGCCCCGGTCGAGGCCGTTCGCCGGGCCCTGACCGACGCCGCCGAGCTGCGCGTCTGGCTGGCCGAGCACGCCGAGGTCGAGCTGCCCCAGCGGTACGAGTTCTGGGGCCGCTACACGCCCGAGGGTGACGCGCCGCACCAGCGCCCGCTGCACGTCGACGACGAGACGGTGCGCTTCGCGTGGACGCTCGACGGGGTGGAGACCACCACCGAGTTCCGGCTGCGGGCCGAGAGCGCCGACTCGACGATCCTCAGCCTGAGCCAGAGCCACTGGGACTTCGCCGACGTGATCAGCGGCGCGCCCCGCGGGGTGCTCCAGACGTACTGGGCCCTCTCCATCGCCAACCTCGCCCTGCACCTGGAGGGCCGGCCGCTGCTGCCGAAGGTCGACTTCACCTCCACCGAGATGCGCAGCGAGATCCTCATCGACGCGCCGATGGCCAAGGTGTTCACGTCGCTGACCGACTCCGAGCAGGCCAGCGCCTGGTTCGGCCACCCGATCGGCATCGAGCCGTGGGTCGGTGGCCGCTACGCCATGGGCGGCTTCGAGTCGGGCCACGCCGCCAAGGTCGTCGACCTGGACCCGGGGCGGATGGTCTCCGTCGACTGGGGCCCTCCCGGCATCACCACCTGGGAGCTGGCCGAGTCCGACGGGAAGACCAAGCTCACCTTCGTGCAGAGCGGCTTCGACGAGGCGCACCCGCCGTACGCGGGCTGGGCCGGATCGCTCAGCGGCCTCTACGAGCTGCGTCGCTACAACGAGCTGGCGGACGACTGGCAGTCGATGTGGCTCACCGAGGAGCCGAGCGCCGAGCCGCAGACGGCGACCGCCGGCTGACCCGTCCGGGCGGGTCGTCCGAGGCATGTGGTCGAAGTGGCGGTGCCCCCTGCCGGGGCGCCGCCGCATCGCCGTCTCCGATGGACGACGAGACCGGGATGATGGACCCGTCCAGCGGGTAGCACTGGGGGATGTTCGTCATCTTCGGGTTCCGCACCAAGGTCGACCGGCTCGGCGTCGTCAGCCGGGTCTGCCGCAACTGCGGCAACCACGCCGCGCAGGTGATCACCCGCCGGTCCACGAAGTTCACACTCTTCTTCGTCCCGCTGATCCCGGTGCGGACCCGGTACACCCAGCAGTGCACCTACTGCGCGGCCGAGTACGACCTCTCCAAGGCGGAGGCGCGGCGCCTCCCGGCCGGCTGACGGCGACCCGTGAGCGTCGACGCACGTCGGCGCGGGACGTGCTCGCCGGTGCGATCCCGGCCTATCCTGGCGGATCATGACGAGCAGCGAGCAGCGACTGGCCGCGATCCGGGGCGGCGTCCCGCCGCGGCGGCACAACGCCCGGACGATCGCCGCGCTGACCGGCAACCCGGGCTGCACCCGTCGGGCCGTGCTGGACGGCGCCGGGGTGGACAAGACCGGGCTGGCCGACCGGATCGGTTTCCCCGCCCGGTTCGGCCAGTCCCGGTTCGCGATCACCCGGGGCAACGCCTTCGAGGCGCAGGTCAAGGCCGACGGCGGCGTCGAGCTGCTCCGGCTGGTCGCCGAGCGGCTCGGTGTCGAGCCCGGCGACCGAGCCGACTGGACCGATCTCGGCGCCGCCGACGACCTCCCCGACCGGCACACCCGGTCACGCGAGCTGCTGACGGCCGCCGTGCCCACCGGCCCGCGCCAGCCGGCCGCGCTCTTCGACCACCCGCTGCTCAGCCTGGAGGTCGCCGGCCGGCGGGTACACCTCGAACCGGACCTGGTCGCCGCCCGGCTGGCCGGCCGGCTCCACGTCGTGGAGATCAAGTCCTTTCCGGTGATCGACGGTCAGGCCGACCCGGCGAAGGTCTCGGCCGCCGCGACCCAGTCCGCCGTGTACGTGCTGGCGCTGCGCGAGCTGCTCGCCGCCGCCGGGCACGACCCCGAACTGGTGTCGCACGACGTGGTGCTGATCTGCCCGCGTGACTTCGCCAACCAGCCGGTGGCGAGCCTGCTCGACGTACGCAAGCAGCTGCTGGTGCTGCGCCGCCAGCTGGCCCGGATGGACCGCCTCGACGACCTGCTCGCCGCGGTGCCGGCGGATTTCACCGCCGACCTGGCCACCGACCCGGCGACGCTGACCGCCGCGCTGTCCCGTGTCGAGGCCCGCTACGCGCCGGAGTGCCTGGCCAGCTGCGAGCTGGCGTACTTCTGCCGGCACGAGGCCCGCGGTCGGACGGGTGCGATGGGCCGGCCGGTCCGGGAGGCGCTCGGCGGGCTCGGCACGGTGACGGAGGTGGTGGCGCTCGCCTCCGGTGAACGCACCCCCGAGCCGGAGCAGGCGGAGGCCGCCGCGCTGCTGCGCGCCGCGGCCCGGTTGCGCGCCGACGCCCTCGGCGCCCCGGCATGAGTACGCTGCGCGCGCTCGCGAAGGCGCAGGCCGTCACCAGCGGGGTGGCCCAGCCGGTGGCCACCGTACGCCACATCCACCTGCACGAACGTCCACTGGTGCTGGTGCCGCTCGCGCTGGCCGGTGAGGCGAACGCCCCGCTCGCCGCCCTCGTCGGTGCGGCACCGGACGAGGCGAGGCTGCTGGTCGTGCCGCAGCCCCGCAACCGGAGCCAACGCTTCGCGTTCGCCGCCGAGCTGGCCTCGGTCGTGCTGCCGTACCTGGACGCGCACCGGGGGGTGAGCGAGGCGGTGGCTGTCGACCGGGGCCGGGACGTCCGCCACCGGTACGTCGACGCGCCGCAACTGCTGGTGCCGAACCCGGCCGGGATCACCTTCCTGCGGCTGCTCGGCCGGTCGACCCGGTTCCGCCGCCCGGACGGCGACTATCCGGTGCACCCGTCGGTGCCGCTGCTCGGACGCTGGCTGACGTTCCTCGCCGAGCGGGCCGAACATCCGGGCTCGTCGGCGCTGCTGGCGATGACCGACGCGCTGACCCTGCACTGGGCGACCGGGCAGAGCGCCGTCGAGGACCTGCACCTGCCGGCGCTGCTCGGCTGGATCGACCCGCCGGACGGGCTCACCGGCGCCGAGGCGGCCGCGCGGGCCGAGGACCCGTCGACGCATCCGCCCGCCGGGCCGGCCACCGATCCGGACTTCGACAACCGCCGGCTCAGCCCGGCGATCGAGGCGTACGCGGCGACGGAGGACGACCCGGCGGCGCGCGCCGAGGCGTACGCGGAGCTCGAAGCGCTGCTGCGCGACCAGCTCGCGCCCACCTGGGAGCTGATGTGGCGTGGCGTGGGTCTGCTGCGCGGGCTGCCGCCCGGCGCCCGGGTCGAGGGGCGCTGGGCCGGCGACCGGGACGCGTTCACCGCGCACGCCGAGCACGTCGACTCGGGCGGCGGCCCGCAGCCCCGGCGGGACGGGGCGGTGGCCGCGGCGGTCCGGCTGCACCGGCTGGAGCGGGCCCTCACCTCGTACGCGGTGCAGCGCGCCTACGACGATCCGCTGGTGATGGCCGAGCACCGGCTCGCCGGTGAGGCGTTCGTCGGCGACGTGACGCTGGCCGACCCGAAGCGCGTCGACGACGGCGGGAAGCGTCCGGTGCTCCGTCCCCGGATCCAGCTGGTCACCACCGAGGCGGTGCTGGTGCCGGTCGGGGCGACGCTCTACAGTCCGGCCCGGCCGTCGCAGAAGGCCCGGGTGGTCTTCGTGACCCCGGGCGCGGACGGCAAGACCGACGTCGTGCTGGAACTCTCCGGGGGGATGGGGCGCGGGCTCACCGCGCCGCCGGGCAGCGTACCCGAGGTGGGGGAGCGGCTCTGCTACACCACGTTGTCCGACGCCTACCTGCCGTCGGGGGCGTTCCCCGCGCCGGAGGAGACGCCGTGGACCCACGGCGGCCCGCCCGGCGCGGCGGCTGCCTCCGCCGAACCGCCCGCCACTGACGGTGACCCCACCGAGGAGTGGGCCTGACCCGGGGCAGGCGTCCCGGTGGCCGGGCACCGCGCTGTCGAGCCGCCCCCGATCCGGGGCGGAACCGCTTACCGGCCGCCACGGGTGTCGGGAACCCACCAGTCGGCCGCTGGCGGGTCCACCCGGACGCTGGCTAGGCTTTTCGCGTTTGCCGGGGCGGTCCGCGCCGAAGTAGGGGCCCGCACGGGAGGGAGCCGGAGCGAGCGTGCCGCCGCAGGACATGGAGCCGGCCACGGCTGCCCACCCCCGTCCGGCCCGCCGACGTCACGTCGGGCTGCTGGTAACGGTCGGTGGCGTACTGCTGTTGACGATCTGGTTGGCGGCGGCGCTGCCGGGTGCGGCCCAGGCCGGTGGCCTCGGCGCGCTGCTGGTCTCCGGCTGGGCGGCGGTGGCCTGCGCGGGTGCGGCCCGCCGGCACCCGGCCTCGCTGCGTCGATTCTGGACGTTGCTCGCCGCCACGATGGGGCTCGCCGCGCTCGGCCAGGCGTTCGGGGCGGTGCGGCGGCTCACCGGCGACGAGCTGCCGTACACCCCGCTCGTCGCGGCGGTCTTCACCGCCGGGATCGTCACCGGCACGGCCGCGCTGCTCTTCGTGCCCACCGCCCCGCGCGGCCGGGTCGGCCGGGCCCGCATCCTGCTGGACGGGGTGATCGTCGGGCTCGCCCTGGTGCCCGTCGGCTGGGTGCTGGTCTTCCACGATCTCGCCGCGGCGGACCTCGCCGACCCGGTCCACACCCTCGGGCTGCTCTACCCGGTGCTCGACCTGGTGCAGCTGACCGTCCTGGTGGCGGTGGTCGGCACGACACGGCCGCGCTGGCGACCGATGACCGCGCTGGCCGGCAGCCTGGCGGCCCGGGTCCTGGCCGACACCGCGTACGTCGCGCTCCTCGCCCGGGGCGAGTACGCCGCCGGCCACCTCGTCGACCTCTGCTGGTCGGTGAGCTACCTGCTGATCGTCGTCGCCACCCGCTACCCGGCCCCGCCGCCCCGCGCCGACCCGGAGGACACGGCCGACGCCCCGCTGCCGCCGTGGTGGCAGGTGGCCCTGCCGTACCTGCCCGTGGGCGGGGCGATAGTGGCGGTGGTGCTGGCCCGGCAGCCGACCGGCCAGACCCCGCACCTGGTGTTCGTGTGCATGATGGCGCTGCTCGCCGCCCTGGCCGTACGTCAGGGGCTGGCCGCCACCCAGAACCTGCGGCTGGTGGCCCGGCTGCGCACGCTCGCCTACACCGACCAGCTCACCGGGCTGCCGAACCGGCTGATGTTCACCCGGCGGCTACGACGAGCGCTGCGCGCCGAGGGGCCGGTGGCGGTGCTGATGCTCGACCTGGACGGGTTCAAGCAGGTCAACGACCGGTTCGGGCACGCCGCCGGGGACAGCCTGCTGACCAGCCTGGCGGCGCGGATGCGCGAAGCCGTGGCCGGCGACGGTGTCATCGCCCGGCTCGGCGGGGACGAGTTCGCCGTCCTTGTCGACGCGCGCTCGGTGCCGCCGGAGCGGCTGGCCGAGCGGCTGCTCGACGCGCTGCAACCCTCCGACGGGGAGGAGCACGCGGGGGTGCACCCGTCGGCGAGCATCGGCATCGCCGAGTACGGCCCGCAGCACACCTCCCACACCGACCTGCTCCGCGACGCCGACATCGCCATGTACGCGGCGAAGGCGGCGGGGAAGTCGGCGTACCGGGTCTGCACTCCGGAGCTGCGTGAGGCGGCGGTGTCCCGGGCGGAGCTGATCGCCGACCTGCGCCGGGCGGTCGACGAGGGCCAGCTGCACCTGGAGTTCCATCCGATCGTGGACCTGGCCACCGGGGCGGTGCGCAGCGCGGAGGCGCTGGTCCGCTGGCGGCATCCCCGGCTCGGGCTGCTCAGCCCGGCCCGGTTCCTGCCGCTGGCCGAGGAGACCGGGCTGATCGTGCAGATCGACCGGTGGGTGATCCACGAGGCGTGCCGGGCGGCCGCCGCCTGGCGGGACCGGCCGGCCGAGGCCACCGTCGCGGTGAACATCGCCGCCGCCCACCTGCGCCGGCCGGACCTGATCGCCACGGTCACCGCGGCCACCGCGGCGGCCGGGTTGGCGCCCCGGACGCTCACCCTGGAGCTGACCGAGTCGGCGCTGATCGACGGCAGCGAGGCGGTGCTGGAGCGGCTGCGGCAGCTGCGTGAGCTGGGCATCCGGATCGCCATCGACGACTTCGGCACCGGCTACTCGTCGCTGAGCTACCTGCACCGCATCCCGGCCACCGAGTTGAAGATCGACCGCTCGTTCGTGGCCCGGCTCGACCTCGACGACGACCGGGCCTACGCCACGGTGGAGATGGTGACCCGCCTCGCCGGGGCGTTCGACCTGTCGGTGGTGGCCGAGGGGGTGGAGACCGAGCGGCAGCACGACGCGGTCGCCGCGATCGGCTGCGTACACGGGCAGGGTTACCGGTACGGCCGCCCGGGTGGACTGATGCAGTTGAATTTGGCCAGGATTCGATGAACGACCTGACGAGATGCCACCGGCCGCCGTCGGCGGCAGCTGCCCGGCGGATGTGAGGGATCGCGAGTGGTGCTGCGTAGCGTGACAGTGACGGTCCACTTCAATCCGGACCGCTCGATGCGGCTGGTCGTCGCCGGGCCAGACGGTCCGGTCGACGCCGGTGTCGCCCGGCGTTCGGCCGACCTCGGACGCCTGGCCCAGGCTGCGGCGACCGCCGAGTACGGGCCCGGCCCGATCGAGGTGGCCGTGCTCGTCGATCGGCCGCCGTGGCTCGAGGAAGGCATGATCGTCCGGCCGGATGCGTCGGTCGCCGACCCGACCGAGAAGTCGACACACCCGTTCGCCCAGATCGTCGGCTTCCTGCCGGTGGGCGGCGTTCTCGTCGTGCACCCCGAGTCCGGGGCCGCCGTGTATGCGCCCGAGGACCTCGTGGTCTGCGATCCTGGATCGATCGGCTCCGACATCGTCGAGGCGATCGTCGGCCGTACCGGCGTCGCAGCGGCTTGACCCTCACGTAACGGCAGGTGGAAGCCTGGTCCCCGGAAGGGAGGGAGCCATGGCGTACACGGTGGGTCAGGTGGCGAAGCTTGCCGGCGTGACGGTGCGGACGCTGCACCACTACGACGAGATCGGCCTGCTCTCGCCGGGCGGGCGCAGCTCGACCGGCTACCGGCGCTACGACGACGCCGACCTGGAGCGGCTGCAACTCATCCGCTACTACCGGGAGCTGGGGTTCCCGCTGGATCAGATCGCCGGGATCCTCGACGACCCGACGGCCGACCCGGCCGCGCACCTGCGCCGTCAGCACGAGCTGCTCTCGGTGCGGATCAAGCGGTTGCAGGAGATGGTCACGGCGATCGAGTTCGCGTTGGAGGCGAGGAAGGTGGACATCCGGCTGACCCCGGAGGAGCGGTTCGAGGTCTTCGGGGACTTCGACCCGGAGGCGCACGCCGAGGAGGCGGAGCAGCGGTGGGGCGGCAGTGAGGCGTACGCGGAGTCGAACCGGCGGGTGTCCCGGTACGGCAAGGACGACTGGCTGCGGATCAAGCAGGAGAACGAGGAGTGGGGGCGGCGGATCGTGGCGGTGATGTCCTCCGGCGCCCCGGCGGACGGCCCCGAGGCGATGGAGCTGGCCGAGGAGCACCGGCAGATCATCGGCCGCTGGTTCTACGACTGCTCGTACGAGATCCACACCGGCCTGGCCGACCTGTACCTGGCCGACGAGCGGTTCACCGCGCACTACGAGAGCATCGCGCCCGGGTTGACCGCGTACCTGAGCGAGGCGATCCACGCCAACGCGATCAGCCGCGCCTGACGCGGCCCGGCCCGGCGCACCCCGAGGGGGGTGCCCGCCGGGCCGGGCCGGTTCACTGCTCGCTGGTGGCGGGTGGCGGCTCGATGAGGTAGTCGTAGACGGTGCGGGCTAGCCGCCGTACGGTCTCGTCGCCGCCGGCCATCGGGCCGGAGGTGAGGAACGCGACCGCGACCTGCGAGCCGGGGATCAGGTAGTAGCCGACGTCGTGCGAGGCGTCCGGCAGGTCACCGGTTTTGTGCGCGACGGGGACGCCGGGCGGCAGCGCGGCCGGGATCTTGGTGTTCAGGGTCTGCTCGGCCATGAAGCCGATCATCAGGTCGCGGGTGGCCGGGGTGAGGATCTGCGCGTCCCAGACGGCGCCGAGGAGCGCGACCACGTCGTCCGGGCTGGTGTAGTTCTCCTCGCCGCGCATGGCGGCCTCGGTGTCGAGCATCTTGCGGGCCAGGATGGTCTCCCGCTGGTTCATCGAGTCGGTCAGGTCGTTGACCGGCGCGAAGCCGCCGAAGTAGTCGATCAGCACGTTCGCGGCCGTGTTGTCGCTGTACTTGATCATGTATTCGGCGAGCCGGTACAGGGTGACGACCTGCGGGAAGGTCTCGTGCTGAAGCTCGCCGGTGCCGTCGACGACCTGGGCCGGGGTGACCAGCACCCCCTTGTCCAGGGAGACCTGGCCGCAGTCGACCCGGCGCAGCAGCTCGACCAGGATCCACAGCTTGATCACGCTGGCGGCCTTCGGGCGGAACGCGCCGTTGACCGCGATCTGCTGGTCGCCGTACCGGCCGGAGAGGTCTCGCACGGCCACCCCGGCCGGGTTGGCGGTGGAGGCGTCCACGACCTGCTGGAGCTGCCCGGTGAGGGGGAGCAGCCGGCGGCCGGCGGCCGGGTCGGTGGGCGGCTGCGGCTCGGTGACCACCTCGCCGACCAGCCCGTCCGGCTCGGCCCCGGGCCGGGTCACCTCGACGATGCCCCGGGTGCGGCCGACCAGCGGCACGTCGTAGGCGTAGGTCGTCCCGTCGACGGTGACCTCGCCGCTGGCCATCCGGCCGTGCACCCGCATGTCCGGGTCGGGGATCCGGCCGGTGTCGCCGTCGCAGGCCCGGTAGCGGACGGTGCGCGTGTCGCTGTCGACGGAGAAGACCCCACCGGGGAAGGCCAGCCAGGCGAGGGTGCTGGCCGGTGGCCGCTGTTCCGGAGCCGGTTCCGAGGTGGGCCCGCCACCGTCGGCCGTGGCCGCCCCGCTGGGCAGCAGGGCGAGGGTGACGCCGGTGGCGGCCAGCTTCGTGAGGCGTACCCGCCACGACGGCCGCCGGGAAGATGAGACCTTCTTGTCGGTTTTCTTCACGTTCGTACGATAAGAAGTGCGAGCGGTCGTGGACGGCGACAGTCACGCTGTCACTCGTTCGGTACGTCGTGACCGGGACGGGCCCGCCGGTCACATCGGAGGCGGGGCGGGGGTGGGCTCCGGCGGCAGGCCGGGCGCCAGCCGGCGCAGCGAGGTGAAGGTGGGCACCAGCGCGTCGTAGAGCTCGGCGAAGAGCGGCAGGAGCGTCGCGTAGGTGGCGGCGGCGGCCGGATCGGGCCGGATGATCTCCTCGATCCGGACCAGGTCGGCCGCCACGTCGATGGACGGGATCAGCCCGAGCGCCTGCATGCCGAGCAGCGCCGCGCCGAAGCTCGACCCCTCGTGCTCCGCCGGGAAGGCCACCGACACCCCGAGCGCGTCGGCGAGGATCTGCCGCCACAGCCCGCTGCGGGCGAAGCCGCCGCTGGCCCGAACCTCGCGCACCTCGTTGCCGGCGGAGCGCACCGAGGCGAGCACCAGCGCGAGCTGCTGGCAGACGCCCTCGATGGCGGACCGGATGAGATGTTCCCGGCGGTGCCCGTGGGTCAGCCCCACGTACGCGCCGCGGGGCAGCGCGCTCCAGTGCGGCGCGCGCTCGCTGAGCAGGTACGGCAGCATGATGAGCCCGCCGGAGCCGACCGGTGCGCGGGCGGCGAGGGCGACCAGCTCGTCCGCGGCGCGCGCACCGAGGTCCGGGGCGAGCGCGTCGCCGGCCCAGTCCAGCACGATGCCCCCGTTGTTGATCGCCCCGCCGACCACCCAGCGCTCCTCGGTGAGCGCGTAGCAGAACACCCCGCCGAGTGGGTCGACGCCCGGACGCTCCACCATGACCCGCATCGCGCCGCTGGTGCCGATCGAGCAAGCCACCATGCCCGGGTGCACCGCCCCGAGCCCCAGGTTGGCCAGCGGTCCGTCGCCCGCGCCGACCACGACGGGGGTGCGCTCGGGCAGCCCGGTGGCGGCCGCCGCGTCGGCGGTGAGCCGGGGCAGCACGGTGGTGGTGGAGACCAGTTGCGGCAGCTTCTGCGCGCCGATGCCGGCGATCGCGAGCGCCTCGGTGTCCCAGTCCAGCCGGTAGATGTCCATCAGGCCGGTGCCGGAGGCGATCGAGTGGTCCGTGACCAGCATCCCGCAGAGCCGCAGCAGCACCCAGTCCTTGATCCCCACCCAGTGGGCGACCTCCGCGAAGAGCGCCGGCTGCTGCTCGGCGAACCAGAGCAGCTTCGGCAGCGGGGCCATCGGGTGGATCGGAGTGCCGGTGCGCCGGTGCAGGGCGAGCCCGGAGGGGACGGCGCGCAGCCGCTCCGCCTGCCGGCTGGCGCGCGAGTCGGCCCAGGTGATCGACGGGGTGAGCAGGTCGCCGTCGCCGTCGAGCCCGATCAGGCTGTGCATCGCGCTGCTGAACGAGAGGCCGGCCACCGGGCGGTCCAGCTCGGCCAGCGTGGCGCGGATCGAGGTGACGACCGCGTCGAGGATGCGTTGCGGGTCCTGCTCGGCGTATCCCGGCTGCGGTTCGCCCAGCGGGTAGCCGGCCGAGTTGGTGGCGAGCTGCCGGCCGGTCGTGTCGTAGGCGACGGCCTTGGTGCTGGTGGTGCCGATGTCGACGCCGATCACCACCGGCGGTGAGCCGCCCGACCCGGCCATCGCCGTCCACCTCCTCGCCGCCGGCCGTCCGGCTGCCGCTGACGTTACCGAGGCGCGGGCCGTCACGGTGGGCGATCACCGCTGGTCAGAGCGGGTGCCGGTCGGAGGCTGGTTGACCGTTCGCCGGCGTGGGGCTGTACGCCGGCCCGGCAGGCGACCAGAATGAGCGATCATCATCGATGCCCCTCGGGCGGTGAGGTTCGGGGGCGCCACGGGGGAGGATCCGATGAGACGTCCCGCAGTACGCCTCGGCGCGGCGGTGGCCGTCCTGGGGCTGGCCGTCACCGGGCTCGGTGCCGGGCCGGCCGGCGCGCACCAGCGCGACGGCGGCTACTCGGCCGAGATCCGCCGGGCCTCGTACGGGGTGCCGCACATCACGGCGGCGAACTTCGCGAGTCTCGGCTTCGGTGTCGGCTACGTGCAGGCCGAGGACAATCTCTGCGTCATCGCCGACACGGCGGTGACGGTCAACGGGGAACGGTCCCGGTGGTTCGGGGCGAGCGGCCCCACCGACGCGAACGTTCGCAGTGACCTGTTCTACCGCAAGATGGTCGAGGACCGGACGGTCGAGCGGATGCTCGCCGGCCGGCGCGACGGGGTGCACTCGCCCTCGGACGAGATCCGCGACCTGGTCCGTGGCTTCGCCGCCGGCTACAACTCCTACCTGCGCAAGGTCGGCGTGGCGAGGCTGACCGACCCGGCGTGCCGGGGCAAGGGTTGGGTGCGTCCCCTCACCGAACTGGACGTGTGGCGCACCACCTGGGCCAGCATGGTCCGGGCCGGCTCGGCGGCGATGCTGGACGGGATCGTCGCGGCGGCGCCGCCGGGCGCCACCGGAGCGGCGGCCGTGCAGGACGCGCCGGGTGCGGCGGCGGTGGTCGCCGCCGTCGACGGCACGACCGGCGGGATCGGCAGCAACGCGTACGGGCTGGGCGAGGCGGCCACCGCCGACCGGGGTGGGATGGTGCTCGCCAACCCGCACTTCCCGTGGGACGGCGCGGACCGCTTCTACCGGATGCACCTGAAGGTGCCCGGCCGGTACGACGTCGAGGGCGCGTCGCTGATCGGCGACCCGATCGTCGAGATCGGACACAACGGAAAGATCGCCTGGAGCCACACCGTCTCGACGGCGCGCCGCTACGTCTGGCACCAGCTCGCGCTCGTCCCCGGCGACCCCACCTCGTACTACCTCGACGGCGAGCCGCGGAAGATGACCACCCGCAGCGTCACCGTCCGGATGCCCGGCCCGGACGGCCGGCTCGTGCCGGTCAGCCGGGTCTTCCACGACACCCACCATGGGCCGGTCGTGGTGGTGCCCGGCAGGTTCGACTGGACGACCAGCACCGCGTACGCCATCACCGACGTCAACGCCGGCAACAACCGGGCCTTCGACGGCTGGCTCCAGATGGGCCGGGCCTCGACCGTACGGGAGCTGACCCGGGTGCTCGACCGCTACCAGTTCCTGCCGTGGGTGAACGTGATCGCCGCCGACGCCCGCGGCGAGGCGCTCTACGCCGATCACTCGGTGATCCCCCGGGTCACCGACGCGCTCGCCGCCACCTGCATCCCCGCCGCGTTCCGGTCGATGTACGCCGGCAGCGGCCAGGCGGTGCTCGACGGTTCGCGCTCGGCGTGCGCGCTCGGCGCCGACCGGGACGCCGCGGTGCCGGGCATCTTCGGGCCGGCGAACCTGCCGGTGCGCTTCCGCACCGACTACGTGACCAACTCCAACGACAGCTACTGGCTGGCGAACCCGAAGGCGCCGCTCGAGGGTTACCCGCGGATCATCGGCGACGAGGGCACCCCGCGTAGCCTGCGTACCCGGCTCGGGTTGGACCAGGTACGGCAGCGGCTGGCCGGCACCGACGGGCTGCCCGGCCGGGGGTTCACCGCCGAGCGGTTGTGGCGGACGGTCTTCGGCAACCGGGTCTACGGCGGGGAGCTGGTCCGCGACGACCTGGTGGCGCTCTGCACGGCGCAGCCCACCGCGACCGCCTCCGACGGTACGACTGTGGACCTGCGCGCCGCCTGCACCGCTCTGCGGCGCTGGGACCTGCACGCCGACCTGGACAGCCGAGGCGCGCACCTCTTCACCGAGTTCGCCCTGGCCGGGGGCCTGCGCTTCGCCGACGCCTTCTCGGCCGCCGACCCGGTACGCACCCCGAAGCGGCTGGCCACCGCCGATCCGCGGGTGCTCACCGCGCTCGCCGACGCCGTGCGCGGCCTGGCCGGCATTCCGCTCGACGCCCGGCTCGGCGACGTGCAGGCCGAACCGCGCGGCGACCGGCGGATCCCGATCCACGGCGGGCGTGCCGAGGCCGGGATCTTCAACATGATCGTCAACAACCGGGTGCCGGGCGTCGGCTACCCGAAGGTGGTCCACGGCTCGTCGTTCGTGATGGCCGTCGAGCTGGGCCGCGACGGCCCGTCCGGGCGGCAGATCCTCACCTACTCGCAGTCGACCAACCCGAATTCGCCCTGGTACGCGGATCAGACCGAGCTCTACTCGCGGAAGGGGTGGGACACGGTCAAGTTCACGGAGGCGCAGATCAAGGCTGACCCGAACCTGCGCAGTTACCGGGTGGGGGAGGGCCGCCGGCGCTGACGTGCCGACGTGACGCGCCCGCCGGTCCACCTCGGATCGGCGGCGCGGCGCGTCTGCGGCGCCGCTGTCGCGCGACACGCCCGACCGAAATCCGCTTGTGATGCAAAACCGCCCTATCGTCCAAGTTGGTCCACCGATCGGGTATTTACGCCGTGTTGCCGGGTCCGGGCCGAACGCCGGTGGAGTTAACACGTGTGACACCCCGATTGGTGGCCTGCGCGGCGAAGGAGTCGGCATGGCAAGGACTGATTCGACGGGTTCCACCTGGCGGTACCGCTGGGCGCACCGGCAGAACGAGCGCCGGCACCAGACGTACCGCAGCGCCGAGGCCGCCTGGCGGCGGCGCAACGACGAACTGTGCCGGCTCCGCGCGCTCGCCGCCGACTTCCAGGGCTCCGCGGCCGCCGGCATGGGCCTGCCGCTCGAACTCGCCTCGGACGAGGTGGTCCTCTGGGTGTGGCCGGCCGTGCAACTGGTCGAGGTGCGGCACGGCGCCGTGCTGCCCGCGCCGGACCTGACCGTCGGCCCCGAGGTGACACCGCTGCGCCCGCGCCGCCCGGACGGGGTGCGGGTCGCCGACGCCGGGATGGCCGTCATCACCAGCCGTCGCCTGGTGCTGCTCGGCGGGCGGGCCCGGCGCGACTGGGCGTACGGGAAGATGACAGGGCTCGCTCACGACCCGGCGGCTCCCGTCACGCTGATCCAGACGCTCGACCGTCGCCGTACCAGCGGGGTGCTGCTCCCCGCCGCGGCCGCGGCCGACTTCCGGTTCAAGCTGACCCTGGCCTTCGCCGACGCGATCGAGCAGCGCGACGCGGTGCGGGCGCAGCTCGACGAGCTGATCGCCGAGCACGCGGAGCTCAAGCCGTTCCGACCGGCCGTCGCCACGCCGGGGCAGGCGCGACTCTCCGGACTGGTGCCCGGTGGCCGGCGTACCGTCGCGGTCGCCGCTGCCATCGCCGTGCTGGTGCCCGCCGCGCTGATCGAGACGAGCCCGTCCGATCCGGGCGCGGAGGTGGCGATCGCGGCCACGCCCGGCCCCACCC
>NZ_SMKG01000209.1 GCF_004348525.1 Micromonospora sp. 15K316 | reverse complement strand
GCCGGGAGGGGGTCAGGCGGAGGGGTCGCGGAGAGGCTTGCCCTCGCGCATGTCGGCCAGGATCTCGCGCATCTCACCGTCGCCCAGCGAGTGCTTGTCGTGCTGCTCCTCGACCAGCTCGTAGAGCTTCGTCTGCACCTGCCCCACCTGCGGAACGTCGACGAGGACGGACTGGCCGCGCTCACCGGCCGACTCGATGGTCAGCGTGCCCGCGCCGAGCAACCGCTCGATGAACTTCTGACTCATCGAGTGGTCGTTGACCCGGGTGAGCGGGATGTCCCGCCGGTCGCGGGAGAAGACGCCGTGCTGGAGCAGCACCCGCTCGTTGGTGAAGAGGTAGTGGGTGGTGCGCCAGACCAGGAACGGCCAGAGCGTGAACCAGACCACCGCCACCAGGGCGAGCGCGCCGATCACGGCCAGTCCGATCGATCCGCCGGTACCGGCGGGGAGCAGTACCGCACCGGCCACCACCGCGGCGACGGCCAGCACCAGCACCACCACCGGCCGGATCAGCGCCTTCCAGTGCGGGTGCAGGTGCAACACGACATGCTCGTCCTCGGTGAGCACGTCTTCAGGGAACGCCACGCGAACCTCCTCGCAGAAACGGACGCGGTGACCGTAACCGGCCACCGCACATCCGACCATCAGCCGCGCGGTCGGCCGTCACTGACCCCCCACGATCCTGCCGATCGGCACGTGACCCGCGCCGACCGGACGAACGGACCCGCGCCGAGGGCTACCGCCCCCGGTCAGCGCAGGTGCAGAAGGTCGCCGGCGGCCACGGAACGGGGACCGTCCGGGGTCTCCACCACCAGCTGGCCGTCCAGGTCCACCCCGGTCGCGGTGCCGGTCAGCTCGGCCCCGTCGGGGAGCAGCACCCGTACCGGCCGGTCGATCGTGGCGCAGGCGGCCAGGTACGCCTCCCGCAGGCCGCTGGTGGCCGCATCGCCGCCGGCCGTACGCCAGCGGTCGTACCAGTCGGCCAGGGACCGCAGCAGCGCCCGCAGCAGCGGGTCACGGTCGGTGGTCGCGGCGCCGGCCAGTTGCAGCGAGGTGGCCGGCAGCCCGGTGGGGTTCTCGGGCAGCTCGTCGGTGCGGAGCGTGACGTTGAGCCCGATGCCGACGACGACGGCCGGAGGCTTTTCCGCGCCCGCGCCCGGCACCGCCTCGGCGAGCAGGCCGGCGCACTTGGCCTCGCCGATCAGCAGGTCGTTGGGCCACTTCAGGGTGGCCTCCAGCTCGCCCAGGCGGGCCACCGCCTCCACGAGCGCGACCCCGGCCAGCAGCGGCAGCCAGCCGTACGCGCTCGTCGGCGCCGCCGGCCAACCGCGCTCCGTGACCGCCTCCCCGGGCCGGAGCAGCACGCTCGCCGCGATGCCGGCCCGCGGCGGCGACTGCCACACCCGGCCCCGTCGGCCACGGCCGGCGTTCTGCCGCTCGGCGACCACCACCAGACCCTCGGGCTCGCCCGCCCGCGCCGCCTCCGCCACGTCGGCGTTGGTGGAGCCGGTCTCGGCCTTCACCTCCAGGCGGGCCCACGGGCCGTACGGGGCGACCAACGCCCGGCGCAGCCGGGCCGCCGACAGCGGCGGTCGGTCCAGATCGGTGTACGGAGAGCCCGGCATCCCGCCAGCCTACGGGCGGGGGTGAGCAAGCGTACTGAGGTGTACTGCACAGCGGCCCGGTCCTGAACCATCGTTATATTCCCTGGGTGACTACCGACACCGGGATCAACAATCACACCACCGCCGGCAAGCTGGCCGACCTGGAGCGTCGGGTCGACGAGGCGGTGCACGCCGGGTCGGCGCGGGCGGTCGAGAAGCAGCACGCCCGGGGCAAGAAGACCGCCCGGGAGCGGATCGAGCTGCTGCTCGACGAGGGCTCCTTCGTCGAACTGGACGAGCTGGCCCGGCACCGTTCCACCAACTTCGGGTTGGAGAGGACCCGCCCGTACGGCGACGGTGTCGTGACCGGCTACGGCACGGTGGACGGCCGGCAGGTCTGCGTCTTCGCCCAGGACTTCACCGTCTTCGGCGGCTCCCTCGGGGAGGTCTTCGGCGAGAAGATCGTCAAGGTGATGGACCTCGCCATGAAGATCGGCTGCCCGGTCATCGGCATCAACGACTCCGGCGGCGCCCGGATCCAGGAGGGCGTGGTCAGCCTCGGCCTCTACGGGGAGATCTTCTTCCGCAACGTCCGCGCCTCCGGCGTCATCCCGCAGATCTCGCTGGTGATGGGGCCGTGCGCGGGTGGTGCCGTCTACTCCCCCGCGGTCACCGACTTCACCGTCATGGTCGACCAGACCTCGCACATGTTCATCACCGGCCCCGACGTCATCAAGACCGTCACCGGTGAGGACGTGGGCATGGAGGAGCTGGGCGGCGCGCACACCCACAACACCCGCAGCGGCAACGCGCACTACCTCGCCACGGACGAGGAGGACGCGATCGAGTACGTCAAGGCCCTCCTGTCGTACCTGCCGTCGAACAACCTCGACGAGCCGGTGGTCCACGACGCCCCGGCCGAGCTGTCGGTGACCGACGAGGACCGGGAGCTGGACACGCTGATCCCCGACTCGGCCAACCAGCCCTACGACATGCACCGGGTCATCGAGCACGTGCTCGACGACGGGGAGTTCCTCGAGGTGCAGCCGCTCTACGCGCAGAACATCGTCGTCGGCTACGGCCGGGTCGAGGGGCGTCCGGTCGGTGTCGTCGCGAACCAGCCGATGCACTTCGCCGGGACGCTGGACATCGCCGCGTCGGAGAAGGCCGCCCGCTTCGTCCGCACCTGCGACGCGTTCAACATCCCCGTGCTGACCTTCGTGGACGTTCCCGGCTTCCTCCCCGGCACCGGGCAGGAGTGGGACGGCATCATCCGCCGGGGCGCGAAGCTGATCTACGCGTACGCCGAGGCCACCGTGCCGAAGGTCACCGTGATCACGCGCAAGGCGTACGGCGGCGCGTACGACGTGATGGGGTCGAAGCACCTGGGCGCGGACCTGAACTTCGCCTGGCCGACCGCGCAGATCGCGGTGATGGGCGCCCAGGGAGCGGTGAACATCCTCTACCGCTCGGAGTTGGCGGGGGCCGAGGACCCGGCCGCGGTGCGCGCCGAGAAGGTCGCCGAGTACGAGGACACCCTGGCCAACCCGTACGTCGCGGCCGAGCGGGGCTACGTCGACTCCGTCATCGCCCCGCACGAGACGCGCGGTCAGATCGTCCGCGCGCTGCGGGTGCTGCGTACGAAGCGCGAGACCCTGCCGCCGAAGAAGCACGGCAACATCCCACTCTGAGCCGACGCGCGCCCGCGCCAAGATCCGGCGCAACTTCAGGGAAAGTGTCGCCTCCGGGCTGCGGGAGGCCGCAGTTTCCCTGAAGTTGCGCGGATCAACGGCGGCGGCTCAGCAGCCCGGGTTCGCCGCCTGGCACAACCGGGCGGCAGCGACGGTGGAGAGCTGGATCAGCTCGGACTCTGTGCCGTGCCGTCCGAGGCCGAGCACCGCGACGAGGTCACCGACCCGGATGATCGCCCGGTACGTCGGCTGGGGAACGTCGCCGAACGTCTCGCCGGTCTTCACGTCGCGAGGCGGGGACACGACGTGCCGCACCATGGCGGCACCGTCCCCGGCGAAGTCCCGCCGGACGACACGCCACTGGTGTACCGCCTCCGCGGTACCGGTCCGCCCCTTCCACTCGTACGGCCCGACGCTGGGCCACCGGGCGCACGGGGCGATGATCTGATCGAGGTCGGTGAGGAACGCCTCGGCTCCGCCCGGCGCGAGGCGGTAGACGTCCTGCATCGCCTGCACGTCGCCGGGCGCGCGGTCGGCGCCGTCGGGCGGCTCGGCCAGCAGGGTCTGGGACCGCGACCAACGCGACGGCCAGGTCTGCGACAGACCCTTACTGCTCCGGCAGGCACCGAGCATCTCGTCGATCCGGATCGGCTCCGCCAGCCCCGACTCGGTGAGCTGGGTCTGCGCCGGCCCGAGCCCGAGGTCGGCCGGGCGGAGCAGCGCCTCCGTCGTGATCTCCGCACGGACGGGCACGCCCGGCTCGACCGAGGCGGCCGGGGGTGCCGAGGACTGACCCGGTGCGACCGCCGCGACGGCGGAGGCCCCGGCGAGCGCCAGCACGGCGGTCACCGCCGCGACGGTCCGCCGGCTGCGCCGCCGGGCGCGGGCGCGGATCTCCTCCGGGCCGGGCCAGCGTACGTCCCGCAGGTCCCGCTCCACCTTCTCGACGAACGTCAGGTCGTCACGCATCGGCGGCCTCCTCCAGATCAGAGACGGCGAGCAGCCCGGCGAGCGCCGCCCGCCCCCGCGACAGCCTTGCCTTGACAGTTCCCTCCGGGGCCTGCGTCTGCCGGGCCACCTCGGCGACCGGCATGCCGAGCAGGTAGTACAGCGCGATGGCGGTGCGCTGCTCCTCGGGGAGCCGGCGCAGCGCGGCGACCACCTCCACGGTGTCGGTGCCCGGGGCCGGGACGCTCTCCGGCGCACCGTGGCGCAGGTACGCGCGGGCTCGGCTGCGCAGGCTGCGCCAGCGGCTCACCGCGATCCGGCTGGCCACGACCCGGGTCCACGCCTCCGGGTCGTCGTAGCCGCTCACCGTCGACCAGCGCTGCCAGGCCCGGATGTACGCCTCCTGCACCGCGTCCTGCGCCTCGGCGAGGTTGCCGGTGAGTACGTACACGAAGCCGAGCAACCGTTGCCGGCTGCCCCGGTAGAACTCGTCGAACCCTTCGACGTCCGGCACCTGGCCACCTCCCCCGTGCGGTCGCAGTGGACACGCGCCGCACGGTGCGCGCGGTTGCCCCGGTCAGCCGAGCAATTTCGCCAGCTCGTCGGCGGGGAAGTGGCCGGCCGGGATCCGCTCCCGCACGGCTCGGCGTACCGCCTGCTGTACGGCGGCGTTGGCCGGCGTCGGTACGCCGTGCAGCCTGCCCAGCAGCACGACCTCGCCGTTGAGGTGGTCGGTCTCGACCGAGCCGGCACCCCGGGCCAGGCTCTGCCAGGTGGACCCGCCGGACCGTTGCTCGCCGCCGACCGGCCGGTGCTGCACGAGGTCGCCGCGCTCGGCCGCCTCCTCCGCCCGGCTGGTGTGCGCGATGCCGGCCGCGGCGAGCACCGCCTCGCCCTCGTCCCGGACCCGCCCGGCCAACTCCTCGGGGATGTCCCGGCCGAGGAGCGCCTGGAGCCCGTTGCCGAGGTTGCCCAGGAGCTTGCCGTACTTCCAGCGCATCACGTCCGGCCGCACCGGCGCGACGAAGCCGGCGGCGGTCAGCTCGGCGGCGACCGCACGGTCGGTGTCGTCCGAACCGGACGGATAGCGACCGAGGTGCAGCACTCCCGGATGCGGGTGGCCGTTGGCCACCACGATCCCGGGTTCGAGGTGGGTGGCGGGGAGCCAGACGCACACCCCGTGCACCCGGGCGAAGAGCCGCAGGGCGGCGGGCTCGTTGACCACGCCGTTCTGCGCGGTGAGGAGAGGCAGCCGCTCTCCTGCGGTGCCGCCGCCGGCCACCGGAGCGTCGACCCAGGCGGCCAGGGCGCCGGCGGTGTCCTGCGACTTGACGGTGAGCACGAGCACGGTGTCGGCGGGCAGCGGCCGCCCGTCCGGGCCGTCGAGCGCGGGCAGCCGTACGGTCCGCTCCTGCTCCGGTTGGCGGAGGGTCAGGCCGCGTTCCCGCAGCGCGGCCAGGTGCGCGCCGCGCGCCACCAGTGTGACGTCGTGACCGGCCGCCGCCAGCCGCCCGCCGATGGTCCCGCCGACGGCGCCGGCCCCGATGATCACGTACCGCATGGGCTCATTCTGCCCCGCCCCGACCGGTGCCGACTCGGTGAGTCGGGCGGCCGGGCCGATCGTGGTCAGAGGGTGGGTAGTGGGGTGCCGTCCAGGAGGGGGTCGGCCAGGAGGGTGGCGCCGACGGCGAGCACGGCCAGGTTGACCAGGGCGAAGACGGTGACCCAGAAGAACGCCGGGAACGGGGTGAGCCCGGCGAGCTGGTCGGCGTCGGAGGCGGGCATGCGGCCCCGGGAGCGCAGCCGTTGCAGCTCGACCACCGGTCGTACGCCGCCGAGCAGCAGGAACCACACCCCGGTGTACGCGAACGCGGCCTGGACCTGCGGCGAGGCGTACCAGGAGACGGCGAGCACCACGCCGCCGGTGACGAGGAGTGAGATCACGCCGTAGGCGTTGCGAATCATCACGAGCATCGCGAGCAGCAGCACGACGGCAACCCAGAGCAGCAGCGTGATCCGGTTGCCGCCGAGCAGCCAGGCACCGCCGAGCCCGACCAGCGGCGGTGCGACGTACCCGGCGAGCAGCGTGAGGATCATGCCCGGCCCGGTGGGGCGGCCGGCGGAGAGGGTCAGCCCCGAGGTGTCCGAGTGCAGCCGGATGCCGCGCAGCTTGCGGCCGCTGAGCAGGGCGAGGAGCGCGTGGCCCCCCTCGTGGGCGATGGTGATCGCGTTGCGGGCGATCCGCCACGGTAGCCGGGTGGAGACCACCACCAGCGCGGCGAGCCCGGTCAGTACGACCAACAGCGGCGGCGGGTCGGGCTGCGCGCCGAACAGCCGGTCCCAGAGGTCGGTCAGCCCGTCGAACGACACCATGGGGCGCGAGCCTACCGGTCCGTCCCGCCGGAGATCACCTCCGTGACGCACCGTGCCCTCCTGGCGACGTCACGTGCGGATCCGCCGGCGCCATCCCACCGCTACTGAAAGTTTCTTTTGCCCCCCTTGTGATCTTGGGTGATTACCTCCAAAGATTTCCATCAATGGATATACCCCCGCTCCCCCTGGAGGTACCCGTGTCCCGTACCAGATCACCGCTGCGCCGTCTCCTCGCAACCGGCCTCACCGTCGTCGCCACCGCCGCCGCCACCCTCGTCGCCACCACCGGCCCGGCGGCCGCCGCCACCGTTCCCGGCATCGACGTCTCCCACTACCAGGGCGTCATCAACTGGACCAGCGTCCGCAACGCGGGCATCCAGTTCGCCTTCATCAAGGCCACCGAGGGCACGAGCTACAAGGACCCGCGGTTCAACACCAACTACGTGGCCGCCTACAACGCGGGCGTCATCCGCGGGGCGTACCACTTCGCCCGCCCCAACATCTCCTCCGGCGCGGTCCAGGCGAACTACCTGGCCTCCAACGGAGGCGCGTGGTCGGCCGACAGCCGCACGCTCCCCGCAGCACTGGACCTGGAGGCCAACCCCTACAGCGGGGGCTACTGCTACGGCCTCAGCACGACCGGGATGCGCAACTGGGTGCAGGACTTCCTCAACACCTACCGCTCGCGCACCGGCCGCTACGCCGTCATCTACACCACCACCAGCTGGTGGAACCAGTGCACCGGAAGCTGGAGCGGACCGTGGGGCAACCATCCGCTCTGGATCGCCCGCTGGGCCAGCGCGCCCGGCACCCTGCCGGCCGGCGCCCCGGTCTGGAGTTTCTGGCAGTACACCAGCACCGGCAGCGTCTCCGGGATCAGCGGCAACGTCGACCGCAACTACTGGAACGGCGACCGCTCGCGCCTGATCGCGCTCGCGAACAACACCCCGTGACGGGCAGGTGGCGGCAGCGGGGTCGGCTGTCACCGTACGGTCGACAACCGGTCCGGCTGCCGCCACGACCACCTGCGCGTATCAGATTCGTCGCCGGTGACGGACCGGCACCCCGACCCGGGCGGGCAGCGCGTCCTCCTGGACCTGAACGCCGCGTCGGGCCACCAGCCAGGCACCCACCCCGGCGACGGTGACGGCCACGACGCTTACCAGCGCGACGAGCGCGGGGATCCCGAGACCGACCAGGAGCAGGACCGCGTCGCCGAACGCGACCAACATCCACAGCGCCACCCGCGGCCGGGCGTCCCTCCGTCGGTAACCCATGTCGTACCTCCTTCCGTCGTCAAGGTCCAATTACCCCGGACGGCGGAAGGTCATGCGAGAAAGACTCGCAGCGGTACGAAATCCCGTGGTCAGTCCTGCCGGTCCGGCACGAACTCGCGGAAGATCATTTCGAAGTTGGGCAGGCTGGCGGTCCAGTCCTTCTGCGCGACCTCCCAGCGGAGCGCGAACCCCCGGTTGTGGGCGGTCACGAAGCCCCGGTTCCGCACGTGGATGCGGGTACCGTCGCGGGTCTCCAGCCAATCCCAGTCCGCGCAGGTCTTCCACCGGCAGTCGATGGAGTGGATACCGAGGTTCTCGTAGTTGTTGACCAACGACGCACGGTCCGGCTCGATGTCCCGCCAGGCCTTCGCCGCGTCCGATCCCGGGTTGCTGGTCCGGTCGATGGTCAGCTCCCCGACGCCGTTCGGGTCCGCGTACCGCACCCAGGTGCCGCCGGCACTGCGGATCCACCCCTTCGGGATCGGCAGTGAGAAGCCGACCGGGTCCTTGCGCAACGACCACCCGGCCGGGATGCCGCCGCTCGGGGAGGCGCTGGCGCTCGGCGTCACGCTCGGCGCGGCGCTGGTGGGCGGCGGTGAGGCGGGCGCGGAGGTCGGCGGCGCGGAGGCGGAAGCCGAGCCGACGCTCCCGCCAGCCGTCGGGCGGTCGCCGTCCTCCGGGTCGTCGCCGCTGGTCAACAGCGGCACCACCACCGCGAGACCGACCAGGAGCACGGCCACCAGCACACCGACGAGCAGGTTGCGTCGCTTCCGATCGGTCGGCGTGCCGTCGGTCGCCGGGATCGGCGCGCGCCCGGTCGGCCCGGCCGGCGGACTCGCCGGCAGCACCGACGTCGGGTTCGCCGGTCGGTGTGGCGCGGACGCGCCGCGCTCGGTCCGCCGACCGTCGGCCGGCCTCGCCACCTCGACCGATTCCCCGGAGCCGCCGGCCTTCGTACTGGGCCGACTGTCGGCGGAGGCGGCCGGGGGCTCCACCTTGGCGGTGCGGTCGGCATCGACCGTCGACCGGTCGACAGTCGTCGTGGGCTCCGCGTCCGTCGTCGACCGGTCGGCCTCCGCCGTCGTCGGCGCGTCGTCCGCGGTCGACCGGTCGACAGTCGTCGTCGGCTCGGCATCCCGGGCCGGAAGGTCGATCTTCGCGGTCGGGTCGGCGCTCGCCGGCCGGTCGACAATCGTCGTCGGCTCCGCGTCCACCGTGGACCGGTCGACCTTCGCTGTCGGCGCGGCGTCCACGCCGGCGGGGACCTTCGCGGTGGCGTCCGCCGCCGGCCCCGCCAGGGCCGCCGCCGACGGCGCCCGGGGCGCCGGAGGGGCGACCGGCGGTTCGGCCGGCTCGGCCGGGCGCGGAGCCGGCACCACGGTCGGGCGCGGCAGACGCGGCCCGTTCGGCCCCGGCCTGCGTACCCCATCGAGCAGCGAGATCCCCCGCGAGCGTCGACCGTTGGCGCGACGCAGCATGCGTTCCGCCGTCTCGGCGTCGATCCGCTCCCGCGGGTCCTTGCGCAGCAGCCCCTGCAGCACCGGCTTGAGCGGGCCGGCGTTCTTCGGCGGCGGCAACGGCTCGGTGGCCAGCGCCGCGAGCGTCGCGATCGCCGACGGCCGCGCGTACGGTGACTTCCCCTCGACCGCCGCGTAGAGGGTGGCGCCCAGCGACCAGAGGTCGGCCTCCGGCCCCGCGGTACCGTCGTGGGCCCGCTCCGGCGCGATGTACGCGGGCGAGCCGAGCACCATGCCGGTCCGGGTGACGTTCGGGTCACCCGGGATGGTGGCCAGACCGAAATCGGTCAGTACCACCCGGCCGTCGTTGCCGAGGAGCACGTTGCCCGGCTTGACGTCACGGTGCATCACCCCGGCCTTGTGCGCGGCCTTCAGCGCGCCGAGCACACCGAGACCGATCTCGATCGCGCGGGCCGACGGCACCGGGCCGGACTCGGCGAGCGTGTCCTGCAACGACTTCGACGCGACGTACTCCATGACGATCCACGGGTCACCGTCGGTACGCAGCACGTCGAAGATGCGGACGACGTTGATGTGGTTGAGCCGGGCGATGGCCCGCGCCTCCCGCAGCGAGCGTTCCCGCATCTCACGGCGCTCGTCGTCGGTCAGACTGGGCGGCGGGACCAACTCCTTGATGGCCACGTCGCGGTGCAGCACCTCGTCACGCGCCTTCCACACCCGACCCATGCCACCCTGACCGAGCGGCGAAATAAGCCGGTACCGGTCAGCGACGAGTTGGGGAAGCGCGTTCGACATCGCAGAGACGGTACCCGGCGACGCCGACAGCCACACCGGCGGCACGCCACGTTGCGGTGAAGCTCGGGTTGCCCGGCGCGTACTCTGGCCTCATGTCTGCCGAAGAGCCGCTGCTCCGGGTCGTCCGCGGGGTCCCGACCGCCGAGGAACTGGCCGCGCTGGTCGGCGCGGTCGTCGCCCGCTCGCGTCCGGCCGCCGCGCCCGCTCCCGCCGCCGCATCCGCCTGGGCGCGCAGCGGACGGGCCGTCGCCGCAGGCGTTACCGCAGGCCCCGGCGCCTGGCGCGCCTCCGGCCTCCCCCGCTGATCCCGGCACACTCTCTCCCAGCCGGTCGCCCTCCCCTGCCGGCTTCTTCCCGCTCGTTCGCGCTCCCCACTGCAGACCGCCCCTCCCGGTCGCTCCCCCTGCC
>NZ_SMKG01000208.1 GCF_004348525.1 Micromonospora sp. 15K316 | reverse complement strand
GGGCCGGGGTGACCGGCGTACGCGGCACGGCGGTCTACCGGATGGTCTACTTCTTCCCGCAGGTGCTCTCGGTGGTCATCATCGCCCTGCTCTGGAAGGAGGTCTACCACCCCAACAGCGGCCTGCTCAACGGCACCCTCCGCGCCGTCGGCCTGCCCGCGCCGACCTGGCTCGGCGACCCCCGTACGGCCTTCTGGTGCGTGCTGGCGGTGATGGTCTGGGCCAACGTGGGCTTCTACGTGGTGCTCTTCGGCGCGGCCATGTCGGCCATCCCCCGCGACATCTACGAGGCGGTGCTGCTCGACGGCGCGTCCCGGTGGACCACCCTGCGTCGGGTCACCATCCCGCTGCTCTGGGACACCGTGCAGGTCGCCTGGATCTACCTGGCGATCGCGGCGCTGGACGGGTTCATCCTGATCCAGCAGATGACCAACGGCGGCCCGAACTTCTCCTCCGACGTCATCGGCCTGCGGATGTACGAGACGGCGTTCGGCAGTGAGAGCAAGTTCGGGTACGCCTCGGCGATCGGCGTGGTGCTGTTCTTCCTGACCCTGTCGGTGGCGGTACTGGCCCTGCGGGCCGCCCGGCGTGATCGGATCGAGTACTCGTGACCATTCTCGACAAGCCCGCGTCCCGGGGCGCCGGCGCGACCGACCGGCGGGTGCCGCGGGACCGGGCGCTGCGCGGCGAGTCCGGCGTGGCAAACGTCTTCTCGCACGGCTTCCTGCTGCTGTGGGGCCTGCTGACCGTACTGCCGCTGCTGTGGATGTTCGTCAGCTCGTTCAAGAGCGACGGGGAGATCCTCTCCGACCCGTGGGGGCTGCCCGGGGCGTTGCGGTTCGAGAACTGGGCCCGGGCGTGGACCGAGGCGCACATCGGCCGCTACTTCCTGAACAGCGCCATCGTGGTGGCCGGCTCGCTCACCCTGACCATGCTGTTGGGGGCCGCCGCGGCGTACGTCTTCGCCCGGTACGAGTTCCGCGGCCGGCAGATCGCCTACTACCTCTTCGTCGGCGGGATGATGTTCCCCGTCTTCCTGGCGCTCGTGCCGCTCTTCTTCGTGGTGCGCAACGCGGGCCTCTTCGGCACCTGGACGGGTCTCGTCCTGGTCTACGCGGCGTACTCGCTGCCGTTCACCGTCTTCTTCCTGACCGCGTTCTTCCGGACCCTGCCGACCACTGTCGCGGAGGCGGCGCTGATCGACGGGTGTGGCCACTTCCGGCTCTTCTTCCGGGTGATGCTGCCGATGGCTCGACCGGGAATGATCAGCATCGCGATCTTCAATTTCCTCAGCCAGTGGAACCAGTTCATCCTGCCCCAGGTGTTGATGCAGGGCGACGACTCGAAGTGGGTACTGGCCCAGGGGCTCACCGCGCTGGCGGTCAGCCAGGGCTACCAGGGCGACTACAGCGGCCTCTTCGCCGGTCTGACCATCGCCACCCTGCCGGTGCTCGTCGTATACGTGATCTTCCAGCGTCAGGTGCAGTCCGGGCTGACCGCCGGCCAGCTGAAGTGACGTAGGGCCCGGCCGCCGGGGTCGGTCGGCGGGCCGCGGCGGCGGAACTGCCACGCCGAGCCCCGGCCGCCGGATCGTGAGCGCGGCGCTGGCCGATATTGATCGGTATCCCCGCCCCCTGATCCGTGTCGCCCCGCCCGATGCGCTCAGCGGACCGGGGCGACCAGGAGGGCGTGCAGCGCGGCCGGGTCGGTGGCCTCGGGCAGGTCCCGGGCGGCGAGCCAGGCCGCGGCGGCGGCCCCGTCGCCGGCCGTGCACAGTGGCGCGTGCGGCCAGCGCCCGGCGGCCGCGGCCCGTACGGCGGCGGCGAGCGGGGTGTCCCCGGTCAGCAGCCCTCCGCCGAGCACGAGCGGGGTGACGGCGCCGGTCGGCCGGATCCGGCGCACGCTGTCGATCAGATGGGTGGCGGCCTCGACGATCAGCCCGGTCGCCGCCGGGTCGCCCGCCACCGCGCTCGCGACCACGGCCGGCGCCAGCCGGGCCAGCTCCACCGGAGGGCGGCGGGTCACCGCCTGGATGAGCGTGTCGACGGTGTCGCGGGGGCGGGCCGCCACCTCGGCCGAGCCGAGCAGGTCGGTGAGCAGCTGCCGGCCCAGCACGTCCGGCGCGTGCCCGCGGTCCAGGTCGGCCAGCAGCCGGCGGACCGCCTCCCGGCCCAGCCAGAAACCGGAGCCGGCGTCGCCGAGCAGCCAGCCGTGCCCGTCCGCGACGCGGTCCAGCCGCAGGTCGCGCACCTCGGCGGCGATCGCGCCGGTGCCGGCGATGAGCACGGTTCCGTCGGGCCCGGCGGTGCCCGAGGCGTACGCGACCAGCGCGTCGCCGTGCACCTCGTACGGGCAGGCCAGGCCGGCGTCGTGCCAGGCCCGGTCGAAGGCCGCCCGCCCGGCGGGGTCGGCGAGCAGCCGGCCGGCCCCGGCCAACCCGATGGCCCCGGCACGTACCCCGGCCGGGTCGACGTTCGCGAGCGCGCCGCGCAGCGCGGTCAGCAGCTCGACGGCCGCCCGTTCGGCGCCGTGGCTGGTGGGGTTGCCGCCGCCGGCCCGACCGGTGCCGAGGCGTCGTCCGTCCAGGTCGAGGGCGATGGCCCGAGTGGACGTACCTCCGACGTCGAGGCCCACCACCACGGTTCCGGTCATCCGCACCCACCCCTTGATCGATGTGGCATTCATGCTGGTCGTCCAAGGGGTGCGGGGGCAAGCGCCGGACCGTGCCCGGGGGTGCGCACCAGGTAACAGTTTGAAAACTTCGCCCACGGTCTTGACACAGAGGGGCCCGCAGTAAGAACTTTTACCACTATCAGTTAACAGTCTTTTCGAAAGGCGTCCCATGGTTGATCACGAGGTGGACACCTCCGCGGGGACCGCGGTGGTCGACGCCGACGCGTTCGACCGACGGGGCGTACGCGCCGCCGCCTCCGACGGCGTGCTCGCCCGGGTCCGCACCGGTCTCGACGAGCTGACCGGGGCACTGCGCCGGGTCGCCGAGCACGTGCTGAGCGACCCGGAGGCCGCCGCGCGCTCCACGATCGTGGAACTGGCCGAGCGGAGCGGGACCTCACCGGCGACCGTCACCCGGTTCTGCCGCGCCATGGGCTTCGAGGGCTACGCCGACCTGCGCCTGGGCATCGCCGCGGAGACCGGCCGGGCGCGGTCCGCCGGCTGGACCGTCGACATCGGACGGGAGATCCAGCCCGGCGATCCGCTCACCCGGGTGCTCGACCAGGTCATCGCCGCGGACACCCGGGCCATGCACGACACGGCCGCGCTGCTCGACCTCGCCGAGGTGGAGCGGGCGGCCGTGGCGATCGCCGGGGCGTCCCGGGTGAACATCTTCGGCGCCAGCGGCAGCGCGCTGGTCGGCGAGGAGATGCAGTTCAGCCTGCACCGCATCGGAGTCGCGGCGTGGGCCTGGAACGACGTGCACGAGGGTCTGGCCAGCGCCGCGCTGCTGCGCCCCGGGGACGTGGCACTCGGCATCTCGCACACCGGGCAGACCCGGGAGACCATCGAGATGCTCGCCGAGGCCGGCAGCCACGGCGCGACCACCGTGGCCCTGACCGGTTTCCCCCGCTCGCCGCTGGCCGAGCTGGCCGACATCGTCCTGATCACCGCCAGCCAGGCCACCACCTTCCGGCCGGACGCGCTCAGCGCGCGCCATCCGCAGCTGGTCGTGCTCGACCTGCTCTACATCGCCGTCGCGCAGCGGACCCACGACCGGGCCCACGCCGCCTTCCGACGTACCGCCCAGGCCGTCGACGGCCACAAGGCGAGAGGAGCCGCGTCGTGATCAGCGCGCAGACGTACGCGGACGCCGTCCGCCCGGTCCTCGACCGGCTGGTCGACACCCAGTCCGACGGGCTCGGCCGGGCCGCCGACCTGATCGCGGCCAGCCTGCGCGCCGGCGGGGTGCTCCAGGCCTTCGGCGCCGGCCACTCCGAGGCGTTCGCCGCCGAACTCGTGGCGCGGGCCGGCGGGCTGGTGCCCACCAACCGGCTCTCGGTGCACGATCTGGTGCTGCACGGCGACGCCTCGCGCGAGGTGCTCGCCGACCCGAAGCTGGAACGCGACCCCTCCATCGCCCACCGGATCTACGCGCTCGCGGCCCCCGAACCGCGGGACGTGTTCGTGGTGGCGTCCCAGTCCGGCATCAACGGCTCGGTCGTCGAGCTCGCGACGCTGGTCACCGACCGCGGTCATCCGTTGATCGCGGTCACCTCGGTAGAGCACACCGCGCGAGTCGCCCCCCGGCACCCGTCCGGCCGGCGGCTGGCCGACCTCGCCGACGTCGTGCTGGACAACGGCGCACCGTACGGCGACGCACTGCTGCCGCTCGAGGGCGGCGGCGCGGTCTGTGCGGTCTCCTCGGTCACCACCGCGCTGCTGGCGCAGCTGCTGACCGCGGAGGTCGTACGACGGTTCCACCAGGTCGGAGAGGTACCCCCTATCTACCTCTCCGCCAACGTCCCCGGCGGGGACGAGCACAACCTCGCCCTCGAGTCGCGGTACGGCGGGCGTCTCCGGCGCACCGCCTGACTCGAATCTCACAAGGAGAGACGACGATGTCGATTACCCCCGAGCACCCGACAGCGCTCGACCGCCGCACGGTGCTCCGTCGCGCCGCCGCCGTCGGCCTGGCCGTCCCAGCCGCCGGCCTGCTCGGCGCCTGCGCCACCAGCGGCGGCGGCGAGGAGAACGAGCAGGTCTCCGGCGGCACGAAGAGCGCCACCAACCCGCTCGGCATCAAGGAGGACGCGCCGATCGAGGTGATCATCTTCAACGGCGGCTACGGCGAGAAGTACGCCACCGACGTGCACGAGCCGCTGTACAAGAGGGCGTTCCCCAAGTCCGAGGTCAAGCACCAGGCGACCCAGGCGGTCTCCACCGTCCTCCAGCCCCGGTTCGCCGGCGGCAACCCGCCGGAGTTCGTCAACAACTCGGGCGAGAAGTTCCTCGACTTCGGCGCGCTCGTCAACGACGGCCAGTTGCAGGATCTGACCGAGCTCTGGGACGCGCCGTCGGTGCACGACCCGAGCAAGAAGGTCCGGGACACGGTCATCCCGGGCATCGTCGAGCAGGGCATGTTCGACACCGCCGACGGGCAGCGCAAGCCGTACGTCCTGTACTACGTCTCGACGGTCTACGGCATCTGGTACTCCGGGAAGCTGTTCAAGGACAACGGCTGGACCGCCCCCACCAACTGGGAGCAGTTCACGGCGCTCTGCGAGCAGATCAAGGCCAAGGGCATCACCCCGTACGGGTACGCCGGAGCCAACGCGGCCTACTACCAGTGGAACGTGATCCTCACCCAGGCCGCGAAGATCGGCGGCCCGGACGTGCTGAAGAACATCGACAACCTGGAGGACGGCGCCTGGAAGCAGGAGGCCGTCCTGCAGGCCGCCGCGGCGTGGGCCGAGATCGGCGCGAAGTACTCGGACAAGAGCTTCGAGGGCCTCAAGCACACCGACGTGCAGCTGCGCCAGAACCAGGGCAAGCTCGCCTTCTACCCCTCCGGCGACTGGCTGGAGAACGAGCAGAAGAAGGACACGCCGGCGGGCTTCACCTACCAGCTCATGCCGGTGCCGAGCCTCACCGCGTCGGACAAGCTGCCGGCCAACGCCATCCGGGCGGCCGGTGGCGAGGGATACTTCGTCTCCGCGAAGAGCAAGAACCCGCGCGGCGGGATGGAGTACATGCGCCAGATGCTCTCGCAGGAGGGCGCCCGCGGCTTCACCGAGACCGTCGGCGCGGCCACCGTGGTGCCGGCCGGCAGCGAGGGCTACCAGTTCCCGCCGGGTGTGGCCAGCTCGCAGGCCGCGCTCAAGGCGGCCGGCGCGAACGTGTTCAACATGATGTTCGACAACTGGTACAAGGAGCTCGACACGGAGGCGCGGACCGCCACCAACGAGCTGATGTTCGGCCGGATCAACGCGGACGCGTTCGCCGAGCGGATCCAGAAGCGCGCCGACGCGATCAAGAAGGACTCCTCCGTCACCAAGTTCAAGCGCTGATCGGAGCGTAGGGTCATGCGGCACGGCAAGTATCCGTTCGTGATCGGGTTCCTCTTCGTCCCGGTCACGCTGTACGTGGTCTTCGTCATCGCGCCGTACGCGCAGGCGTTCCAGATCTCGATGACCAACTGGCGGGGCCTGTCGGCCCCGCAGTGGGTGGGCTTCGACAACTACCGGAGGCTGCTGGACGACGGCAACTTCTGGAAGGCGATCCAGCACCACGGCGTACTGCTGCTTGCCCTGCCGCTGATCACCATAGCCATCGCGCTCTTCTTCGCCTTCCTGCTCAACGTGGGCGGGCGGAGCAGCGGCGGGCAACGCCAGGGGGTCTGGGGGTCGAAGTTCTACCGGGTGGTGTTCTTCTTCCCCCAGGTCCTCGCGGTGGCGATCATCGCGGTGCTGTTCCAGATGGTCTACCGGCCCAACGAGTCCGGTCTGATCAACGGCGTGCTGATGAAGCTCGGCCTGGATCCGGTGCTCTTCCTCATCAAGCCGAACCTGGCCCTCTGGTCGATCCTCGCGGTGCTGGTCTGGCAGGCGGTCGGCTTCTACGTGGTGCTCTTCTCCGCCGGGATGGCGTCCATCCCGACCGAGATCTACGAGGCCGCCGAGATGGACGGCGCGACCCGGGTGACGCTCTTCTTCCGGGTCACCCTGCCGCTGCTCTGGGACACCCTCCAGGTCGCCTGGGTCTACCTCGGCATCGCCGCGTTCGACGCGTTCGCCATCGTGGCGGTGCTCTCGGTGGACAGCGGCGGCCCGGACGGGGCCACCACGGTCCTGGCCATGGAGATCTACCGCAACGCCTTCGTCTACTCGAAGTACGGCTACGCCTCGGCGATGGGTGTGGCGCTGTTCTTCCTGACCATCACGTTCGCGGCGCTGACGCTGCGGCTCAGCAAGCGGGAAAGCGTGGAGTACTGATGAACCCGCAGTCGACGCTGCCGCCGACACCGGCGGCGCTGCCCCAGTCCGGGGCCCGCAACGGCGCCGGGCGGCGCGGGAAGGGCCGACGTTCCGAGGTGGGACTCTTCGCCGGCCTCGGTCACGTGGCGCTCGCCGTCTGGGCGGTGATCGTGATCGTGCCGATCCTCTGGACGTTCCTGGCCTCGTTCAAGAACACCACCGAGATCTTCAGCAGCCCGTGGACCCTGCCGGGGGAGCTGCGCTGGGAGAACTACGCCCGGGCGTGGACCAAGGCGAACGTCGGCAGGTACTTCCTGAACAGCGTGATCGTGGTCGGGCTCGGCACCTTCGGCACCATGCTCTTCGGTTCGATGGCGGCGTACGTGCTGGCCCGGTACAGGTTCTGGGGCAACCGGGTCATCTACTACCTCTTCGTCTCCGGCCTGGCCTTCCCGGTGTTCCTGGCCCTGGTGCCGCTCTTCTTCGTGGTGAAGAACCTCGGCCTGCTGAACACCCACACCGGGCTGGTGCTGGTCTACATCGCGTACTCGCTGCCGTTCACGATCTTCTTCCTGGCCGCGTTCTTCAAGACGCTGCCGTCGTCGGTGGCCGAGGCGGGGATGATCGACGGCTGCGGGCACACCCGGCTCTTCTTCCAGGTGATGATGCCGATGGCGAAGCCGGGCCTGATCAGCCTCACCATCTTCAACGTCATCGGCCAGTGGGCGCAGTACCAGTTGCCGCTGGTGCTGCTCTCCAACGCGAAGGACAAGTGGGTGCTCACCCAGGGCATCGCCGACATCTCTGTCAACGCCGGTTACGAGGCCGACTGGTCCGGACTCTTCGCCGCCCTCACCATCGCGATCCTGCCGATGATCATCGTGTACGCGATCTTCCAGCGGCAGATCCAGTCCGGCCTCACCTCCGGCGCCGTCAAGTAGTCCCACCGCCCGCCCGGGGCTCGTTCACGGAGAGAGTGGCCGTTGCACGGGGGATGGCCACTCTCTCCGTGACCGAGGCGTGCCCCGGGTCGGGTGTCAGACGGGCGAGGCACAATCGCGTTCGTGCTGGTGGCGGTGGTGGACGACGGGGGCGGCAGTGGTGGCGTGCTGCAGGCTCTCGACGACGGCGGCCGGCCCGCCGGCCCGGCGGAGCCGGTGGCCGACCTCGCCGCCGCGGTGGCCGCGCGGGAGCTGGCCGCGCATCCGCGCTGGGTCTGGGCGTCCGGCGCGGCCGTCTATCCCGCTCTGCTGCGCGCCGGGGTGCGGGTGGAGCGGTGCCATGACGTCGAGCTGACCGAGGCGCTGCTGCTCGGCCACGCCGGGCGCTGGGGCGAGCCCCGCTCGCTCGCCGCCGCGTGGGCCCGGCTGACGGGCACGCCGGTGCCGCCCGACCCGCCGCCGCGTCCGGCCGCGCCACCCGGCCTCGGGCAGGCCGCCCTCTTCGACACCCCCTCGGGTCCACCGGGGCCGGGCATCGACGCGCTGGTGCGGGTCTACGCCGACCAGCTCGCCCGGATCGCCGCCACCGAGCACCCGGGCCGGTTCCGGCTGCTCGTGGCCGCCGAGTCGGCCGGCGTGCTGATCGCGGCCGAGATGGGCGCGGCCGGGCTGCCGTGGCGCGCCGACGTGCACGACGAGCTCCTCGCGGAGCTGCTCGGTGAGCCCTCCCCGGTGGGCGGGCCGCCACGCCGGCTGGCCGAGCTGGCGGCCCGGATCGCCGAGGCGTTCGGCGTACGCAGCCTGCACGCCGACTCCCCGGCGGAGCTGCTGCGCGCGTTCGCCCGGGCCGGGGTGGAGCTGCCCAACACCCGGGCCTGGGTGCTGCGCGGGGTCGACCATCCGGCGGTGCCGCTCGTCCTGGAGTACAAGGAGCTCTACCGGATCTGGACGGCGCACGGCTGGTCGTGGCGCGAGCAGTGGGTGCGCGACGGCCGGTTCCAGCCGGAGTACGTCCCCGGTGGGGTGGTCTCCGGCCGCTGGGCGACGCGCGGCGGCGGGGCGTTGCAGATCCCCAAGGTGATCCGGCGGGCGGTGGTGGCCGACCCGGGCTGGCGGCTCGTGGTGGCCGACGCGGGTCAGCTGGAGCCCCGGGTGCTCGCCGCGGTCTCCGGCGACGGGCGGCTCGCCGCGGCGGGCGGCGCCGGCGACCTCTACGCCGCCCTCGCCCAGGAATCCTTCGGCGGAGATCGTGCCCGCGCCAAGGTGGCGCTGCTCGGCGCGATGTACGGGCAGACCGGGGGAGCGGCGGTGCCCGCCCTGGCGGTGCTCAAGCGCAGCTACCCGACCGCGTTCGGCTACGTCGAGGCGGCGGCCCGCACCGGCGAGGCCGGCGGTCTGGTGCGCTCCTGGCTGGGGCGGACGTGCCCGCCCGGCTCGGTCGGGTTCACCGAGCCGGGGGACGGCCCACTCGATCCGGACGACGACGGCCCGCGCGGCTCGCGGGCCCGCGCGGCCCGGTCCCGGGGCCGGTTCACCCGCAACTTCGTCATCCAGGCCACCGCCGCCGAGTGGGCGTCGACGCTGCTGGCGACGCTCCGTGGCGAGCTCGCGGGCACCGGGGCGGAGCTGGTCTTCTTCCAGCACGACGAGGTGATCGTGCACGCCCCGGCGGAACAGGCCGACGCGGTCGCCGCAGCCGTCACCCGCTGCGGCGAACGGGCGTCGCGGTTGTTGTTCGGCGACACTCCGGTGCGGTTCCCGCTGGATCTCTCCGTCGTCGACTGCTACGCGGACGCCGCGTGACGGTTGCTGCCGGTGCCGGCGGCGACCGCGTGCGGCACGGCCGCCCGCCCTCGGGGCGTGACCGACGTAACGTCCCGCCCCGGCTGCCGAAGGTCCTGTTCGCGCTGCGGCATCCTGTCGGCGTGAGCACGACGGATGCAGCGCTGACCACCGCGATGGCCGAGGCGGCCGAGGCGGACTTCATGTACGCGTACGAGTCGGGGACGCCGGCGGCCGCCCGGGAGCGGCTCGGGATCGCCACCGACCGGATCGGTGGCGGCGTGGTCCTGTCGATGCGCGACGACCCGGTCTCCTACTGGAGCAAGGCGCTCGGGTTCGGCTTCGCCGAGCCCGTCACCCGGGAGCTGGTGGACCGGATCGTCGCGTTCTACCGCGCCCAGGGCACTCCGGGGGCGACGATCCAGATCGCGCCGTCGGTCCTCCCGTCGGACTGGGACGAGATCCGCCGTGCGCACGGTATCGAGCCGGCGACGTCCTGGGTGAAACTCGCGGCCCCGATCGCGCAGGTCACTCCGGGTGCCGGCACCCGGCTGCGGGTCGGCCCGATCGGCGAGAGCGACGCGGCGCAGTGGGCGGACGTGCTCCTGCGGGGTTTCGGCATGCCGACCGAGGGGCTCGCCGAGATGGTGGCGGCGAGCGTCGAGCACCCCCAGTTCCATCCGTACGGCGTCTGGGACGGCACCGACCTGGTGGGCGGCGCGAACCTCTTCGTGCGTGGCCCGGTCGGCGCGCTCAACTCCGGGTCGACGCTGCCCAGCCACCGCAACCTGGGGGTGCAGTCGGCCCTGATCGCGGCCCGCGCGGAGGCGGCGCGGGCGGCCGGTTGCCGGTGGCTGATCGCGGAGACGGGGCAGCCGGCCGAGGGCACGAAGAACCAGTCCCTGGCGAATCTGGAGCGTGCGGGCCTGCGGGTCCGCTACGTCCGGCAGAACTGGCGGTGGCTCGCCGACGCCGATCCGGCGCCGGCGAGCTGAGCGAGGACGGCCGGCGGGCGCGACAGCATCGTCCCGCCC
>NZ_SMKG01000207.1 GCF_004348525.1 Micromonospora sp. 15K316 | reverse complement strand
CCTGATCTACCTGCCGGATCTGGACGCGGGGGGTGGATTGCGCTTGTCACGTGTGTGCGTGGCGGCGGGCGAGGCCCGGGCCGGGCGTGACAGGATGCGGCGTGCCTCCGTTCAGCGCCGTACCCCCCGGTGGCCGCCCGCCGTTCGTCGCGGACCTGCACATCCACTCCAAGTACTCCCGCGCCTGTAGCCGCGACCTCACCCTGCCGAACCTCGGCTGGTGGGCCCGGCGCAAGGGCATCGGGCTGCTCGGCACCGGTGACTTCACCCACCCCGCCTGGTACGACCACCTGCGCGAGACCCTGCACCCGGCCGAGCCCGGCCTCTACCGGCTCAGCCCGGAGGCGGAGCGCGACATCGCCCGGCGCCTGCCGCCCCGGCTGGCCGGCGAGGCCGAGAGCGACCCGGTCCGCTTCATGCTCAGCGTGGAGATCTCCACCATCTACAAGCGGGACGACCGCACCCGCAAGGTGCACCACCTGATCTACCTGCCGGATCTGGACGCGGTGGCCCGGTTCAACACCGCGCTCGGCCGGATCGGCAACCTCGGCTCCGACGGCCGGCCGATCCTCGGCCTGGACTCCCGGGACCTGCTGGAGATCACCCTGGAGGCGAGCCCCGACGGCTACCTGGTGCCGGCGCACATCTGGACGCCGTGGTTCTCCGCCCTCGGCTCGAAGTCCGGCTTCGACGCGATCGCGGACTGCTACGCCGACCTGGCCGAACACATCTTCGCCGTGGAGACCGGCCTCTCCTCCGACCCGGAGATGAACTGGCGGGTCGGCAGCCTGGACTCGTACCGGCTGGTGTCCAACTCGGACGCGCACTCGCCACCGGCGCTGGGCCGGGAGGCGACGCTCTTCACCACCGACCGCGACTACTTCGCGGTACGCGACGCGCTGCGCACCGGCGACGGCCTCGCCGGGACCGTCGAATTCTTCCCCGAGGAGGGGAAGTACCACGCCGACGGCCACCGCCTCTGCGGGGTCAACTGGGCGCCGGAGCAGACCCGCGCGGCGGGCGGACGCTGCCCCGAGTGCGGCAAGCCGCTCACCGTCGGCGTGCTCAGCCGGGTCGAGGAGCTGGCCGACCGCCCGGTGGGGCACCGGCCGGAGCACGCGCGCCAGGTGACGCACCTGGTGCCGCTCGCCGAGATCCTCGGTGAGCTCAACGGTGTGGGCGCCCGCTCGAAGAAGGTCGACGGGAAGCTCAACGATCTGATCGCCGCGCTCGGACCGGAGCTGGAGATCCTGACCGGCACGCCGCTCGACGAGATCGCCCGGGTCGGCGGTGAGCTGCTCGCCGAGGGCATCGGCCGGCTGCGCCGGGGCGAGGTCCGGCTCGTCGGCGGGCGCGCCCGCGATCTTCAGCGCCTCGGTGAAGTGCACCGCCGGGATCTCCTCCGGCACGGCCGGCAGTTCGATTCCGAGGGTGGCCACCGCGCCCGCGGCCCGTTCCGCGACGCTGCCCAGCATCCCGGCGAGGACGTCGCGCAGCACCCGCATCACGTCCCGGTGGTCGGCGACGAAGCCCAGCTCGACGTCGAGCGAGGTGTACTGGGCCAGGTGCCGGACGGTGTCGTGCGGCTCGGCGCGGAAGACCGGGCCCACCTCGTACACCTTCTCGAAGACGCCGACCATCAGTTGCTTGTAGAACTGGGGCGACTGGGCCAGGTACGCGGGACGGCCGAACCAGTCCAGCTCGAAGACGTTCGCGCCCGACTCGGTGGAGGAACTCACCACCTTCGGCGTGTGGATCTCCACGAAGTCGCGGCTGTCCAGCGCCGCCCGGAAACCGGCCACGCTCGCCGCGGAGACGCGCAGCGCCGACGAGCGCAATGGATGGCGCAGGGCGGTGGGCGCGTGGTCGAGCTGGGTGGGCAGGCTCGCGGTGAGCGCCGGCCGGTACAGGTCGAACGGCGGCGGCACCGCGGGCGGGCCGAGTGGACGTACGACCGGGTCGGTCAGCTCGACCCCGGCGGGAGCCGTCGCGTTCGCCACGACCGTGGCGGTGACCTCGACGACTGTCTCCTCGGTCAGGGCCTCGACCTGGGCGCGGGTCGCCGGGTCGGTCACCACCACCTGAGACAGCCCGGCGGCGTCCCGGACGATCAGGAAGGCCACCGACTTGAGCAGCCGACGACGGTGCACCCAGCCGGCGGTCCGGACGGTCGCACCGATGTGGGCGGAGAGCTGGGTGGAGAGGATGCGTTGCACGGTGTACCTCCTCGTCGACTCGCAACGCCTCCGCCGCGTGCGGCGGAGCATTACTCCAGCCCGGGAGGTGCGGGCGAGCGGGTCCTCGCGGTGCCACCACACCTTCGCCCCCGCCTGGGCGGGGGCCTCGTTCGTCGCCCGTGACGTGGGCCAACCGGCGGGCTCTACTGGACGTCGCCGTTTCGTGGCACGCCGTTCTTCCCGCTGCTCGGGAGGGTCTTCACGGGCCCGTCGCCAGACCGCCTTCCAGCACTTCGGCGGCTCTCTGCACTGGCGGGCGGGCCGCTACTCGGCTCCGTCGTCGCAATTGCCGAGGACACTAACACCGATCATCGCCAGATGTGACAACGTTTTCGGTAGGGCCGGTGTTCGGCGTCACAAGCCCCGGGGACGTGACGCCGGTCGCCCGCGCTACATCGACGGGCGCCGTCGGGCGTAGGCTCGGTTTCGTGACGATCGAGCACTCCGCGCCGACGACCGGCCAGGCCGCGCGTACCGCGACGCCCGCCCCAGAGGGGCGGCGCATGCTGCGGATCGAGGCCCGCAATGCCGAGACGCCGATCGAGCGCAAACCACCGTGGATCAAGGTCAAGGCCAAGATGGGGCCGGAGTACACCCAGCTGCGCGGGCTCGTCTCGCGGGAGGGGCTGCACACCGTCTGCCAGGAGGCCGGCTGTCCCAACATCTACGAATGCTGGGAGGACCGGGAGGCCACCTTCCTCATCGGCGGTGACCAGTGCACCCGCCGCTGCGACTTCTGCCAGATCGACACCGGCAAGCCGGCCGAGTTCGACGCGGACGAGCCGCGCCGGGTCGCCGAGTCCGTGGTGTCGATGGGCCTGCGCTACGCCACGGTCACCGGTGTGGCCCGCGACGACCTGCCCGACGGCGGCGCCTGGCTCTACGCCGAGACCGTCCGCCAGATCCACGCGCTGCAGCCCGGCTGCGGCGTGGAGCTGCTGATCCCGGACTTCAACGCGGTCCCCGAGCAGCTCGCCGAGGTGTTCGGGTCCCGCCCCGAGGTGCTGGCGCACAACGTCGAGACCGTTCCGCGGATCTTCAAGCGGATCCGGCCGGCGTTCCGCTACGAACGGTCGCTGGACGTGATCCGGCAGGCCCGCGCCGACGGGCTGGTGACCAAGAGCAACCTGATCCTCGGTATGGGCGAGGAGCGGGCCGAGGTCTCCCAGGCGCTGCGCGACCTCCACGAGGCCGGTTGCGAGCTGATCACCATCACCCAGTACCTGCGCCCCAGCCCCCGGCACCACCCGGTCGAGCGGTGGGTCAAGCCCGAGGAGTTCGTGGAGCTGAGCGCGGAGGCCGAGGAGATCGGCTTCGCGGGCGTCATGAGCGGGCCGCTGGTGCGTTCGTCGTACCGGGCGGGCCGGCTCTACCAGCAGGCGCTCGCCGCCCGCGACGCCGGCTCGGTGGTCACCGCCGGCTGATCCGCGCCGCTGCCGGCCCTCCCGGCCGGCGGGTGCCATGATCAGAACATGACGGCCGGCGTACGCCAGGGGACCCGCGACGCGCGTGGCGGGCGGGCGGGCGCCGGCCGGGTTCGGCTGCCCGTCGTGGCGCTGCTCGCCGGGGTCGGCTACCGGCTGGCCCTGCTCGCCTTCCATGCCCCGGCCACCAACAGCGACGAGGCCACCATGGGGCTGGCCGCGCTGCACATCGCCCGTGGGCAGGACTTCCCGGTGTGGTTCTACGGGCAGTCCTACATGGGGACGTTGGAGGCGTACCTCGCCGCGCCCGTGCTCGCGCTGACCGGGCCGTCGGTGTTCGGGCTGCGCCTCGTCACGCTGGCGCTCTACGCGCTCTTCGTGCTGCTCGCCTGGCGGTTGACGCTGCGACTGACCGGTGACCGGTGGTTCGCGCTGCTGGTGGTGGCGCTGCTCGCGCTCGGTTCGGACCGGATCGTCAAGAACCAGCTCATCGCCGGTGGCGGCTATCCGGAGATGAGCCCGGCCGCCGCCGCGCTGGCCCTGCTCACGTACGACCTCTGCGCCGGTCGGCCGGGCCGCCGGCTGCCCCGGTGGACGGCGTGGGGTCTCCTCGCCGGGCTGATGCTCTGGGTGGACCCGCTCGTGCTGCCGTACGTGCTCGGCGCCGCAGCGGTGCTCGTGGCGTTCCGCCGGCGGGAACTGCGCGGCCGGGCCGGGGCGGTGCTCGGGATCGCCACCCTGGCCGGGGCCGCGCCCCTGCTCGGCCACAGCCTGGCGACCGGGCGGAACCCCCTCGCCGCCGTACTCGCGGCGGCCGGCGGTGGCGCCGGGGTGCCCGCCGGCTGGGCGGACCGGCTGCACGGCGGCCTGCTGCTCGGCCCACCGCTGGGGATGGGCTTCTGCGCCCCCGGCGACTGCGCGACCTGGCAGCTCTGGTGGGCGTTCGCCCTGCCGGTGTTGCTGGTCGTCGGCGTGGTCTCCGCCCTCCGTGTGCTGGGCGTCGGCCGCGCCGGGAACGACGTCGGCGGCACCGACCATGCCGGAAGCGGAGGTGCCGGTCCGGATCGCGCCGTCAGCGGGCGTGCCGGCTCGGACCACGCCGCAAGCGTCCGTGCCGGTTCGGATCTTGGACCGTTCCCGTCGGGTTCGAGCGGCAGCCGTCCCAGCTCCGCCGGCGCCGGCGCGGTGGAAGGCCGGGTCGGGGCGGCCGTTCGCCTGGCACTCGTCGCGGCGGGCGCGGCCACGCTCGTCGCCTACACGGTGAGCAGTTCGGCGGGCCGGACCCCGGTGGAGAGTTCCCGCTACCTCTCCTGCCTGCTCGTCTCCCTGCCCGCGCTGCTCTGGCCGCTGTGGCGCGCCGCCCGCCGCCTGACCGACGGCCGGTCACCGCTGGCCGGTCGACGGGTCGCCGGGCTCCTGGCCGCCGCCGTGCTGGCGGCGACCGTGGCCGGTACGGGCTACGCGACCTACCGCGCCGCCGGCACCGCTCCCGCCGCCCGAGCCGCCGAGGCCCGGCACGCCGAGCTGGTCGGCACGCTGCGCGAACTGGGCGTCCGGCACGTCTACGGCGGCTACTGGACCTGCAACCGGCTCACCTTCGCCAGCGGCGAGGACGTGGTCTGCGCGGTCGTCGACGACGAGCTGCGCCCCGGCTTCGACCGGTACGCCCCGTACCGCCGGGTGGTGGCCGCGTCGGCCGCGCCGGCCTGGATCGCGCCGACCGGCTCCCCGCTCGCGGCCCGGCTGGACGAGCGCCTGCGCGCCGCACCGGGGAGCCTCTACCTGATCACCATCGACGGCTACCGGATCTACCTCGCCCACGCCTGACGGCCGTCGCCTTGCCCACCGTCAACACACTGTCGGGCATGAGCCAACGACGCTGGGTCGGCTTCACCGTGCTCACGCTCTGCGTTCTGCTCGCCGCCGCGGCGGGACTGCGGCGGGCCTGGGCGGACGTGACGGTGCGTCCGCCGTCGCCACCCCCGGTCTGCCAGCTCGTCCGGCCCGAGGTGTTCGACATTCTCGTACCCGGGCACGGACCGCTGAAGGCGGAGGGTGAGCAGGGCAGCGCTCCGGGCACCCGCTCGAACACCTGCTCCGCGAGCGCCGTCTCCCGCACCGGGGAGGCAACGGCCTCGCTCTGGGTCGCGTTGATCCGCCTCGGCCGGCATGACGGCGAGGGCCCACGGTGCGTCGGGCGGAGCCGTCCGTTGCACATGCCCGTCATCAACCGCGTCAACCACCCGGTGGCGCTCGGCGACGCCGCCGCCTACGTCCTGTCGGGCGCTCCCGACACCGACCGACACGTCCGTCTCAGCGTCTGCTTCGGCTCCTATCTCGTTTACGTCCAGTACGCGGCCCGCCAGGTCGGCGACCGCGCACTCGTCGACGCGGCCACCACCGTCGGGCGGGAGGTCCTCTCATGGCTGTGATGTGGCCGCTCGGGCCGCAGGTGCTCAAGCGCGGGTTGCTGCCCCGCCGCCCCGTCGGCCGCCGGGTCGCGCTGCGCAAGGGGCTGCTCGGGCTGGCGGCGCTCGCGCTCGTGATCGCCGCCGGTCTCCTCGGCGCGCAGCTCGGCCGGCTCGCGGCCCCGACCGTGGTGAGGTGGCAGGTGGAGCGGATCGATTCGGGGAACGAGGCCCCCTCGCTCCCTCCGCTCCCGCCGTCCCCGTTCGGTCGATAGCCCGACGTCAGGCCGACCGGCGGGGCCGGCTCGACCTCCGAACGTGCGGGGCCCGGACGCGGATCACCCGCACCGGGCGGGACCACTAGACTCTGCGGCATGGCAAAGCCCCAGGAGAAGGTCTCGTTCGGCCAGCGGCTGAAGCAGATCGGGATGGTGTTCCAGTTCACCGCCAAGCAGGACCGGTGGTTCGCCCCGCTGGTCGCCGCCGCGGTGCTGATCCCGCTCGCGCTGACCGTGGTCGCGACGATCCTCTGGGGCTGGATCTTCATACCGCTGGGCATCCTGCTCACGCTGCTCGCCGTGCTGATCGTGCTCAACCTGCGCTCGAACAGCGCGATGATGAACGCCGCCGAGGGGCAACCGGGGGCAGCGGCGCAGATCATGGAGAGCATGCGCGGTGACTGGCGGGTGACGCCGGCGGTCAGCTCCACCACCCAGATGGACATGGTTCACCTGGTCATCGGTCGGCCGGGCGTGATCCTGCTGGCCGAGGGGAACCCGCAGCGGGTACGCGGCCTGCTCGGCCAGGAGAAGCGCCGCCTGGCCAAGGTGATCGGTTCGGCGCCGCTGCACGACTACGTGATCGGCCAGGGCGAGGACGAGCTGCCCATCCGCAAGCTGCGGACGACCCTGATGCGGCTGCCGCGCAACCTCAGCGGCAAGGACGTCAACGCGCTGGACAAGCGCCTCAAGGCGCTGAGCGCGCGGCCGCAGCTGCCCAAGGGCGCGATCCCGAAGAACATGCGACCGCCGCGGGGGGCGTTCCGCCAGACCCGGGGGCGCTGAGCCCGGTCGTGCGCGAAAGAGCCGGACCCGTGCGGGTCCGGCTCTTTCGCCGTCTCAGACGGAGGTGACGACCGAGCCGGTCACGCGGTCGTGCAGGCCACGACGGTGCGCGTCCATGATCAGAGCGGGCACGACCAGCGCGAGGAGCAGGCCCCGCAGGAGACCGCGGAACACCCCGATCCGGCCGCCGTCGGACCAGGACACGCAGCGGATCCGGGTGATGTACATGCCGGGGGTCTGGGCGAAGAGACCGAGGAAGAAGGCGTACTCGAGGACGAGCACGAGTACCGGCGCCCACCCGTCGCTGACCGGGTCGGCGAAGATCCTCGCCACCAGCAGGCAGAGCACCCAGTCGATGATCAGTGCGCCGAACCGCCGGCCCAGGCTGGGCGGGGTGAACGAGGGGTCGGCGGCGGGGGGCACCGGATGCGGATCACGCGGGTTGGTCACAGCGGTCAAGGGTAACCAGCGGGTCGGCCGCCGGCCGGGGCGGACCAGCGTGACCTACCCGCCAACTCGGACATTCCGGATGCCAGTCGCTAGAATTGCCCAGACCGCCACGGTAATGCGCCCCCATCGAGCGCTTTCACCAGCACCGATGACGCTCCGCGAGGGACGTAACACGGCAGAAACACTCAAGACACGGCAGGGCAACCGCCCCGCCATAACGTCGCCAGAAGCCCAAGCAAACGAGTGGACGTGCCAGGAGGACGTGTGTTCGCCAACCCCGAGGAACTTCTGCGCTACCTCAAGAACGAGGACGTGAAGTTCGTCGACGTACGCTTCTGTGACCTGCCGGGTGTGATGCAGCACTTCAACCTGCCGGTCGAGTCCGTCGACGACCAGATCTTCACCGAGGGCCTTGCGTTCGACGGCTCGTCGATCCGCGGCTTCCAGGCCATCCACGAGTCGGACATGCTCCTGCTCCCCGACGTGGCGACCGCCTTCATCGACCCGTTCCGCGCGCAGAAGACCCTCGCGCTGAACTTCTTCATCCACGACCCGTTCACCCGCGAGGCGTACAGCCGCGACCCGCGCAACGTGGCGAAGAAGGCCGAGGCCTACCTGGCGGCCAGCGGCATCGCCGACACGGCGTACTTCGGGGCCGAGGCGGAGTTCTACATCTTCGACTCGATCCGCCACGAGACCTCCGCGCACCAGTCGTTCTACTACATCGACTCGATCGAGGGCGCGTGGAACACCGGCCGGGAGGAGGAGGGCGGCAACCGCGGGTACAAGACCCCGTACAAGGGTGGCTACTTCCCGGTTCCCCCGGTCGACCACTACGCCGACCTGCGCGACAAGATCGTGCGCCGGCTCGTCGACAGCGGCTTCACGGTGGAGCGCTCGCACCACGAGGTGGGCACCGCCGGCCAGTCCGAGATCAACTACAAGTTCTCGACCCTGCTGCACGCCGCCGACGAGCTCCAGCTCTTCAAGTACATCGTGAAGAACGAGACCTGGGCGAACGGCAAGACCGCCACCTTCATGCCGAAGCCGCTCTTCGGTGACAACGGCTCCGGCATGCACACCCACCAGAGCCTCTGGCTGAACGGTGAGCCGCTCTTCTACGACGAGACCGGCTACGCCGGCCTGTCGGACACCGCCCGCTGGTACATCGGCGGCCTGCTGCACCACGCCCCGTCGCTGCTCGCCTTCACCAACCCGACGGTCAACTCGTACCGCCGGCTGGTGCCGGGCTTCGAGGCGCCGGTCAACCTGGTCTACTCGCAGCGCAACCGCTCCGCCTGCACCCGCATCCCGGTGACCGGCAGCAACCCGAAGGCGAAGCGGGTCGAGTTCCGCGTGCCGGACCCGTCGGCCAACGTCTACCTGGCCTTCTCCGCCATGCTGATGGCCGGACTGGACGGCATCAAGAACAAGACCGAGCCGCCGGCGCCGATCGACAAGGACCTGTACGACCTGCCGCCGGAGGAGTGGGGCGACGTCAAGCAGGTGCCGGGTTCCCTGTCGGAGGTGCTCGACCGGCTCGAGGGCGACCACGACTACCTGCTCGAGGGTGGCGTCTTCACGCCCGACCTGATCTCCACCTGGATCGAGTGGAAGCGGACCAACGAGGTCGACCCGGTGCGGCTGCGCCCGACCCCGCACGAGTTCGCCATGTACTTCGACTGCTGAGACGCTCGCTCGTCCCGTCCGGGCCGGTTCCGCATCCCGCGGAGCCGGCCCGGACCATGTAACGGACCCCGGTATATCTTCGTGTCCGTTATATTGGACCGCGTGGACACACCGCTGCGCGAACCCACCTTCCTGATCCTCACCGCGCTGGCCGCCGCCCCGACGCACGGCTACGGCCTGATCGGCGAGGTCGCCGCCCTCTCCGACGGCCGCGTCACGCTGCGCCCCGGCACCCTCTACGGCGCGCTCGACCGGCTCGTCGACGCCGGGCTGGTCGACGTCGACGGGGAGGAGGTGGTCGACGGCCGATTGCGCCGCTACTACCGCCTCACCTCGGCCGGCGAGGCCACGTTGAGCAGCGAGACCGAGCGGCTGCGCCGCAACGTCGAGGCGGCCACCGCGCGGCTGCGCGACCGGGCTTCGGGCGCCACCGCTCCCCGCCTCGCGGGAGGGCTGGCATGAGCGACCTGGAGCGCCGTTACCTGCGGCTGCTGCGCGCCTACCCCGCCGACTACCGCCGCTCCCGCGGGGCCGAGATCGTCGGCACCTACCTCGACCTCGCCGGTCCCGACCGGCGCTGGCCGTCCGCCGCCGACGCCGCCGACCTGCTGCGGGGTGGCCTGCGCCAGCGGCTGCGGGCCGCCGGGGTGGCCGACCTGGCTCCCGGCGTACGCCTCGCGGCGGTCCTCGCCTTCCTCACCGCCACCGCCCTCGCTGCGGCCTGGTCGGTGCTGGAGCTCCGGCCGCCCCCGGCCGACCTCGGTCTGCCCGCCGCGGGGCCGTTCGTCTCGCTCGGCATCGGGGCGTGGGTCGCCTGGCTGCTCGCCGCGGTGGTGTACGCGCTGGCCTCCGGTCGGTGGGCCCGCCGGGCCGTCGCGCTCGCTCTGCTCCTCACTCTCGGCCTCGTTCCCGCCGCCCCGCTGGTCGGCCTGCCCCGTCCGCCGCTCTTCGTCCTGCTGCCACAGGTGGCGTTGGGCCTGGTCGCGCTCGGCCTACCGGTCACGCTGCCGGCGGCGCTGCGGGCGGCACCACTGATCGCCGTCGGCGCTGTAGCGCTGGCGGGGACCAACCCGCACCTGCTCTCCCCGCAGAGATTCGGTGCGACCTACTACATCGGGACGGTCGTGCCGGTGCTGCCGTTTGCCGCCGGCGCGCTGCTCACGGTGGTCCTGCTGGTCGCGGCCGGGCTCGCCGTGCGCGCCGACCACCGGGGCGTCTGGGCGGCGCTGATCCTGCTCACCCCCATCGGCCTGCTCGCGCTGCAGCCGCTCGCCGGAGCGGTGGACGGGGTGGGCAGGACCGTCGCGGTCTGGTCCGAGCTCGCCGCGACGGCCGTCGTGATCGGGGTGGTCGGCCCCGCGCTGCTGCCGCTGGCGCTCGCCCTCCGCCGTCGCCGCCCGACCCGTTCACCCCGCCTC
>NZ_SMKG01000206.1 GCF_004348525.1 Micromonospora sp. 15K316 | reverse complement strand
AGAGACAGGGGGCGGGCGGTGCACCAGCAGCAGAGCCAGCACCGCACCGGCCAGCAGCAGGCCCGCGCACCAGAGCAGCGCGCCCCGGAACGCGGCGGTCAGCGCAGCGTGCTGCGCGTACCCCTCGCCGGAGAGCCCGACCAGCAGCGGCAGCGCCGCCACCGCGAGCAGGCCACCGGCCCGGGCCGCGGCGTTGTTGAACCCGCTGGCCACCCCCGCGAACCGGTCCGCCGCCGCGGCCAGCACGGACGCGGTGAGCGGCGCCACGACCAGGGTCAACCCGGCGCCGAAGAGGAGCACCCCGGGCAGCACGTCGGGCCAGTACGACGCCCCGGGGCCGACCCGCCGCAACAGCAGCAGCCCGGCCGCGGCCACCACCGGCCCCACGGTCAGCGGCAACCGAGGCCCGATACGTGCCGAGAGCGCCCCCGCCCGGGACGAGCCCACCAGCAGCAGCACCGTCATCGGCAGCAGCGCGACCCCGGTGAGCAGCGCCGACCAGCCGAGCACGTTCTGCAGGAACACGGCGAAGAAGAAGGTGAAACCGCTGAGCGCGGCGTAGACGACCACCGTGAAGACGTTCAGCACCGAGAAGAGCCGGCTGCCGAACAGCCCGGTGGGCAGCATCGCGGCCTCGCCCCGGCGCCGTTCCAGCAGCACGAAGGCGACTCCCGCGACCAGCCCGAGCAGCGCCGAGCCCCAGACCGACGGCGCGCCGAAGCCCCGGCCGGGCGCGTCGATCAGCGCGTACGTGACACCGCCCAGGGCCACCGCCCCGAGCAGGGCGCCGGCCACGTCGAACCGCCGGTGCCGGTCACCCTCGACGCGGGTGCGCGAGGCGTCCTCGTCGCGGCTCTCCGGCACCCAGCGCAGCGCGGCGAGCACGACCAGGACCGCGAGCGGCAGGTTCAGGAAGAAGATCCACCGCCAGGAGAGCGCATCGATCAACCAGCCGCCGATGAACGGACCGAGCGCCGTGGAGACGCCGGAGAGCCCGGACCAGGCGCCGATCGCCCGGCCGCGGTCGTCGGGGTGGAAGCTCGCCTGGAGCACCGAGAGCGAGCCGGGCGTGAGCAGGGCGCCGCCGGCGCCCTGAAGGAAGCGGGCGCCGATCAGCCAGCCCGTCCCCTGGGCCAGGCCGCAGAGCATGGACGCGGCGGTGAACCAGACCACCCCGAGCAGGAAGATCCGGCGTCGGCCGAACCGGTCACCGAGCGACCCGCCGAGCAGGACGAACGCGGCGAGCATCAACATGTAGCCGTTGACCGTCCACTGGAGGTCGGCCACGGTGGCGTGCAGGTCGGAGCCGAGCCGGGGCAACGCGACGTTGACCACGGTGCTGTCGAGGAAGACCATCCCGGAGGCGAGGACCGTGGCGAGCATTGTTCCCCGGCCGGCGGCGGTGCTTATCCGCAGGGCAGGTGAGGGTTGAGACACGGGAACCCATCATCCACTCGCCATCTGTGAGACGCCACGAAACGCCGAAACCATGCTTGGGTACTGTGCGGGATCGCCGTAAGCCCGCAAGCTGGAGAGGTGTCGTCTGTGCGTACCAGATCAGGACCGCGCCCGGTCGCGGCGGCCGTGCTCGCCGCGGCGCTGACGCTCGGCACGGCCGGCTGCATGCCCGTGGACGAGCCGGAGGCCACCCCGAGCAGCACCGGCGGTAACGCGGTGGAGATGCTCGGCCAACTCACCGTCGCCAGCGCCGGCTCGATGAAGGGCTACAGCCGGGCTCGGTTCCCGCACTGGCGGGACACCGGCACGAACTGCGACGTACGCGACACCGTGTTGAAGCGTGACGGGGAGAACATCAAGCTCTCCGGCTGCAACGTGGTCGGCGGCCGGTGGGAGAGCGCCTACGACGGCCGGACCTTCACCGACCCCTCCGACGTGGACATCGACCACGTCGTCCCGCTGGCCAACGCGTGGCGCTCCGGCGCGGACGAGTGGGACGACACGGATCGGGGCGACTTCGCCAACGACACCAACCGTCCGCAGCTCATCGCGGTCTCCGCGACCTCCAACCGGTCGAAGGGCGACCAGGACCCGTCCCAGTGGAAACCGGCGAACCGGTCGTACTGGTGCCAGTACGCCGAAGACTGGGTAACCGTCAAGCACCACTGGCGGTTGACGGTGACCAGCGCCGAGAAGACCGCCCTGACCGACATGCTGGAGGGCTGCGCATGAGCGAGCGAGGCGGAACCGGGCCGGAGCCCACCACGGCCGGCATGACCGCGGACGGCGACGCCGGGGCTCCGGGGGCGGTGCCCGGCGCCGGCATGAACGCCGACGGACCACCGGCCGCCACTGCGGCCGTGCCCGGTGCCGGGATGCAGGCGGACGCGGGGAGTGGCGTCCCCGCGGCGAGCCCGGGCGCCGCCGTCGCGGGTGCCCCGCAGAGCCGGACGAGCGACATCGTGGCCGGCCCGGGTGGGGTGATGACCGACGAGGTCGGCGTCGTCACCGGCGAGCTGACCCTGCGGACCGAGTACACCGACGGGCAGGTCGCCCTCACGGTGCAGTACAAGGACGCCGACGAGTGGTACGCGGTCACCGGCGGCCGGGCCGCTCTGCCGGATCCGGCCGCGCTCGACGCGGTGCACGGCATCGCCGTCGGGCTGCTCGACCGTCCGGAGGGCTGAGCGCCGCGGGCGACGTCCGGGGCTCCCGCTGGACCGGCCGGGGCACGCCCTCCACGTAGACGCAGGATGCCGCAGAGGCAGCTACCTGCCTCTGCGGCATCACGTTCGCGCCGGCCCGGTAAGCAGGCCGGCCAACCGGTGGCCGGACGGCCCGGAGAGCCGGGCGGCACGACCACCGGCCGGGCGGTCAGGGCGTCGGGATCAGCTCGCCCGAGTCGCCGGGAGCCGCCCCGTCGACCGGCCGGACCAGCTCCGGCTCGACCTCGTGCGGCCGGATCCGCCCGGCGGCGATCTCCTCCGCGTAGTGGCAGGCCACCCGGTGGCCGGTGGTCACCTCGCGCAGCGCCGGCCGCTCGTCGGCGCAGCGGGTCGGCTGCGCCCAGGGACAGCGGGTGTGGAAGCGGCACCCGGCCGGCGGGTTCGACGGCGACGGCAGGTCGCCGGCGAGCAGGATCCGCTCACGTCGGTCCTCCACCACCGGGTCCGGCACCGGCACCGCCGACATCAGCGCCTTGGTGTACGGGTGCATCGGCTCGCGGTAGAGGTCCTCGCTGGAGGCCTCCTCGACCAGACCGCCCAGGTACATCACCCCGACGGTGTCCGAGATGTGCCGCACCACCGCCAGGTCGTGGGCGATGATCAGGTAGGTGAGCCCGCGCTCCCCCTGCAGGTCCTTCAGCAGGTTGAGCACCTGCGCCTGGATCGACACGTCGAGCGCGGAGACCGGCTCGTCGGCGACGATCAGATCCGGGTCGAGCACCAGCGCCCGGGCGATCCCGATCCGCTGGCGCTGGCCGCCGGAGAACTCGTGCGGGTACTTCGTGAGCGCCGAGGCGGGCAGGCCGACCGCCTCCAGCGTCTCGCGCAGCCGCCGGTTCGTCTCCGCCTTGTCGTTCGCCAGCCCGTGCGCCTTGAGGCCCTCCAGCAACAGCGACTCCACCGACTGGCGCGGGTCCAGGCTGGAGAGCGGATCCTGGAAGATCATCTGCATCCGGCGGCGCGCCTGGCGCATCTTCTCGCCCTTGAGCCCGCGGACGTCCGTGCCGTCGAAGACGATCTCGCCGTCCGTCGGCTCGACCAGCCGCAGCAGGCCACGGCCCAGCGTCGACTTGCCGCAGCCCGACTCGCCGACCAGCCCGTACGTCTCACCGGGGTTGATGGAGAGCGAGACGCCGTCCACCGCGTAGACATAGCCGACGGTGCGGTCGAAGACCACGCCGCTCTTGATCGGAAAGTGGACCTTCACGTCACGCAGTTCGACCAGTGGTCGGGTCCGCTCGGTCACGGTACCGCCACCTCCTCGGAAACGGGGTTGTTGCAGCGCAGGTCGCCGCCGGTGGCGGTGGGCTCGAGCGGGGGCGGTCCTTCGAGGCACGCGTCGACGACGTTGTCGCAGCGCGGCGCGAAGGCGCAGCCCTCTCCCCACGGGATGTTGTCGGCCACCGAGCCGCGGATCGCGTGCAACCGCTCACCGCGGATCGAGTCGAGCCGGGGCACGGAGTTGAGCAACCCGTGCGTGTACGGGTGCCGGGGCTGGGCGAACAACTCGTGCCGCCGGGCCCGCTCCACCACCTTGCCGCCGTAGAGCACGTTGACCGTGTCGCAGAGACCGGCCACCACACCCAGATCGTGAGTGATCATGATGAGCGCGGTCCCGGTCTCGTCCACCAGCTGCTTGAGCAGCGTCAGGATCTGCGCCTGGATGGTCACGTCCAGGGCGGTGGTCGGCTCGTCGGCGATCAGCAGTCGCGGCTTGCAGGCGAGCGCGATGGCGATCAGCGCCCGCTGCCGCATACCGCCGGAGATCTGGTGCGGGTACTCCTTGAGCCGCCGGTCCGGGTCGGGGATGCCGACCGCGTCCAGCAGCTCGCGTGCCTCGCGCAGCGCCTGCTTGCGGTCACGGCCCTGGTGCCGCTCGAGAACCTCGGCGACCTGGACGCCGATCGGGATGACCGGGTTCAGCGAGGAGAGCGGGTCCTGGAAGATCATGCCGATGTCCCGGCCGCGCCGGTCCCGCATGTCGTCCCGCCGCAGCTTGAGCAGGTCGGCGCCGTCGAAGAGCACCTCGCCGCTGACCTTGTTGCCGCGCTTGGGGAGCAGGCCCATGATCGCCAGGCTGGTCACGCTCTTACCGCAGCCCGACTCGCCGACCAGGCCGACCGTCTGCCCCGGTTCCACCGTGAAGCTGACCTTGTCGACCGCCGTGAACGGCTGCTCGCCGCGCCGCTGGAACACGACGCTCAGATCTCGTACGTCGAGCAGGCTCATCGGGTCACTTCCTCACCGTGCTGGTCCGTCACTCGCGGCCGCCGCCGGCCGACGCCGGCCCCGCTGTCGAATCGCATCGTCGTCACCGCCGGTTCTTCGGGTCGATGGCCTCACGCATCGCCTCACCGAGCAGGGTGAAGCCGAGCGCGACGACGATGATGGCCAGCGCCGGGTAGTAGGCCAGTTCGGGGCGTACCTCGAAGTAGCGGACCCCGGCGTCGCCGAGCATCGCGCCCCACTCGGCCCGGTCCCGGTCGGGGTCACCGAGGCCGAGGAAGGAGAGCGACGCGGCCTCGATGATCGCGACGGAGAGCGTCAGCGTGGCCTGCACGATCACCGCCGTCATGGCGTTGGGGAGCATGTGCCGCAGGACGATGCTGCGTTGCTTCACGCCGAGCGCCCGGGCGGCGAGCACGTGGTCGCTCTCCCGCTGGGCGAGCATGGATCCGCGCAGCAACCGGGCGAAGATCGGCACGTTGACGATCGCCACCGCGAGGATGACCGTCCACTGGCTCGACCGGCTGGCGAGGGCGACCAGCGTGATCGCCAGCAGCAGGGCCGGCAGGGCCAGCATCACGTCGGTGACCCGCATGAGGATGTTGTCCACCCAGCCGCCGAAGGCGCCGGCGATCGCGCCGAGCAGCACACCGATGGCGAGCCCGATGAGGGTGGCGAGGACGCCCACGAAGAGCGTCTGCCGGCTGCCGTAGATCAGACGGGAGAGCAGGTCCCGGCCCAACTCGTCGGAGCCGAGCGGGAATCCGGCGGTCGGCCCGGGGATGTTGTCCGCGGCGAGCTTGCTGGTCAACTCGTCGAAGCGCTGCACCGGGTCGTGCGGGGCGATCAGCGGCGCGAAGATCGCCACGAGGACGAAGAGCGCGATGATGGTGGCGCCGACGATCGCGGCCGGGTTGCGCCGCAGCCGGCGCATGGCGTCGCGGAACAGGCTGACGCCGCCCTTGCCGGCGCTGGCCTGGGCCAACTCCTCCAGGCGCGCCTTCTTGCGGTCGCCGAGCCGGTTGACGTTCCCGCCCGTACGGCCCGGACGCTCGCCCTTTCGCCGGGGGGCCGGGGGACCTGCCTGCGTGGTGGGTTCGGTCATCGCACACGCACCCTCGGGTCGATGAAGGCGTAGGAGAGGTCGACCAGCAGGTTGACCACCACGAAGACAAACGCGGCCAGCAGGATCAGCGCCTGGAGCACGGGGTAGTCACGGCTGCCGGTGATCGAGTCGGTGATCAGGGTGCCGAGGCCGCCCCAGTTGTAGACCTTCTCGGTGAGCACGGCGCCGGAGAGCAGCGCACCGGTCTGGAGACCGATGGTCGTGACCACCGGCAGCAGCGCGTTGCGCAGGATGTGCCGCCCCCGGATGGTGCGGTGCCGCAGGCCCTTGGCCTCGGCGGTGCGTACGTAGTCCTCGTTGAGCACGTCGAGCACGCTCGCCCGGGTCATCCGGACGATGACCGCCAGTGGGATGGTGGCGAGGGTGAACGCCGGCAGGACCAGATGCCAGAGCGCGTCCGCGGCCGCGTCGAACTCCCGGGTGAGCAGGCCGTCGAGGACGAAGAAGCCGGTGATGTTGGTGTTGTCCAGCCCGATGCCGACCCGCCCCGACGGGGGGAACCAGTGGATGTTCTGGGTGAAGACGTCCTTGAGCAGGTAGCCCAGGAAGAAGATCGGGATCGAGATGCCGAGCAGCGTGCCCACCACGGTCAGGTGGTCGAGCGACCGGCCGCGCCAGCGGGCGGCGAGGTAGCCGAGCGGGATGCCGAGGCCGACCGCGATGACCATCGCGGCCAGGGCCAACTCGAAGGTGGCCGGGAAGGCCCGGCCGATCACCTCGATGACGGGATCGCCGGTGCGGATCGAGTTGCCGAAGTCACCGGTCAGAATCCGCTGCATGAACTTGCCGTACTGCACGTGGATCGGCTGGTCGTAACCGAGCGCCTTGGTCAGCAGGGCGCGGGTCTCGGGGGTGGCCCGTTCACCGAGCAGCGCGTCGACCGGGCCGCCGGGCAGGTTCCGCAGCCAAATGAAGATCAGCGCCGACAGCGCTATCAGCGTCACCACCAGCTGTAGCAGGCGGCGGACTATGACTCGCAACATCTCTCACACACCAGACTCTCGATGGTCGCGGAATCGGCCCGGGCGGGGGAAACCCCCAACCCGGGCCGATTCCGCCTACGGCGTCAGCCGATCGGCGTCACTGCTTGACGCTGACGGTGTTGAACCGCTCGTCGGTCAGCGGGCTCGCCACCATGCCCTCGACGTCCTTGGTGACGACGATGGCCGGCGGGGCGTGCCAGACCGGAACGGCCGGCAGCCACTTGCTGGCGATGTCCCGGTTGACCTGCTCCCAGGCCGCCTTCTTGGCCGCCTCGTCGACGGTGCCGTCGGCCTTGCTGATGGCCTCGAACATCTCGGTCATCGCCTGGTCGCCGAACTCCGCCTTGCCCCGGCCGAAGAACGTCCCGACGAAGTTGCCCGGGTCGTTGTAGTCACCGGTCCAGCCGAGGATGTGCAGGTCGTGCTTGCCGAACGTCTGCACGTCGTCCTTGAAGCCACCGTTCCACGGACGCGGCACACCGTTCACCTTGATGCCGACGGCCTGCAGGTCGTTGGCCAGGATCGTGAAGATCTCCTGCGGGTTCGGCATGTACGGCCGGGTGACGTCCGGCGGGTAGTAGAAGTTCAGCGTCAGGTTCTCGGCGCCGGCCTCCTTGAGCAGCTGCTTGGCCTTCTCCGGGTCGTACGCGTACTTCTGCACGTCCGGCGCGTAGCCGAGCACGGTGTCCGGCAGGAACTCGTCGGCGACCTTCGCGCCACCCGGGCCCTTGGTCTGCACCAGCTGCTGACGGTTGAGCGCGTAGGCGATCGCCTGGCGCACCCGCAGGTCCTTCAGCTTCGGGTTCTTCTGGTTGATGCCCAGGTAGAGGATGTTGAAGGCCGGCCGGTCCATGACCTGGAAGCCCTCGTCGGCGAGCGCCTTGCGGTCGGCCGGGGCCGGGAAGTCGATACCGTGGACGGTGCCGGCCCGCAGCTCCTGCTTGCGGGTGTTCTCGTCCTTGATGATCTTGATGATCAGCTTGTCGACCTTGGCCTTGTCACCCCAGTAGTCCGGGTTCCGGTTCAGGGTGACCTCACCCTTGGCCTTGTCCCAGCCGCCGAAGGTGAACGGACCGGTGCCGACCGGGTGCTCGTTGGCGAACGCGCTGTACGCGAACGAGTCACCGTTCTGCGTGACAGTGTCGGCGTCGAACTTCTTGAGCGCCTCGGGGCTGGCGATCGAGAGCGACGTCAGCGCGAAGGCACCGGGGAAGGCGCCCTTGTACTTGTTCAGGGTCAGGACGGCGGTGCCGTCGTCCTTCGCCTCGCACTTGTTGTAGATCGACTCGCCGGCGCCCTCGGCCTCGTTCTTCGCGAACCCGCCGAAGGTGTCCATGTAGTAGATCATGTTCGCCTGGGCCGCGGCGCCCTTCATGTTGTACCAGCGGTCGAAGTTGAAGCAGACCGCGGCCGCGTTCATCGGCGTACCGTCGTGGAACTTCACGCCCTGGCGCAGCTTGAAGGTCCAGACCTTGCCGGTCGCGTCGTGCTCCCAGCTCTCGGCCAGGCCGCCCGTCAGCTCCGCGGTGCCCGGCTTGTGAGTGACCAGGGTGTCGAACATCTGCCGGACCACCCGGAACGACTCACCGTCGTCGTTGAAGATCGGATCGAAGTTCTTCGGGTCACCGGCACCCGCGAAGATGAAGGTGCCGCCGGTCTTGGCCTCTCCGCTGTCGCCGTCACGCTCACTCTCCGCGCACCCGGCGGCGCCTACCGCCAGGGCGGTGACGGCCGCGATCGCGACGGCCGTTCTGAGCCTTCTCGCCTGCATCTCTCACCTCTGTCATGCGCCTGACCACACGAAGTCGTGGCTCGGTCCGTGTGCGGGAGGCTATGACAGGTAAACCAAGAAGCGGAACGCCCGTGAGGTAATCGCTATCAAGCCGACACCTTCTGACACCCGAAGGCCCGCCAGGGGCCGAGGGCGACACATACATGACTATGGAGATAAGCGATTTGTCGACCGGGCAGGGCGGCGAGGCGTTCCACCGAAGGGCGTCGGACGGCAGCGCCTGAGTCGCGGCTCAGACGGCGCGGCGGCCCTCGAAGGCGCGACCGAGAGTGATCTCGTCGGCGTACTCCAGGTCGCCGCCGACCGGCAGACCGCTCGCGAGCCGGGTGACGGCGATCCCCATCGGCTTGACCATCAGCGCCAGGTAGGTGGCGGTCGCCTCACCCTCCGTGTTCGGGTCGGTGGCGAGGATCAGCTCGCGAACGGCGCCGCTGCCGAGCCGGGTCATCAGCTCGCGGATGCGCAGGCTGTCCGGCCCGACCCCCTCCAGCGGATTGATGGCCCCGCCGAGCACGTGGTAGCGACCGCGGAACTCACCGGTCCGCTCGATCGCCACCACGTCCTTCGGCTCCTCGACGACGCAGATCACCTCGTCGACGCGGCGCGGGTCGCGACAGATCCGGCACTGCTCGGACTCGGCGACGTTGTAGCAGCTGGTGCAGAACCGCACCAGCTCCTTCACCTTGCGCAGGGCGCCGGCCAGCCGGTTGACGTCGGCCGGGTCGGCGGAGAGGACGTGGAAGGCGATCCGCTGGGCGCTCTTCGGGCCCACACCCGGCAGCCGGCCCAGCTCGTCGATCAGGTCCTGGATGGCGCCTTCGTACATCTGCGGCTCAGAAACCCGGCAGGCCGAGGCCGCCCATGCCACCGGCGACCGGGCCCATCTTCCGCTCGGTCAGCTCCCGAGCCGCCTCGGCGGCGTTGTGCAGAGCCGCGACGACCAGGTCCTCCAGGGTCTCCACGTCCTCCGGGTCGACCGCCTTCGGGTCGATCTTGATGCTCTTGACCTCGCCGGTGCCGGCGACGGTCGCGGTGACCAACCCACCGCCGGCGGTGCCGGTCAGCTCGGCCTCGGCGAGTTCGGCCTGCGCCTGGGCGATCTGCTGCTGCATCTTCTGCGCCTGCTTCAGCATCTGCTGCATGTTCGGCTGTCCACCTGGGCGCACGATGGCTCCTTCTCGCACTCGTCTGCTGGGCCGTCGCTCAGCCTATCCGCTGGGTCCGACCGATCCACTCTCCGGTGCGTCCACCCGCGTCGCTCAGCGGGCGTCCACCTCGTTGATCTTCTCGGCGCCGAAGGCCTCGCGGAGCAGCCGTACCGCCTGCTCCTCGCTCGACTCCCGGGCCGTCTTCTCGTCCACCACGTCGTCCAGCGGCTCGTCGCCGGGGTCGAACCCCTCGTAGGCCGGGGCCGCCGGCGCCGCCTGCGTCCGCCCGGCGCCGGGCCGGACCGGCCCGTCGTAGTCCGGGTCGTACGGCGGTTCGCCCGCCCAGTCGCTGTCCGCCGTGGGCCGGGCCGGCTGGGCGGTACGCGGACCACGGCCCGCGGCGGCCGCCCGCGCCGCGGCGATGGCGCTGCTCACCGCCGCGCCGTTGCCGTTCTGCGTGGCCGGTTGCCGAGGCGTGGCCGGACCGCCGGTGTTCGCCGGGGCGGCGCTGCCGGTGGCGGCGGCCGGGGCGCTCACGGTGGCACTTCCCGGGGCGCTCGGGACGCCGGCCGAGCCGGGCACGCCCGCCGGGGCGGCCCCTCCTGGCCGGGCCGGTTCGGGCCAGCCGTCCCCCGCGTCCGCGGCGGGGGCGGAGTCGCCGGCCGCAGCGGGGGCGGCACCGCCGGGGCGGGCCGGCTCGGGCCAATCCTCGTCGTCGCCCCCGTCGGTGACCGGGCCGGGCGCACCGCTGCCGCCGGCCCGGCCGGTGGC
>NZ_SMKG01000205.1 GCF_004348525.1 Micromonospora sp. 15K316 | reverse complement strand
GGTGGCGGGCGAGGAACGACGGGGAGGGGGTCGGCCCGACGGTGTCGAGCAGTGTCAACACGCCGGACGCCGGATCGCGGCGGGCCGCCATGATCCCGGTTCCGCGCCCGCCGCTCTCCGTCGTGTAGCACCCGATGTGGACGAGCTCACCCCGACCGTTCACCTGATCCGCCCTCCGCCGACGCCTGCGTCAGATCCAACCAGAGACTTTCCCCGTCGCCGCCCGGTCAGCCATCCGAGGGCGCCTTTTCACCGGGTCGCCGGCCGCCGCGGCTCGGGCAGCAGGGGCGGCGGTGGGGCGGGGCCACCGCTCAGGCCACCGGCACCGGCTCACCCCGCTGCCGGGCGACGTGCTCGACCAGGCCGATCAGCACCAGCTTGCCGGACTGCCGGTCCCGCGCGTCGCAGAGCATCACCGGCACCTCCGGGTCGAGGTCCAGCGCCCGACGTACGGTCGCCAGGTCGTACTCGCGGGCACCGTCGAAGCAGTTCACCCCCACCACGAACGGGATGCCCCGCTGCTCGAAGTAGTCGATCGAGGGGAAGCAGTCGGCGAGGCGACGGGTGTCGGCCAGCACCACCGCGCCGAGCGCCCCGAAGGCCAACTCGTCCCAGAGGAACCAGAAACGGTCCTGCCCCGGGGTGCCGAAGAGGTAGAGCTGGAGGTCGTCGTTGATGGTGATCCGGCCGAAGTCCATCGCGACAGTGGTGGTGGACTTCCCCTCCACGCCGGAGATGTCGTCGGTCTCGGCCCCGGCGCCGGTCAGGATCTCCTCGGTCTGCAGGGGCCGGACCTCGCTCAAGGCGCTCACCAGCGTCGTCTTGCCGGCGCCGAACCCACCGGCGACGAGGATCTTCAGCGCCAGGGGGACCCAGGCCCCGGTGCCCGTCCGGTCACAGCGCACGGAGTCCACTGACCACCGCCTTGAGGATGTCGTCGTCGGGGATGGAGGACGCGGAGAGCGGCTCGTGCACCGCGATCAGGCCGCGCGCGAGCAGGTCACCGAGGAGCACCCGGACGACGCCGACCGCGAGGTCCAGCTCGGCCGCCAGCTCCGCCACCGGCACCGGCCGGTGGGTCAGCTCGACGAGTCGCCGGTGCTCCGGCGCGAGCCGCGGGTCGGCCGCGTTCGCGTGCGGCCTCGCCAGGATGAACGCGACCAGGTCGAACCCGTCTGCGGCGGAACGGACCCGGCCGCCGGTGAGGGTGTAGGGGCGGACGACCGGGCCCGCGTCGTCGTCCAGCCACTCCGGGTGTGGCCCGGGCGGCTCAGTCAGCATCGACCGCACCCGTGGACGGCCGGGCCGGGGCGGTCAGGTACTCACCGACCCGGATGACCAGCATCGCCATCTCGTACGCCACCAGGCCCATGTCCGCGTCCGCGTCGCTCACGACGGCGAGGCAGGCGCCCTGCCCGGCGGCGGTGACGAAGAGGTACGCCGACTCCATCTCCACCACGGTCTGCCGTACCGGCCCGCCGTCGACGTGCCGGCTCGCACCACGGGCCAGGCTGGCGAATCCGGCGGCCAGTGCGCACAGGTGCTCGGCGTCGTCCCGGTCCAGCTCGGCGGTGGAGCCGAGGAGCAGCCCGTCCGCCGACAGCACCACCGCCTCGCGGGCGGCCGGCACCCGTTGCACCAGCTCGTCGAGCAGCCAGTCGAGATCGGCGCTCTGCTTCGTCGATTGCTGCACTAGGCGTCCCTCTCAGTCTCGGTCGGTTCTCCGCCGGCCGCCCGTGTGTCGGACGGCGGGGCCGGGTGGGGGCTGGTGCGCGGCGCCGGGCCGGTCGACGCGGCGGCACGGCCACGGGCCGTGCCCGCCTGCAACGCCGCCATCACCCGGCGCGCCTCCTCGGGCGGGCGCGGCGAAGGTGTGCCGTCGGCGGGGTGCGCGGACCGGGCGGGGGGCCGCCGGCGGACCCGCCGGGGCAGGCCGTCCACGTCGGCCGGAGTGGTCTCTCCGGCGGCCGTCGGAGGCTGCGCCTCGACGAGTCGGGACGGCGCGGGCGGGGTGAGCCCCTGCACCGCCGTACCGGGGCCGGCGGTCGCCGGTGCCGGTGCCGGGGCGCGTCGACCCGTGGCCGCCCGCGGTCGGGGCGCCGCCCGACCTCGGGCGGCGGTCAGGCGGCGGTCCGGCATCCGGCCGACGACGTCCCCCACACCCGGGGCCGGCTCGTCGGTGATCAGCTCCGCCGGAACGAGCACCACGGCCGTGATCCCGCCCGCCTCCGACCTGCCCAGGTTGACCCGGACGGCGTGCCGCGCGGCCAGCCGCGCCACCACGAAGAGACCGAGCCGGGCGCTCTCGGCGGGATCGAACTCGGGCGAGCGGGAGAGCCGCCGGCCTGCCTCCTCCAGGGCGGCGTCCGACATGCCCAGCCCTTGATCGGTGACCTCCAGGGCGTACCCGTTGGCCACCCGCTGACCGCTGACGCTGACCCGGGTGTCCGGCGGGGAGAAGGCGGTGGCGTTCTCGATCAGCTCGGCGAGCAGGTGGATCACGTCGCCGACCGCCCGCCCGAGCACCCCGGCCGGTTGCACGTCGACGATCTCCACCCGGTCGTACGCCTCGACCTCCGAGATCGCGCCGCGGACGAGGTCCACGACGGCGACCGGGTTGCGCCAACCCCGTCCCGGGGCGGCGCCGGCCAGGATGACCAGATCCTCGGCGTGCCGGCGCAGCCGGGTGGCGATGTGGTCCACCTGGAACAGCTCGGCCAGCGCGTCCGGGTCCTCGGTGCCCCGCTCCATCCGGTCGAGCAGGGCGAGCTGCCGGTGCACCAGGCTCTGGCTGCGCCGGGCGATGTTCAGGAAGACCTCGTTGAGGCCGCGCCGCAGAGTGACCTCGTCGACCGCCGCCCGGATCGCGGTGCGCTGCACCTCGTTGAAGGCCCGGCCGACCTGGCCGATCTCGTCGTCGCCGTGCTCCAGCGGAGGGGCCTCGCGGGTCACGTCGACCTGCTCGCCCCGCCGCAGCCGGGCCACCACCTCGGGCAGCCGCTGCTCGGCGAGTTCCAGGGCCGCGGTCCGTACGCCGCTGAGCCGGCGGGCCAGCGTCCGGCCGACCCGCACCGCGACCAGCACCGAGGCGACGACGGCGACCAGCCCGAGGACTCCGGCGACGGCGAGCCGGACGAGGATCCGAACCGCGGTCGGCACCGACCGGTCCGCGAGCCCGTCGGCCGCGTCCAACTCGTACTCCCGCAGCTGCTGCTGCACCTCGTCGTAGCTGGCCTGCCAGCCGGCCGGGTCGACCGGCGGCGCCGTCCGGGGGTCCCCGGCGACCAGGCGGTCCTGCATCACCCGCAGCCGCGCGAAGGCCGCCTGCTCGGTCAGCCGCTGGTAGGCGGCCCGTTCGGCGGCGGGCAGGTCGGCCACCGCGTCCTCGGTGAGGAAGCGTTGGTTGCCGATGATCTGCACCAGCCGGGCGTGCTCCCCCTCGGCGTACCGCCCCTCGGTCACCACACCGCTGAGCAGGGCGTCGGCCTGCGCGAGCAGTTCCCGGGAGCGGCCGAGCCCGGTCAGCGCGCGGGACTCCCGGTTGAGGTCCGGCTCGGGCAGCGTCGCGGTGGCGGCGAACGCCTGGAACGCCGAGCCGATCATCCCGTTGTAGAGGCCGAAGGCGCCGGCCCGGTCCAGCTTCCGCCGGTCGATGAAGCCCCGCCCGGCGGGGAGCGCGTCCAGGGCGGTGACCAGCTGGTCGATGCGCGCCTGCAGCGACGCGTCGGCGGCGTCCCGCAGCTCCTCGCCCGCGACCCGGCGGCGCAGCTCGGCGAGCGCCCGGTCGGTCCGCTCCCGCTGCTCGGCGAGGGCGGGCAGCGGCCGGGCGCCGGCCAGTTGCTCGACGGTGAGCCGGCGCTCCCGTTGCAGCTCGGCGACGACCGCGTCACCGGGACGGCCCAGGTCGTAGCGGAACGTGCGGGCGGCGAGCAGGTCGAGCGCCGGTCCGAAGGTGAGCGTGGTCGCGAAGATCCAGAGTGCCAGCAGCGCGGTCACCGGCACGACGACCAGCGCCGTCAGCTTCGAGCGGATCGGCCAGTCGCGCGTTCTCATCGGACCTCGCCCGGGCGGTGTGGCAGGAGGGGCGCCGGCGACGGCCGGGGCAGCGCTCCCACCGGGGAGCCTCCCGGCAGCTGGCACCGGGCACCGGCAGAGCGCCTTGGGCAGGATACGTAATCGCGGCAAGATGCACTACCGCCCGTTGCGGTCACCACAACGCTCCGATGTGGAGCGGAATGGGAACACGTGCCGACCGGGTGATGACCGGCGAGCGCGCCGCGCCGCGCGAGCGGTGTCGACCACGACGCGACCGAGCCCGCTCGACCCCTGTCGCCGCCGGTGACCGGGGTCGAGCCACGCCCGGAGGTCCCCGTGACCCCCCACCGAGCCGATCACGTGTACGCACCACGTCCGGGGCACGGCCGTGAACCGGCCACCCCGCGGGTCGGAAACCGGACAAGGCGCGCAGCGACGACGTTCCGGCGCGGCGAGGCGGAGGGATCGCCCAGGAAAGTACGGCGGATCGGGATTGGCGATCGGTGAGGCGAGGGAATACCGGGTGACGAAGGAGGAGCCATGTCGCCCACGCAGATAATCGTCATCGTCGTCGCCGTACTGGTGGTCGTGGCGCTGGCCGTCGCCGCCCGCTCGCTGGCGCGCCGACGGTCGTTGCGCAACCGGTTCGGCCCGGAGTACGACCGGGTGGTCGCCGAACGCAACAGCCGCGCCGACGCGGAGCGGGAGCTGCGCGAGCGGGAACGCCGCCACTCGGAACTGGCGCTCACCCCGCTCGCCCCGGAGGCCCGGGCCCGGTACGCGGCCGCCTGGGAGGAGCTCCAGGCCCGCTTCATCGACTCCCCGGCCGACACCGTCGGCGACGCGGACGAGCTGGTCACCCGGCTGATCGCCGAGCGCGGGTATCCCACCGGTGACTTCTCCGACCAGATCGCCCATCTCTCCGTCGAGCACGCCCGCACGCTGACCCACTATCGGGACGCGCACGAGATCCACCTGCGCAACAGCCGGGGCGAGGCCGACACCGAGCAGCTGCGGCAGGCCGTCGTGCACTACCGCGCGCTCTTCGCCGACCTGCTCGGAGAGGAGCCGGTGCGCCCCCGGCTGCCCGAACAGCGCCGGCCGGAGGAGGACCACGCCGGGCCCCACGCCTCGGATGGAGATCACCCGGAGCCGCGCGAGTCGGAGGAGGCACGCCCCGGGCCCCGCGCGCCGGAGGCAGAGCTCCCGGACCAGCGCCGGCCGGAGCCGGCCCGCAAGGCCACCAACCGCTGAGGAGGCACCGCGATGCGCCAGGACAAGCAGCAGGTGAGCAACGACCACCCCGAGGCCGTCCGGTCCGCCCCGGTACCCGTGCCGCCCGCCGGCGACAGTGGTGGGCGGACGGAGGTGCCGGAGGACGCGCTGGACGACCGGGGGACGTTCGACGACCCGACGGTGGCCGACGACGGCGCCCGAACCGGCCGCACCGACGCCGACGACGACACCCGGGTCGCCCGGACGGCGCAGCGGGACGCCGGTGAGGGCGGCTTCCACGAGCCGGGGCCGGTGCCGACCGCCCTCGGCGCCCCCACGGTGGCCGGTGCCGTGGCCGCGTCCGCCCTCGCCAGCCCACGTCCGGAGGACGAGCCGGACGCCCGGGAGGAGCGGACCGCCCGGCCGGGCGACGGCGCCGAGGAGGGCACCCGCGAGGGCCCGCGCGCCGATCCGACCGCCGAACTGCACCGCAGGGGCACCTCCGTCACCGCGTCGGCCGCCTCCACAGCGGTCCGGACGGACCCGTCGGCTCCGCGTACCGTCGTGCCACCCGGCGCGGTCGAGGGCGGTCCGGAGCGTCGGGCGGACCTGACCGCGCCCGGTGGCGACCCCGACGCGGGGGCGGTCGACATGGCCGGCTACGGCAGCCCGGTCCCCGGGGCGGTCGATCCGGACGCGGTCTCGCCCGATGCCGATCCGGCCGCCGCGGGCCGCGGAGCTCCGGGCTCGGCCCCGGCCGGCCGCTCCGGCACGCTCGCCTCGGCGGGTACCGCCCGTCCGGCCGGCTCCACCGTGGCCGCCGAGCCGGCGAGCCTCTTCGACTCGCTGACCGCGCAGGGGTTCCGCGACCGCTGGCGGGACGTCCAGCTGCGCTTCGTGGACGACCCGCGGGCCGCGGCCGGCCACGCCGAGGCGCTCGTCGAGGAGGCCATCGAGGCGCTCTCCGCCGCGCTGGCGGCGCAGAAGAGCAGCCTCGGCAGTTGGCAGGGGGACGGCTCCGCGGACACCGAGGAGCTGCGGATGGCGGTTCGCCGCTACCGGGATTTCCTGGACCGCGTGCTCGGTCGCTGACCGTCCACGAGAGGGCCCCGGCCACCGGCCGGGGCCCTCTCGTCTCCGTGGCCGGACGATCGCCCGGCACGGAACCTGCGCGTCAGGCGTGGATTCCGGCGGCCCCGGGTAGTAGGCCGCCCGCGAGACGCGACCGGCGGGACGAGAGGTGACGCGGATGGACGGCGGCGGACTTCGGCTGGACATGAACGCCTTGGACTACATCCTCCTGGCGCTCTACTTCATCACGGTGCTCGGCGTCGGCTTCGCCGCCCGCCGGGCGATCCGCACGAGTGTCGACTTCTTCCTCTCCGGCCGGTCACTGCCCGCCTGGGTGACCGGCCTCGCCTTCGTCTCCGCCAACCTCGGGGCGCTGGAGATCATCGGGATGGCCGCCAACGGTGCCCAGTACGGCGTGATGACGGTTCACTACTACTGGATCGGCGCCGTGCCGGCGATGGTCTTCCTCGGCATCGTGATGATGCCCTTCTACTACGGCTCCAAGGTCCGCAGCGTCCCCGAGTACCTGCGGCTGCGGTTCAACCGCCCGACCCACCTGCTGAACGCGATCAGCTTCGCGGTCGCCCAGGTGCTGATCGCCGGGGTGAACCTCTACGCGCTGGCGCTGGTCATGCAGGCGCTGCTCGGCTGGCCGCTCTGGGTGGCCATCATCGTCGGCGCGGCGATCGTGCTGGCCTACATCACCATCGGCGGTCTCTCCGGCGCGATCTACAACGAGGTGCTCCAGTTCTTCGTGATCCTGGCCGGTCTGATCCCGGTCACCGTGATCGGCCTGGTGAAGGTGGGCGGTGTCTCCGGCCTGATGGACGCGGTCCGCGACTCGAAGCTCGGTGAGGCGGGGCTGCACGCCTGGCAGGAGACCGGCAGCTCGGCCAACCCGCTCGGGGCGCACTGGCTCGGCATCGTCTTCGGACTCGGTTTCGTACTCTCGTTCGGCTACTGGACGACCAACTTCGCCGAGGTGCAGCGCGCGCTGTCGGCGAAGAACATGAGCGCGGCAAGGCGTACGCCGATCATCGCCGCGTACCCGAAGCTGCTGATCCCGGTCGTCACGGTGATCCCCGGTCTGATCGCGCTGGTGACCGTCAAGGGCCTGGGCGCGTCGAGCGGTGACCTGCAGTACAACAACGCGATCCCGCTGTTGATGCGGGACCTGCTCCCCAACGGCGTGCTGGGGGTGGCGGTCACCGGCCTGCTCGCCTCGTTCATGGCCGGCATGGCGGCGAACGTGAGCGGCTTCAACACCGTCTTCACGTACGACATCTGGCAGGCGTACGTCCGCCGCGACCGGCCGGACGAGTACTACCTGCGGGTCGGCCGGTACGCCACCATCGCGGCCGTCGTGATCGGCATCGGCACGGCCTTCATCGCGGCCGGGTTCAGCAACATCATGAACTACATCCAGGCCCTCTTCTCGGTGTTCAACGCCCCGCTCTTCGGCACCTTCATCATCGGCATGTTCTGGAAGCGGATGACCGCGCTGGCCGGCTTCTGGTCGCTGCTCTCCGGCACCGTGGTGGCGGTCGGGACCTACCTGCTGTACCGGGGCGGAGTGATCCACTTCAACTCCGACCTGGAGGAGAGCTTCTGGGGCGCGGGCCTCGCCTTCGGCACGGTGGCCCTGGTCGCCGCGATCCTGACCCCGCTGACCAGGCCGAAGCGCGACGAGGACCTGCGCGGGCTGGTCTACGGCACGGGCGGCGTCGACCTGAAGGGGGACGTGCTGGCCGGTGACGCCGCCTGGTACCGCTCTCCCCTGCTGCTCGGCGTGATCGTCCTGGTGCTCGCCGTCGTCCTCTACATCCCGGTCTTCTAGGAAAGGTGTTGGCGCCATGGAGAACCGCAGCGAGCCGGCCCGGGAACCGCTGGCCGACGGGGGCGAGGCGGAGCAGCGCCGCTCGGCCGCCGCACGCCTGTTCGACATCCGCCGGGTGATCGGTGGGCTCTTCGCCGTGTACGGAGTGGTCGTCACCCTGATGGGCGTCTTCGACGGTCAGGCCGAGATCGACAAGGCGCAGGGCGTCCGGATCAACCTCTGGGCCGGCCTCGTGATGCTCGCCTTCGGCCTGCTGATGCTGCTCTGGCAGTGGCTCCGCCCCGCCGAGCCGCCGGCCCCGGAGGGCCGGGAGCGGGTGGCCGACCGGTCGGACGACGGTGGGCCCGGCCCCGCGACTCCTCGCTGAGCGGCGCGATCACCCGGCGGACCGGGCATGACGGGCCGCCCGTGGGGTACGCGATCGGATCAGGCAAGACGTGAGAGGCGCCTCGGGACAGGAGGGCAGCAGCATGAGCGATCGTGACCGCCAACCGCCGCTGGAGGAGAGCCCGGAGATGGCCGCGGCGGTGGACGACGACAGCACCGTCCCGCAGCTCCGGACGGGCGGCGGTGCGGACCGGGACAACCCGTCCTTCGCCCAGCCGGGGGACCCCACCGGGCCGGGTGCCTCGACCGAGGATCTGCTCGGTGACCCGTACGCGGCGGGCACCGGAGCGACCGGAACCGGCACCGGTGCAGGTGGGGACAACATCCGGACCGGCGGCGAACAGCCGTGGGATCCCGAGGACCTGGTGATGGCCCGCGGGCAGGACCTCACGCCGGAGAATCTCGAACGGGCCCGCCGAGACCTCGACGAGCTGGGCCAGGCCGCCGTGGAGCGCACCGTGCCCTGATAGTCCCGGCACTCCAGGACGAGGCCCCTGCCCGACCGTGTCCGCGGTCGGGCAGGGGCCTCGTCGTGCGCCCGCACCGCCACCGAGCTGGCCAAACCACCCACGCCTGCCCAAGCCGGGGGGACAGCGCAGGCACGGACAGCGCGGCACCAACACGTCCGAGCGACGCCGAGAGGAGCGAAAGCCGCGTACCACCCGTGTAGGGCTTACGCCGTAGGAACGTAGAAACACGAATCTTTCCCTTTATAAGTCATGAAACGGTCTAACGTCAGTCTCAGCTCGGGTGCGCCGAGTTCAGGACGACAGGGATGGAGTGACGCAGGTCATGGCTAAGAAGATGCTCGGGAAGGTCGTCGCGGGCGCCGCCCTCGGTGGGGCGTCCCTCCTGGTGTTCACCCCCGGGGTCGCGCTCGCGGACGGGCACCACGACGGCAAGGACCGGGACGGGAAGGTCCTGGCCAAGCCGCACGTCGTGAAGGCTGGCGAAGAGGTCAAGCTCCTCGAAATCTGCTCCGAGAAGCAGGAGCACGCCTTCGTGTGGTCGAAGGTCACCGGCAAGGTCGACCTCAAGCCCGTGAAGGACGACCGGGGTGAGGACCGGGGCGACTGGCGCGGCGAGGACGACAAGGGCAAGGACGAGCACGGCAAGGACGACAAGGGCAAGGACGAGCACGGCAAGGACCACAACGGCAAGGACGAGCACGGCAAGGACCACAACGGCAAGGACGAGCACGGCAAGGACCACAACGGCAAGGACGAGCACGGCAAGGACGACAAGGGCAAGGACGAGCACGGCAAGGACGACAACGGCCGTGAGCACGAGGGCAGCGAGAACGGCGGCGACTGGCAGAACGGGCAGCCGTCGGCGAACGGTGGCCAGGGCGGCGGCGCGGCGGACGCGGCCGCCGACGACCACAAGAAGGAAGAGGACCGCAAGCACGAGGACCGCAAGGACGAAGAGAACAAGCACGAGGACCGCAAGGACGAGGACCGCAAGGACGAGGGCAACAAGCACGAGGACGGCAAGGACTGGAACGGCTACGAGCACGGCCAGGACGCCGCGGGCCGCGAGGAGCACGGCGAGAACGGCGACAAGAAGGACGAGGAGTCCCGCAACCACGAGGAGAACGGCTCGTGGGAGAACGGCTCCGGCTCGTACGGCTCGGAGGAGAACGGGTCGGAGTACGGCTCGGACTCGAAGAAGGACGAGGAGTCCCGCGGCCACGAGGAGAACGGCTCGTGGGAGAACGGCGGCAGCGAGAACGGCTGGAACGGCGAGGAGTCCGGCGACAGCGAGAACGGCTGGAACGGCGAGGAGTCCGGCGACTACGGCCGCGAGGACGACCGCGAGGGTGAGCACGGCCGAGAGGACGACCGCAAGGGTGACCACGACCGCGAGGGCGGCTGGGAGCACAAGCGTGACTTCGTCTACTACGGCGAAGCCAAGGTCGACAAGGACGCCAAGCCTGGCCGCTACGAGCTGAAGGGCTCCTGCGGCGAGGGCGAACTGGTCGTCCTGCCGCGCGGTGGGGTCGACGGCGGTGACGGCGGCGCGGCCGGCGGCACCGACATGAACCTGGCCGCGGGTGGTGCGGGCCTGCTCGGCGCCGCCGCCCTGGGCGGGATCGTGCTGATGCGTCGTCGGCGGACCGATGAGTCGGTCGCCTGACGCGACGGCGACAAGGGCCGGCGGCCGTCACGGGAAACCGTGGCGTGCCGCCGGCACCGTTGTCGTCGTCCTGCTCGCCATGGCCGGCTCGGGGATGATCGGCGCCTCCTTCAAAGGCGCTCCCGCGACCCGCCC